>CAJJAH010000001.1 GCA_905182255.1 Cryomorphaceae bacterium BACL11 MAG-121001-bin54
TCTGTAAACTAAAGTGTAATTTCTACCTTCCTTTTGTAAATTATACTGAAACTCAGGAGTTTCTTTATTTTTCAAATACTGATTAAAGAAATACGTTAAGTCTGTTTCTGACTTTTTATTAATATAGTTAATAATTTGCTGCCCATCTACTGTCTTATATTTAAAATCATTAGCAATTCCTTTTATCATCTCAAACCACATCTCATCATCATCTATCAAACTCCTAAGTGTATGCAACATTAAAGAACCTTTATTATACATATCTGAACTTCCTTCTACATTTACATGATAAGGGCCAATAACAGGTTTATCATTCCTAACACTTTCTTTTTTACTATTTATATAACTCAACATTGCATCATATCCATACATACACTCTACATATAATACTTCAGAATAAGTACAAAAACCTTCATGCACCCACATATCAGCAATATCATTAGTAGTGATGGAATTTCCCCACCACTCATGTCCACTTTCATGTATAATTATAAAATCAAAATTTAGCTCATCAATAAAGCGAGTATTTCCATGATAACCTGGCAGATAATCATTTCCATAGGCAATTGCTGATTGATGCTCCATTCCTAAGTAAGGAGTTTCAATTAGAGCATAACCATCATTCCAAAAGGGATATGCTCCAAAATATTTTTCAAAACATTCCATCATGGGTTTCACTTGCTTAAAATGTTCTTTAGCTTTCACTAAATTATCACTTAATACATAGTAATCCATACGTAAAGTATCTTTTTTTGAAATATACAATTCAGAAAAATTTACGTAATCACCAATATTTAATGTTACATTATAATTATTTATAGGATAAGAAACAAACCATTCACTAACATTTACGAAAGAGTTAAAATACTGATCCCATACTGTAGTATCTTTTCTTAAATCACCATTTGAAATTATTTTTGAAGGATACCGAGCTGAACAGGTAATACGCATACTATCTGGTTCATCAGATTGATGATCCTTACATGGCCACCAAACACTTGCCCCTAATCCTTGACAAGAAACCCCAATCCAAGGATTTCCATTATCATCCTTTTCCCAAGTAAAACCTCCATCCCATGGTGCATTTACAGCTTCCTTTGGATAACCACTGTACCAAATCTTTACATTTGCATGTTCTGATTTTTTAAGTACTCTTGGAAAGTCAATATAGACTGCATCAAACTCACGACTATACTCAAGTTCAATTCCTTCAAATTGGATAAGCAAAACTTCCATATTCAGTGCCAAGTCAATTTGCATCCTATCAAAATCTGAAACAACATTAAAATGAATAATGTTATACGATTTTTCCAAAGATTTTTCCTGCTGATCAACCATTACAAATAAGTCATAAAAAGTTACATCATAACATGCCCTCATTAAAGAAAGATCTCCCCTTAAACTATCTTCACGACTAAATGGTTGAGAAATTGCTAGATAAAACACAGCAAAAAGTTAGCAAAAAAGAATATTAACTTTCTCATTGGAAATATTTAATTTGTAATACTATTTAGAAAGAGTAATATAGCAAGTAGAACTAAAGGCATGTCGGCGGCAAACCAGGTATAAGATCTATTTCTCCTGAAAATGTTAAATTTATGTATGCATCATTTTCAGATTCTACTTTTCCTGATCCAGCAATTTGAACTGGAATTGGAAATCCAAAACCAGCATCTATAGAGGCAGTTTGCTCAGCAACTAATATGTTACCAAAATTATCAATAGTGGCAGAGACCTGTGCATTCACCAATATATATAAACAATGTTTCTTCCTCAGTTAGACTTGTACATCAATAGATTCTGGTAATTGATCATTAAGTAAAACAACTTGACCTAAAATATCTATTTCTTCACAGTCTGGATCTATATCCCAAACTCCTAACACTAAGTCATAAGCATATAAACAAGTGCTATCATCAGCAGTAGCAATATAAACATAATTTATTGCTAAATCGTCCATGCAGCCATAAATAAAAGAAACACAAGAACCATCATCAGAATTTGCATATGGATTATACATTTGACGCTGACACCGGATTAGTGCATCCTGGCTGCGAACACATCTCCTCTTTTTTACAAGAAGAAACACAATAATAGATACACCTATAAACAATACTAATGATACTTTTAACATACTTTTCATTCTGAATACAATTTAGTTATTAAATAAAAAAAGTTACCATCAAAGATAGCAACTTTTTTATTATTCAATATATTTTGTGATTAAACTAGAATATTACCGTTTGCTTTAGCCTCAGCTAAAACAGCAGCAATTCCTTTTTTATCAATTGTTCTTAATGCATTTGCTGAAACTTTCAAAATAATTGTTTCACCAGTTTCAGGAATAAAAAACTTTTTCGTTTGTAAATTCGGGTAGAATTTTCTTTTTGTTCTATTCTTGGCGTGAGAAACATTATTCCCAACCATTACTTTCTTTCCTGTTATTTGACAAATTCTTGACATATCTTCTTAATTTAGGGATGCAAATATACAATCTAATCTAAATAAATTAAAATTTATCACTGTTTTTTTATCTCGGTCAAAAGCAAGCTCAAAGCACTTTCAGATGCTTGATTAGCAATAGATTGTCTGTTCCCTAAAAAAATAAACCTACTAACAGCTACATCAAATTTACTAGCAATAGCAATAAAAACAGTACCAATTGGATTTTTATTTGTTCCTCCAGTAGGGCCGGTATATCCACTTGAAGCAATAGAAAAGTCTGTATTAAATTTTTCCAAGATGCTTTTAGCCATCTGGATAACAACTTCCGGACTTACATCAGTTTTTTCATTAATAATTGATTGACTAACTTCTAGAAATTTTGTTTTAATTTCATTCTGATAAGCCACAATACCTCCTTTAAAATAAGAAGAACTACCTGAAAGGGCAGTTAATTTTGAAGCAATTATTCCAGAAGTACAACTCTCAGCAACTGATATACTTACTCCTTTTGCAATACATAATTGGTGTAAGCTGTTTAGAGATGACATATTTTAGAATGCAATAGTTGGCCCCGTCAAGTGCTTTTGTTCTTTCGGACGAATACTCATCACAGGAATTTCAGAATTATTAATAATATATCTAGCTGTTACGCTTATGTTATTAGACAATGTTAGTTCTTCTTTTTTTGTCATTATCATAATTAAATCAGCATTGAAACTCTTTTCGTATTTAAAAATAAAATCACCTAAAGTTTGTTTTTTTTCACCTTCGACCAAATCAGCAGTACATTTAACTCCAGCATCTATAATGAATTTTTTCACTTGATTAATATTTTTAGATAGCTTTACTCTTACCTCTTGATTATCTCTAAGCACTACCGAAACTAACCTAATAGTTGCATCCCAATATCTAGCATATTCTAATGCATAAGTAACCTTTTCCTTTGTTTGTTTTTCTAAATCAAGTGGAAGAATAATATTCCTGCAACCTTCACCATGATACTTACCTTTGATCGTAATCACAGGACAATGTGCTAAACTTACCACACGCTCAGCATTAGATCCCATTATTTTTTTAACCGAACCAGCCGAACCATCTGTTCCCATAACGATTAAGTCGGCAGAAATCATTTGAGCAACTTTATTAATTTGCCTATATATTTTTCCTTTAGCTACCAAAGACTCAACATGAACACCATACTTCTCACCATACTCCTCACCAATTGCATGAAGCTTGTTATTTACCTTTAACTGAAGTTCATGACTTTTATCATCTAAAAACAAAGACTGCATCATGCTTTGCTCCTCAACTACTGAAAGCAAAACTACTTTTGATTTTTTAATTTTCGCTAAATTAAATGCTTGAACTAGAGCAATCATCGATTGTTCTGAGAAACCAATAGGAACTAATATTTTACTTGATGATATTGACATATTATTTATATTTTTGACAGTACAAAATTACATATTTATATGCATATAATAGCAGATACAGAATTAATACTTACTTCAGAAAATAAAATTTACCATCTTAATTTAACTAAAGATGAAATTGCTGATACCATAATACTTGTTGGAGATCCAGATAGAGTAAAAATAATTTCAAATAAATTTGACAGCATTGAGCATAAGATAAAGAACAGAGAATTCATTACACATACAGGAATTTTAAATGGAAAAAGAATTAGCGCAATAGCAACTGGAATTGGTCCTGACAATATTGATATAGTTGTTAATGAACTTGATGCATTAGTAAATATTGATTTCAAAACACGAACCATAAATAAAAAAAAGAAAACCTTAGACCTTATTCGCCTAGGCACATCAGCAGCCTTACAGAAAGATATTGAAGTTAACTCTTTACTAGTTACAATTTTTGGATTAGGATTTGATAATATTGCGCATTTTTATGAATCAGAGAAAGTAATTGAACATGAAATGAGTAATAAATTTAAGGAATATGCTAATTGGCCTAGAAACTTATCAAAACCCTATATTGTTAAAGCATCAGACAATCTGGTTTCACTTTTTCCTGATATAAAAAAAGGAATAACAGCAACTGCTCCAGGATTTTATGGTCCTCAAGGGAGAATATTAAGGCTTAATCCTCATATTACCAACCTAAATGAAAAAATGGAAAACTTTAGTTACAACAAGAATAAAATTACAAATTTTGAAATGGAAACTTCTGCTTTATATTATTTGGGACAATCACTCGGACATAATACTTTAACAATTTGTGCTATAATAGCTAACCGAATTACAAAAGAGTACAGTAATAACTACAAAAAAATAGTTGAAGAAATGATAAATTTAACACTTAAAAGAATCTGCTAGCAGTTATCGCAACAATTGTTAGATTGTATTAGTTTACATAAGTATACTGCTAAAATTGAACCTAGAATTGTTGCTATAACATATAACCATAAATGAGTTAAGTCTCCTGAAAAAATCGCAGGAGCTATTGAGCGAGCTGGATTCATAGAAGCACCGCTAATTGGCCCTGCAAATGTAGCCTCAAAAGCGACTACTCCACCAACAGCTAGTGCAGCGGTAATTCCCTTTTCTTTTGACCCAGTTGAAACATTTAAAATTACAAACATTAAAATAAAAGTTAAAATAAATTCCAACATAAATGACTGTATCCAGTCCTCTTTTAAAGGCAAAGTTTCCCCCATAGTATTTGACTCAGGAAAAATAAAATATAAGCTTGCTGATGCCAAAATTGCTCCTAACAACTGAAAAGAAATATAAGGTAAAATCTGGTTTTTTGGAAAGCGTTTTGCTATTGCAAAAGCAATCGTTACAGCTGGGTTAATATGTGCTCCTGATATATCACCAATTGCATATATCATAGCCATTACTACTAATCCAAATGAAAGACCAACCCCTAGATGACTTACTTCA
Source organism: Cryomorphaceae bacterium BACL11 MAG-121001-bin54 (assembly GCA_905182255.1). Classification (GTDB taxonomy): domain Bacteria; phylum Bacteroidota; class Bacteroidia; order Flavobacteriales; family BACL11; genus UWMA-0277. Next base: position 5,352 of record CAJJAH010000001.1, read on the forward strand.
CCTCCAGTAATTTCGTTAATCATGATAGCGCCTGTGCCTACAAATACCAAAATGTAGGTTCCTAATAATTCTGCCCAATACTTTTTCATAATAATTTTTCTTTTAATTTACTCATAATAACTTTAGGTGCAGAGCAAGGCTTACCCGTTTTCTTATTTACAAAAACCAAAATAACTTCACCAATATTCAATAACTCTCTTTTTTCATTTAAAGTTTCATAATGAAAAGTAATTTTTGCTGACGGCAATTCTTTAATTGTTGTTTTTATAATAAGCTCATCATCATAAAAAGCCGGCTTCTTGTAATTAATTTTCATATTTACAACAGGAAGCACAAAGCCCATTGCTTCAATTTCTTTGTATGAAAGGCCTAAGGAACGCAAAAGCTCCACCCTTCCAACCTCATAATACTGAGCATAAACACCATAGTATACAAAACTCATTTGATCTGTTTCACCATACCTTACTCTAATTTTTGTTTCAAAAGAATACATGCTGCAATAATACGTACAATATTTTTATTTCTTAATATTGTAGCCTTATGAAATTAAAAAAATTCACTATACATTTAGCTCTACTTTTACTTTTCTCTTGCACTACAACCTACAATATACAATCATCCGACAGCAACATAACTGAGGTAAAAGCAAATGCGGACTCGAGTATATTAGCTATAATAGCTCCTTACCAGAAAGGAATAGAATCAGAAATGAATGAGATTCTTACCTATTCAAAAATCAGATTAACAAAAAAAGGAGCTGAATCATTATTAGGAAATTTTGTTACTGATCTATGCCTAAACTATTCTGATGCACATTTGTGTGTAATGAATAACGGAGGACTAAGAACCTCAATAGATAAAGGGCCAATTAGTAGAAGAAAAATATACGAACTAATGCCTTTTGAAAATGAATTAGTAGTACTAGAACTAAATAAAGAAGATTACTTAGGACTCTTAGATTATATCTGTAAAAGAGGTGGAGAACCTTTTTCAGGTATCAATATAACTATGAATAAACAGGGGAATGTGATAAATAATACCTGGCCAGTGAATTTTGAAAACAATGAAAAAGTAAAAGTTCTTACATCCGATTATTTAGCAAATGGTGGAGATAAAATGAGCTTTTTTCAAAATAAAGAACAATATAAATTAGGTTTAAAACTGAGAGATGCCATCATTGATCACTGTGAAAAAAATGATACTATCATTTCAAGACTTGACGGAAGGATAAAAGTAATTGATAATGAGTAATAGAAGAAACTTTATAAAACAAAGCGGATTAGGAGCTATTGGACTATCATTAATACCACAAATTTCCTTTGGTCAGAATAATGATACAAAACTTACTATTTTACACACTAATGACATGCATAGCCATATACACCCATTTAAAAGCGGAAGGAACAAAGGTTTAGGTGGAATGGCACAAAGAGCAGCACTAATCAAACAAATAAGAAAACAAGAAAAACATGTTCTTTTATTAGATGCTGGAGATATTTTTCAAGGAACACCTTACTTTAATTTTTACGGAGGGGAGTTGGAGTTCAAGCTCATGAGTGAAATGAAATATGATGCAGTAACTTTAGGTAATCATGATTTTGATAATGGATTAGAAGGACTAAAAAAACAACTCCCTCATGCTAATTTTCCTTTTTTAATTTCAAACTATGATTTTTCAGACACCATATTAAAAAATACTTTTAAAGCATACAAAGTATTTCGAAAAGGAGATTTAAAAATAGGAGTATTTGGAATTGGTATTGAATTAGAAGGTCTAGTTCCCAAAAAATTATATAAAAATACTGTATATAAAAACCCTGTATCAACAGCAAATTATTATGCAAACATTTTAAAACAAAAAGAAAAGTGCGATTTAGTTATTTGCTTATCTCATTTAGGCTTCAAATACAAGGGAGAAAAGATATCAGACATAAAATTTGCAAGCCAAACACGTGATATTGATTTAATTATAGGAGGACATACACATACCTTTCTGAAAAAGCCTGTCAAGCAACTTAACATAGATCAAAAAGAAGTACTAATAAACCAAGTTGGATGGGCAGGAATTAACATTGGCAAGATAGATTATCATTTTAGTCAAAATGATAGTTTAAAAAAAGTTTTTGGAAGATCAATATTTATTAAAAATAGCTCCGAAAACGCATAATAATATGACTTTTAAAAAGTTTTAAACAAAATCTCTTACCTGATAATGTCCCTCTGTAAAAAAAAATACAAAGTCAAGTGCAAATTTTCTTTTTTATTAACGATAAGTTCTTCATATTTGCTCAAATCAAAAAGTATAGACCAGAACTTAAAATGAATTACTAAAAGACAAATCAAGACCACAAAATGCAAGAAAAAAGTTATCAAGACGTTTGGAATAACTGCCTAACAATCATTAGAGACAATGTAACTGCACAAAACTTTAAGACCTGGTTCAAACCTATCAAAGCAGTTGCACTTGAAGAAAAAACACTTACAATACAAGTTCCTAGTCAGTTTTGTTTTGAGTGGCTGGAAAAACATTATCTAACTCTAATGAAAAAAACAATTATGAGGGAAATAGGCAAAGATGCTAAGTTAGAGTATAACATCTTACTTGAAAATTCATCAGACAAAAAACCTTATATTTCTAAAGTACCAAGTAGTGGACAAGCCGATGTAAAAAATAACCCTATCAGTATACCAATGAGCATGAACAGCTCTTCTATTAGGAATCCTTTTATAATTCCTGGATTACAAAAAATAAATATAAATCCACAATTAAATGAGTCATACACATTTGACGCCTATATTGAAGGTGAATGCAACCGCCTAGCACGTTCTGCAGGATTTGCTGTTTCACAAAACCCGGGAGGAACATCTTTTAATCCACTATTTATTTATGGATCAGGAGGACTTGGGAAAACTCACTTAGCTAACGCTATAGGTATTGAAGTGAAGAATAACCACCCTGAAAAAATTGTATTATATGTTTCTGCTGACAAATTCTTAACACAATTTGTTGATGCAATTAAGGATAACAAGAGAAATGACTTTGTTCACTTCTACCAATCTATTGATGTCTTAATTATTGATGACGTACAATTCCTTTGCGGAAAAGAAAAAACACAAGATGTTTTCTTCCATATCTTCAATCACCTACATCAAAACAAAAAACAGGTTATATTAACTTCTGACAAAGCTCCAGTTGATATTGTTGGGATGGAACAAAGATTATTATCTCGTTTTAAATGGGGGCTGTCAGCTGACTTACAGTCACCTGACCTAGAAACAAGATTAGCTATCTTAAAAAAGAAAATTAAAAAAGACGGCATTGACATCCCTTATGAAGTAGTAGAATACATTGCATACTCAATCACTACAAACGTTAGAGAATTAGAAGGTGCATTAATTTCATTATTAGCCCAATCCTCTTTAAATAGAAAAGAAATTACAATTGATCTAGCTAAAAATATGCTTGATAAATTTGTTAAAAATACTGTAAGAGAAGTTTCTATTGATTATATTCAAAAAGTTGTTTGTGATTATTTTGATATTCCTATTGAAACTATGAAATCAAAAACTAGGAAAAGAGAAATTGTACAATGTCGTCAATTAGCAATGTATTTTTCTAAACAAATGACAAAAAACTCTTTAGCTATGATTGGGAAACATTGTGGCAATAAAGACCACGCTACTGTACTACATGCGTGCAAGACAGTCAATAACTTAGCTGATACTGACAAGCGTTTCAAAGGATACATTTCTGACATTGAGAAAAAGCTAACGCTTTCATAAAATATGAAAATCCTAATGGTTTGTTTAGGAAATATTTGCCGTTCGCCACTTGCAGAAGGAATACTTTGGTCTAAAGGAAAACATCTTAATCTAGAAGTAGATTCTGCTGGAACAGCTGCATATCATATTGGAAAACAACCTGATATTCGATCCATTGAAATTGCCAATAAATACACTATTGATTTAAATCAACAAAGAGCTAGGCAATTTTCAAGAGCAGATTTTGATAAATTTGACATTATCTATGCTATGGATACTAATAATTACACTCACCTTATTAGCTTAGCTTCTAACGAAACAGAACGCAATAAAATAAGGATGATTTTGAATGAAATTAATCCAAATACTCATCAGTCAGTACCCGACCCATATTATGGCGGAGAGAATGGCTTTCAAGAAGTATACAACATGCTTGACAAAGCATGTGAAAAAATAATACAAAACATTGAATAAAGGAAAATTATATCTAATACCAACAGTTTTAAGTGACGACTCACAAGAAGCCGTCTTACCTTCTATCATCACAAATTATATTAAAGAAATAAATATTTTTATTGTTGAAAACATAAGAACTGCCAGAAGACATATCAAGAAAATTTACAGAGAAAAGGATATTGATAATACGACTTTTTATGCCTATGGAAAACATGATACACTTAGCTTAGAGGAAGATTTCCTACCTCATATTTTAAATGGAGAAAACGTCGGATTACTTTCAGAAGCTGGCTTACCCTGTATTGCTGATCCTGGTTCAAAAATTGTAGCATATTCCCATGACTTTCAGATTGAGGTAGTACCTTTAGTTGGCCCATCCTCTATCCTACTTGCATTAATGAGTTCGGGGATGAGTGGGCAAAATTTTGCATTCACAGGCTACCTGCCAATTGATAAAGGAGAGCGTAATAGAGCAATTCGTAACTTAGAAAGTTTGGCAAAAAAGACTGGACAAACTCAAATTTTTATGGAAACTCCTTATAGAAATAATCAATTATTAGATACTTTAAAAGCACAATGCAATAAGAAAACAAGATTATGTATTGCGGCAAATATTACTTCAAAAACTGAATTTATTCAGACTAAAACTATTGAAGAATGGAAACAAACAAAAGTAGATATACACAAACAACCGTCTATATTTCTACTCTCTTAAACAAGAAATTTTATTACCATATATTTAGCGTAAGTAATTTTCTATATTTGCCTAATGGATAGAATTCAGCACATAATTAAAAAACTACCAAAACCTTTAAGAAATAAATATCTTATTTTATTTTTATTATTCATTTTATGGATCGTTTTTATAGATGATTATAATTTAATTAATCAAAGTAAAATTAAGAATACAGTTGATGATTTAAAGATTCAAAAAGAATTCTATATTAAAGAAATCAAATCAGATAGCACTGAATTATATAAGTTGCAAAATGACCCTGCTGAGCAAGAAAGATTTGCAAGAGAAAAGTTTTTAATGAAAAAAGAAAATGAAGATATATTCATTATAAGAGAAAAAGAAAATGAATAAATTATTTTCAGCATTTAATATTACAACAAAAAAGGAATGGATTGAGAAAATATCAACTGACCTTAAAGGAGCTGATTATAATGATAAATTAGTTTCAGACGACCAAGGAATTGAAATTTCTCCTATTTATCATGCTAATGACAACACTCCTATTTTCAACAGTTCTTTTCCTGAAGACTGGGAATGCTATCAGCTTATTAATGCCAAAAATCCTAAAGAAGGAAATAAAAGAGCATTAGAAGCACTACAAAATAATGTAAGTGGCTTATGCTTCACTAATCCAAACAACCTAGCAGTTTTACTAAAAGATATTGAAATAGAATACATCCGAATTGATTTTAAAGATTATGATTCCGAATTCATAAACCAATGGGAGGAATACTCAAAAGGAAAAAATATAAGAGGTGCTTTTCACGGAATTGTAAACACTAATTTATTAAGTACAATTTTTGGGGAAGGAAAATCAGCTAAAGAAGAGATTGCTAATGCTTTTGAAAAAGGGATTGCTAAGAAAAAAGATATCCAATTTCACTTTGAAATAAGTAGTAACTATTTTTTAGAGATTGCTAAACTTAAAGCATTTAGAATACTCTGGGAGCAAAAAACAGGCACTACTCCATTTATTTTCACCTCAAGTTCACTAAGTAATAAAGAACAAAAATATGCTTATAATAATATTCTTAGAAGTACTACAGAATGTATGTCTGCAATTTTTGGAGGAGCCGATGCAATTATGATTAACTCTTACAACCATAGCTTTGAAATGCCAACAGAATTTTCCGAAAGAATTGCACGAAATCAGCAGACTATACTTAGGCAAGAAAGTTATTTAGATAAAGTAAGTGACCCAACAAAAGGGGCATATTATATTGATTATTTAGTAAATGAATTATTAAAAGAATATAACTTAAAAAATACTAACAAAGAAGAAATTAACAACAAGCCAACTTGGATAAGCCCTGAACAAATTGAAATTAAAAGTCAATATACAAAACAAGATGTTAAAAAAGTTGAACACTTAGATTTTGTTGCTGGAATAGCACCAAGCTTAAGAGGTCCATATTCTACTATGTATGTTATGCGCCCTTGGACAATAAGGCAATATGCAGGATTTTCGACAGCAGAAGCATCTAACAAGTTTTACAGAAAAAACTTAGCTGCTGGCCAAAAAGGACTTTCAGTAGCCTTTGATTTAGCTACTCACAGAGGATATGATTCCGATCATGAAAGAGTAGTTGGCGATGTTGGTATGGCGGGAGTTGCTATTGATTCTGTTGAGGATATGAAAATTCTATTCAATCAGATTCCACTAGATAAAATGTCTGTTTCAATGACTATGAATGGAGCCGTTTTACCCATTTTAGCCTTCTATATTGTAGCTGCTCAGGAACAGGGAGTATCCTTAGAAAAACTTTCAGGAACTATACAGAATGATATTCTAAAAGAATTTATGGTGCGTAACACCTATATCTATCCACCTCAACATTCTATGCGTATTATCTCGGATATTTTTGAGTACACTTCAAATAATATGCCAAAATATAATAGTATTTCTATTTCAGGGTATCACATGCAGGAAGCGGGTGCTACAGCTGATATTGAATTAGCTTACACTCTAGCTGATGGATTAGAGTATATAAGAACAGGAATTGCTTCAGGAATGGAAATTGATACGTTTGCACCAAGATTATCTTTCTTTTGGGGAATAGGAATGAATCACTTTATGGAAATTGCTAAAATGAGAGCTGCAAGAATGCTTTGGGCAAAAATGGTGAAAGAATTCAATCCAAAAAATCCGAAATCATTAGCCTTACGTACACATTGCCAAACTAGTGGCTGGAGCTTAACAGAACAAGATCCTTTTAATAATATTACCCGAACATGTATAGAGGCAATGGCAGCTGTAATGGGTGGAACACAAAGTTTACACACCAATGCTTTAGATGAGGCCATTGCATTACCAACAGATTTTTCAGCAAAAATTGCTAGAGACACTCAAATATATTTGCAAAATGAAACAGGAATTTGCAAAACAGTTGATCCGTGGGGTGGCTCTTTCTATGTAGAAAAATTGACACAGGAGATAGCTGAAAAATCTTGGAAACACATTCAGGAGATAGAAGAACTTGGTGGTATGACAAAAGCAATTGAGACAGGAATTCCAAAGATGAGAATCGAACAAGCTGCTGCAAGAAAACAAGCAAGAATTGATAGTGGTAAGGATATTATTGTTGGTGTAAATACGAATCGCCTATCCAAAGAAGATAAAGAGCTTGAAATATTGGAAGTTGACAATACTAGTGTTAGAAAATTACAAATTGAAAGGCTAAATAGCATAAAAGCAAGCAGAGATAGTGAAAAAGTAAAAGCATCCTTAAATGCACTTATTTTAGCTTGTAAAAACAATACAGGAAACGTATTGGAACTGGCAGTAACAGCAGCAAGAGAAAGAGCAACCCTAGGAGAAATATCGGATGCTATGGAAACAGTATTTGGGAGATATATTGCAAAAAATCAAACTATTTCAGGAGTATACAAAATGGAAATACAAAACAATGAGATCTTTAAAAAAGCCGTTACCTTGTCGGATGAGTTTGCAGTAAAGAAAGGAAGACGACCAAGAATTATGATTGCCAAAATGGGACAGGATGGACACGATAGAGGAGCAAAAGTGATAGCAACTTCATTTGCAGACTTAGGTTTTGATGTTGATGTTGGCCCTCTTTTTCAAACCCCAAAGGAAGCAGCCAAACAAGCGGTTGAAAATGATGTTCATATTCTAGGAATATCCTCATTAGCAGCAGGACACAAAATATTAGTTCCTCAAGTAATTACAGCCCTAAAAGAATATGGTCGTGATGATATTTTAGTAATAGCAGGAGGTGTAATTCCTCAGCAAGATTATGATTACCTATACAATGCTGGAGTAAGTGGCGTGTTTGGCCCCGGTACAGTAATTGCAGAATCAGCAATAGATATTATAAATAAAATGATGTGAAAAAATTAAAAAAATGCTTACTGTAAAATTTAATCAAACTTTTTCAATTGAAATTTTTTAATTTTTGGTTTTGAAAAATTAAGACTTTGACAACAATTAGGTAAAGCATTATGAGCACTCTCGTTTGCCATTACATCATCAGCATTATAACCAAGATTTGAAATAATTGCGCGTATATTTTCAACTGAGTTCTTTTTCGTTTTAAAAGTAACTGTTAAAACTTGACTTTCTAACTCCAAATTTACTGCAGTAACTCCTTTTGTAAACTGCATTTCTTCTTCAATCCTATCTTTACAACAATTAGCAACACATTCTGCTGAAGTTTTAATTTGTACTGTTTCTTTTTGGGCCCAAGCATTTATAGTTAAAATACTAAATACGGCAATGAATATTTTTTTCATGTTATTATTTATTTAATTATTATTTAATTTTAAATCTAAATCCTGCATATATCATTCGTCCATTTATTGGCGCATAAATTAATGACGCATCAAAAGCTGAAGAAGTTGGTTTTCTGGAATCCAATATCGGATTATCCTGAGTATAGCCTAGTAAATTCTCTCCCCCAACATACACATCAAATTTCCGGAATTTCTTAGTTATCTGAGCATTATACAAGTAAAATGGATCTGAAAAATCATCAGAAACACCTACTTTAACAGGAATTAGATTATGATTAGGAACCCTACTCTCACCTACATAATTAGCCGTAACATCGAACATCCATTTATCAAAATTAGTAGCATAAGCAAAATTTAATAATGCTCTATCTTTTGGAGTAAGCGGAGTTTCTTTAATTCCCTCATCATCATAGGTGCTCTTTACATCATTTACCTTATAAGCCATCTTTACATCAAAACGGTCAAACAACTCATAAGCAAAATCCAATTGCATACTCGTTGCATAGGATTCTCCTTCTAAATTATAAAATGATAACTCATTTTGATTTTCAATATCAACCACAATTTGATTTTCAAAATCAGTATGGTAAGCATCTGCATTAATTGTACCTTCTCTTCCAAAAAGATAAAAACAATACGTAATGTTCGCTCCATAATTCCAAGCAATTTCAGGTTTTAAATTACCAACTGAAATCTCTCTGTTGGATGCTAAAAAAGAAGCATTTTCAACGATTACATTAGCTACACGAAAAGCTTTTCCAGCTGAAAAACGAATTGCCATTTTTTCTGTTGGATTGTATTTCATATTCAACCTTGGTAAATAATTTATTTCTTCAGAATTATTGTAATAATCTGCACGTATTCCAGATGTAAGATTAAAACTTTCACCCCATTTGTAAGAATACTCTGAAAAAAATCCTGTCATCAAATCTACTCTTACGTTATTCTTAAAATCAGTATCAATATTACCCGCAACACTCTCGGTATATCTATCAGCATAATAACTTGAACCATATTTCAATTTATGGTTAGTACTACCAATATAAGTTTGTCTGATAAGGTTAAAATAAGCACTTTCCTGCAAACCTTTATATTCATTCTCTCCAAAAATAGCTTTTTGATTATGCCTTCTGAAAGAAGTTTGCAAACCGGCACTTTTACCTGGATTGTTTGGCTGAATAGCTCCTGTTTTTGATGTAAATTCTAATAAGTCATTATGAATATTAACATCATAAGGATTAAGCGTATTTTCAATAGTTCCTCCTAACCTATCTTCAACTAAACCTCTTACTGTAAAACCAATGTGATAATTATTATCCTTATATTCCCATCTATTAAGCACATTGAATTGAGTTACTTTTGGAAGATCTAAGAACCCATCCTTATTATTATCAAGCTCTTTATCAAAATAATTAACATGTGTAAAAAGATTACTCTTCCAAGCTCCATATTTTTTAGCAAACAATAAATTATTTTCTAGCTTTCCATGACCATTAGTATAACCATTCCAAAATAATTTAGGAGCTGATTCTGGCTTATAATATTCTAAATTAATCTGCCCGGCAAAGGATTCAAAACCATTCACAACTGAACCACTACCCTTTATAATCTGAATTGACTCTATCCAAGTACCGGGCACATAACTTAGACCATAAGCTGAGGAAATTCCTCTTATTAATGGCATGTTTTCTTGGGTTATCTGAGTATAAGCTCCATCCAAACCTAACATTTGAATTTTCCTAGCTCCCGAAACAGCATCAGTAAAATTAACATCAACTGTAGCGTTAGTACTAAAACTTTCAGAAAGATTACAACAGGCAGCCTTTTCTAGCTCTCCAGCTGAAAGGGTTTGCATATTAATAGAGTTAACTGTAGAAAACTTAGTTGTATTGATCTTCCCCTTCACGTTTACCTCTTTCAGTTCAAGGGATGGAGTGAGGTATATCTGCAGGTAAGTATTAGCCTCTATAAGCTGAGTATATTGTTGATAGCCCACAAAACTCACAACTATAGTTGCAGGAAATACAGTTGGCTCAACAATCGAAAAATCTCCATCTCGAAGTGTACCAGCACCAATCGTAGTACCTTGCCAGTACACATTAGCTCCAGGAATTGGAACTTCTGAACCATCCTTAACTATTTCAACAACTTTTCCCTTCAGGTAATCTTGTGCTTTTGTGTCAATATTTGCAATAAGCACTATCGCAATAATTATTATTTTTTGCATTTTTAACGTATAAAATTAAAACTCTAGTCAACAAGAGTTAATTCTATAGTAAAAATGACTGTATTTGAGCTAAATAAGGTTTATTAAGTTTTGGTGGTGGAATACCACTAAAATAATTATTAGCTTTTGCAAAATACGATTTACTTCCATAAGAGGTCAATGAAGAAAATAAACTATTTTTTTTTGATAAATCAAGATCAAAAACAGTTAATATAGTTTCAAAATCATAATGAATATTTTGAGTACTACTTGCGCAGGATTTATCGTTAGTTTCAGTGCAACATGATTTGTTCACAACAATCATACAACAAGATATTTTCTCTTGCTCATCATTACAAATCAGTTCATTTTCCTCACTGCAAGAAGGCACTTGAGTGCCTAAGTATACAGTTCCAGCTTCATCACATTTCATTTTGGAAATATTAATTCCCATTGAAACAGACAGTATAAATACTGCCATTACAATAGAAAAAACTACTTGAAATATTTCCTTCAACCTCATGTTAATTTTTTATAAATTTAGATTTAACACCATCTACATCAATAATATAAACTCCATTATTCAATATACTAACATCAATAGCGTTGGTATTATTGTTTGTTGATAATATTAATTTACCATTCAAATCAAATACTGATACAAGATTAGCTTCTGAAGTAAAATTTATGACATTTGATACTGGATTAGGATATAAACGGTTTCCACTTATAACCAATTGGTTTTCCTTAATAGCGGCAATAATAGTGGAAGGTTCAATTTTCACAACCTTATTTAAAGTTGCATTAGCATACCAAAGCTTTCCATTAGGACCAATTACAGCACCCATAATTCCAGGCTCATTGGTTTGTATTCTACCAATTTCAATTGCAGGAATAGTATTTACATCATAAAAAACAATATCACCATTACTATGGTCAGTAACCACTAACCTATTATCAATAATATCAATTCCTGCAGGCTGAATTAAACCTGTTATTACTACTTCCTCCCAATCAAAAGCATTCATCTTTTGGTATGAAGCTAGAACTTCTTGTTGTAAAAATGAAGAAGGTGCAGGAATAGCAGTTCCAGTTGTAATATTTAATCGCAACACTCTTTGGTTACCGCCATCAACAAAATATAGCCACTTTTTATCTTCATCTAACACTAAATGATTAACAATATCTTGGTTAATAGCACTAAGCCCCATACCTTGATATCTTATTAATTCTCCATCATCATGATCAGAATTTCCAGGACCATGATCCTCTGCAAAATCATAACGAACTACATCATTACTATAATCATCATAAACCCAAAAAATATTGTCTTTTTCAGAAGCAATTCCCATGGAGTATGGACTTGCATGTAACATATCTAAATGAGACCCATTAGTTCCAGGCCCTGCATCTTTAGCATAAATTAAAGGGTCTGAGGACCATAATGTAGGACCCGTAAATTGATTTCCACCATGATTAGCATCTAAGACAGAAGTTGAAGTTGCAAAATTACCATTATCACTAAATGCAATTCCTGAAGGCAAAGACATAAAGTGCCATGCATTTCCATCTTGTTCCCAAAGTGAGTTCTGAGAAGATAATGCAGGATTTGTCACTTTTACCGTACTACCTCCTGAGTTTTCAGTTCCAGTATTTGTAATCCATAAGTCTCCATTAGGATGAAAATCTAAATCTCTAGGATGATCAATTTGATTACTAGCGTTTACTATAACATCATATGTAAAAGTGTTATTAAGTGATGTGTAAGAAGGAATAATATTTGGAATAGGATCCTTTACATTAATTGTTTTTATTAAATTGTCATTAGATGGCACTGCATCTACACCTTGCCCATTAATATTGGAAATCCATAACTCAACAGTATAAGTTCCAGTAGAAGATGGTGTCCATACTGTAGGATGAATAAAATCATATGATGTAAGAGCATAAATACTTAACCCAGATAGATTCTGATTAACAATAGCACCACCATTAATTGTGTAGCTAACGTCCATAGAATTAATAGTGTTAGATCCTAGATTTTTAATTTTTGCTTCTAAATTAATGTTCCCCGCTAAAATATAAGATGGAGTTTTAATTTCCAGCATCGCCCCATCAATTGGAGCAGGAGGAACTACTGAGAAAGTAAATGTTTCATTAAATGAAGATGCAGAAAAATTGTACATAGGCCAAGAACCAATATTAGTAACAAAAGTAGCACCTCCATCACCATAACTATCACGAGATATAATATCATAACTAGCACCATCTACTAAGCACCAAGGACCTTCAAAAATTACAGTATTATTAGCATAACCTCCAGAATTTACGTTGTTAGCATTACAACCAACATTATTATTACCTCCAATAAAAAGTGAAGCAGAACTACCACAATTAGTACCTGTAGGGGCTAACTCCCAATAAACTTCAAACCCCCAATTATCTGTACTTACATCAATGGTAACTTCAGTCTGCCCTGTAGGACATTGAGCAAAAGTAAAAAGGGATATCATTGATAATGCTAGAGTCAAATAGAATTTATTTATTTTCATATATTTTAATTTTCTACAAAAATATAACAATATGCATCATATTTATCTTTTTTAAACAATAAAAAGTTAGCTCTTATTCGTTCATCTTATTAAATACTGAAAATAAAAAGCTCTGATACGTTCCAAATGGAGTTGGATGATCATATATAAAGGAACTTACTACACTAAAATTAACAGAGAAAAAAGCATGCATTTCCTTCTTATCATAACTGCAAACCTCCAATCCACTACATTTACTTGGCCCATAATTTGAAAAAGTAGCTAAAATAAAATAACTATCAACAGCAGAATTCAATAATTCACGATAGTTTTCTTTATCTTTTTGTTTGGTTAAGAAATGAAACACTGCCCTATCGTGCCAAATAGCATATTCTTGCTTAGGAACAAATTCAGTAATATCAGCAACTATCCATTTTACTTTTTCAGCTAACTTTCCTAATCGTTTTATGGCTCTATCAATTGCATTTTTGGAAATATCTAAAACTGTAATATTCGTATACCCTGATTCAAGTAAATTATCAACCAAAAATCCATCACCACCTCCAATATCAATAATTGCTTCCTGCTTATTTTTAGCAACTTGATTAATTAATTCTAAAGAAGTTGTAGGGACTTTTTGAAACCAACTTACTTCTTGCATGCCTTTAGTTGCATATATATTTTCCCAATGCTCCTTACCCATATTTTATAAAGTTGTAGGACAAATAAAATCAGTTAAAGGAATAGCTGTTTCTTTAATAGCACCAAAGCCTCCCTCAACATTAATGACGTTGTTAATTCCTTGTTTTTTTAGCAATGAACCAGCAATAACTGATCGATAACCTGCTGCACAGTGCACAAAGTTTTCATTTATTGTAGTAAATTTATCGTGCTGCTTATCCAAGTTACCTAAAGGAGCCAACTGAGCACCGCTAATATGCTGACTATTGTATTCGCTAGCTTTACGTACATCAACAATATGAATAGCATTATTTTTCTTATAAATGCTTGCAAAATTTTCAGATGAAATAGATTGCATAGTGTCTAAGTCATTTACATCCCAAGCATTAATACCACCCTGCAAATGTCCAAGTATATTATCAAAACCAACACGTGATAATCGAGTAGCTGTTTCTTGTAACCTATCCTTATCACATACCAATAAAATTGATATATCAACAGTTTTAATAATAGCCCCTACCCAAGGAGCAAAACCTCCATCAATTCCAATAAAAATAGAATTTGGAATAAAACCTTTTACAAATTCTTTTTGATGACGAACATCTAAAATAATTGTATTTTTATTTGATAAATTTTTTTTAAAATCCGATAAAGCAAGAGGCTTTAAAGCTCTTTTAATAACCATATCAACAGACGAAGGTCCTTGAATATTCAACCTAACATTTTCAGAAAAATAAGCTGGTGGAGGTAAAATCCCATCCAATAATTCATCTATAAACTCTTGCTTAGTCATATCAGAACGCAAAGCATAATTAGTCGCTTTCTCATGCCCAATTGTTCCTACAGTTTCCATACTCATTTTTTTTCCACAAGCCGAACCAGCTCCATGCCCAGGATAAACAATTACATCATCAGATAATGAGATTATTTTTGTTCTCAAGCTATCAAATAAATTTTCTGCTAAATCTTGCTTAGTTAGTTCTGAATTCTGTGCTAAATCAGGCCTACCTACATCTCCTAAAAATAAGGTGTCTCCTGTAAAAATAGCTTTATTTTCTCCTTGTTCATCACTTAATAAATAACAAGAACTTTCCATAGTGTGCCCTGGTGTATGCAAGACTTTAATGCTTATATTTCCTATTTCAAATATTTGATTATCTTTAGCAATAATAGCTTCAAAATCAGTTTTTGCTGTAGGCCCAAATACAATTTGAGCACCTGTTTGTTTTGCCAAGCTAAGATGTCCGCCCACAAAATCTGCATGAAAATGCGTTTCAAAAACATATTTAATTTTAGCTCCTCTTTCTGACGCCATTTCAATATATGAATCCACTTCTCGTAAAGGATCAATTATAGCAGCCTGGCCATTACTTTCAATATAATAAGCACCCTGCGATAAACAATTCGTATAAATCTGTTGTACCTTCATTTTTATTTTTTCTGGGAAGCAACCATTTCCCAACCTCCTCCATTATGCACATCATTACAACCCTGAGCTTGCAAAAAATCTGTAGCTTGACCACTTCTTCCTCCAGAAAGACAACATAAAACTAAAGGCTGCATTGCTTTTAACTCCATGATTCTATCAACTACTTCATTCAAAGGAATATTTATAGAACCATTTACATTCCCTTCTAAAAATTCTGCTTCTGTTCTTACATCCACAATAGTGACCGCCTTGTCATTAATTAATTCTTGTATATTCATTATTTATTTTTAAAAATTATTTTAAATTGATGTTCACTAATATAACTATAAGTAATTTTAAAAGTATATAACTCACAAATCCTCTGAACAATTGAAAGTCCTATACCTAGATTTTTTTTGCTATTCTCACTTCTAATAAATCTTTTAAATATGTCCTTTTCAGGGAATGAAAGTGGAGATCCACTATTAGAGAAAGTCAAAACATTATTACTTAAGTGAACACGCAGAACACCTCCACGTGCATTATGTATAATAGAATTTTTAATTAGGTTAATAATTAAAGTTTCAGCCAAATAAGGGTTCATGTAAATATGAGTAATCTCAAACAAATCTATTTCTAACTTCAAATCTTTTTCTTTAATTGGAACATCAAAAATTTGTAATTTTTCTTTAATTAAATCATTTAAGGAAAAGGTGGCTTCTTGAGTATAAAAACGATTATCTATTTTAGTGAGAAAAATAAGTGCCTGATTTATTTTTGATAATCTATTAGTCGTTTCCAAAAGTAGAGCTAATTGCTCCATCTGTTCTTTAGAAAGATTTTCGCCTTGCATTAGCTCATCTGCTTTAGAACTTATAATTGCTAGAGGAGTTTGTAATTCATGAGATACATTTTCAGTATATTCCTTCTGTGCTTCAAAATCATTATAAATTTGTGTAGCCATTTTTTCAAACACTTCATTTAGTTTTTTTATTTCCTGAACTTCAGCTGCTTCAAGTGATAAAGATTGAATTTTACTAAGCTCAAAATCTTCTAACTTACGGATAGTACTATAAAAAACACTAAGTGCACTTTTGATAGAATGCCTATTTACAAAAAACATAATTAAAAAAAATAACATAGCAAAACCAACATTCATAATTACTATTTTTTTAATTAGTAAATCACTGTGACTTTGGTTTTTCAAAATACTTATAATGTAATATTGTTCGTTAACCAAATAAGAAAATGTTAGTTTTCGATAAAGTATGTACGAATTATTTACAATTAGAACAGTGTCTGAAAAGGAATATCCTATATCCTTGTCAGTGATTTGAATAAACACTAATTTTGACTTTAAGTCATTAAGTTTATTTTTATCAGCATTAAAAAAAAACTCTTTTTTTTCTTGTAACAGTCGTTTCTGAAGATCCTCGGCAATAATGTTACGTACTGAAAAATACATAGCTACACTTCCAAGAAGAAAGAAAATAACTGAAGCTGAGATAAAATTAAGTGAAGTTTTAGTTAATAATTTCATTCTAAAGTAAATTTATAACCTACTCCATAAATATTTTTGATATAGTCATTGCCTCCATTATTTGCAATTTTCTTTTTTAAATTTTTAATGTGCGTATAAACTACATCATCACTAAAACCATAATCATCATAGCTAGATGACATAAACTCCCCTAAAGTAGTTTTAGAAATCACTCTGTTAGGGTTGGAAAAAAAATATAAAAGCAAACCAAACTCTTTTCCTGTCAGCTCTACCATTTCGCCATGAATCATTGTGCGCATTTCTTCAGGAAATAAAGTTATTTCATTAATAGTTAACTGCCTATTTTCTTCTAAGTTCAATCTTCTTATGACTGACTTTAAACGAGCATTCAATTCTGAAAAAAAGAAGGGCTTAGTTAAATAATCATCCGCTCCTAATTCTAAGCCTTGTACTTTATTTTCCAAAGCATCTTTTGCAGAAACAATAATCAAGCCAATTTCAATTTTAGTATTTTTTATTTCTTTTATCAAGGACATCCCATCCCCATCAGGCAAACCTAAATCTAAAAGTACGGCAGTAAATTTTTCTTGTTTTAATAACTTTCTAGCCGATTTTAAATTTTTAGCATGAAAGGGTGAAAACCCATTCTTTGATAAAGAAGAAATAGTTGATCTAGCTAATTCCAATTCATCCTCAACTAATAATATATTATGTTTTTTAAGCATTGCGAAACATGTTCATAGAAATTGAAATAAAAATAAGTACAAAGGATAGACCGAAATACAAGAAGTTTTTTTTAAACTTCTTCATATCATCTTTTAAATTTTTAGCATATACTAATCCTAAATGACCAAATATTATAGCAAATAACATAAGTATGGCATGCTCAACTGCCCAAAAACGAGCTGAAAAATACGCATTAGCATTTGCCTGAGTTATTAGGAACTCTAATTTATTAATGTAAATTGCATATAGCAAAACTCCTAAAATAAGTTCTAAATACAAAAAAATAACTGCAATAATTGGCAACTTTATGTCTTGAAATACAGAAAAATTAACTTTCCCGAATAACCCAAATACAGAACGCATTACTATATAAACCGATAATAAAATTAGTAAAATACTAATAACAATATGTGAAATAAGGATAGCCGAATACATAATGTAAAAATACGAAAGAAAATGGTTATTTAATTATTCAACCAAAAAGCCTTTGTGAGGCTTTAAAGTTTGCCGTAAGGTATCTACCAACTCTTTTTGAACAATCATAAAAGCTATTGAAGTAAATTCTGTTTGCTTTTCTGTCCCAAACTCCATAACATCAACTTTCTCTATCTCACAAAAATATTTTAAATGTAGAACGTGATGTTCAGCAATTTTTAATGACCCTTCACCACTAAAAGTCCATACCAATTTAGCTTTCATACAATATATATTTTTAAAAAGAAAGAATGGTTTTCTTAATGATACGGATACATATCATTAATTGCTCTTCAGTAATTACCAAAGGAGGGGCAAAACGAATGATATTTCCATGAGTTGGTTTTGCCAATAACCCGTTATCTCTTAATTTTAAACATACATCCCATGCTTCTTTTCCATTTTTAGGCTTTATCACAATAGCATTAAGTAAACCTTTACCTCTCACTAGAGTTATCATGTCGTTATTAAAATCTCGGAGTTCTCTTCTAAATATTTTTCCTAATCGATATGCATTTTCAGCAAGTTTTTCATCCAAAACCACTTCAAGTGCAGCCTGAGCTACCTTACAAGCAAGAGGATTCCCTCCAAAAGTAGATCCGTGCTCTCCAGGCTGAATACAAAGCATAATTTCATCATCTGCTAATACAGCAGATACTGGGAAAACTCCCCCAGAAATAGCTTTACC
Organism: Cryomorphaceae bacterium BACL11 MAG-121001-bin54; assembly: GCA_905182255.1. GTDB lineage: Bacteria > Bacteroidota > Bacteroidia > Flavobacteriales > BACL11 > UWMA-0277. Next base: position 24,271 of record CAJJAH010000001.1, read on the forward strand.
AAGAATTAACAAATCTGGGCGGGCATCTTCATAGTCACAGGCGAGCATCTTACCTGTACGGGCAATACCAGTTTGAACTTCATCAGCAATAAATAAAACATTATATTTATCACACAATTTCCTAACACCCTGCAGATATCCTTCATCAGGTACAACTACTCCAGCTTCACCTTGAATTGGTTCAACCATAAAAGCGCAAACATTAAAATCTTTAAGTTCAGTTTCTAGGGCTTCAAGATCGTTATATGGAATTAAATCATATCCAGGCATAAAAGGACCAAAACCTTCGTAAGAAGAAGGATCGTCAGAACTAGAAATTGCAGCAAGTGTTCTCCCCCAAAAATTTCCTTTAGCAAAAATAATTCTAGCTTTATTTTTTTCAATTCCCTTTTTTATATAACCCCATTTTCGAGCTAATTTATTAGCAGTCTCACCTCCTTCAACTCCAGTATTCATAGGTAAAACCTTATCATAGCCAAAAAGTTTTGTTACAAATTCTTCATACTTTCCTAATACATCATTATGGAATGCTCTAGAAGTAAGCGTTAAAGTATCAGCTTGTTCTTTAAGTGCTTCTACAATTTTTGGATGGCAATGACCCTGGTTTACTGCTGAGTAAGAAGAAAGAAAATCATAATATTTTTTACCCTCTACATCCCATACAAAAACACCTTCTCCCTTTGCCAAAACGACTGGAAGTGGGTGATAATTGTGTGCTCCATACTTATCTTCTAATTCTATATATTCTGCTGATGTTTTCATTTATTAAATTTTAGGAAGTGCAAATATAGTAGAATTAATTAGTAAATCTCTACTTTTGCCGAATGGGAAGACAAAAAAGAAGAGAGCCTATTTTAATAGAAAATATTGAAATAATTGATACTGCGAACAAAGGGAAATCAGTAGCTAAACATGATGGGATAGCAATTTTTGTTCAAGGTGGTGTACCAGGGGATATTTGTGATATTACAGTTTTTAAAAGAAGAAAGAAATTTTGGGAAGCTCGAATTGAAAAAATCCATACCTATTCAAAAAGAAGAACAAATCCTAAATGCGAACATTTTGGCACTTGTGGAGGATGCAAGTGGCAAAATATGAAATATGAATCTCAGCTAGAATTCAAACAAAATGAGGTATTAAACAACCTTAAAAGAATTGGAGGAATTGAACTACCTCTCTACTCGGAAATATTAGGAAGTGATGAAGAATATTTTTACAGAAATAAAATGGAATTTACTTTTTCCAACAAAAGGTGGTTAACCATAGAGGAAGTGCAATCAGAATCAGAAATTAAAGATAAAGATGCCCTTGGATTTCATGTTCCTGGAATGTTCGATAAAGTAATTAATCTTAACAATTGTCACCTACAAAAAAACCCTTCTAATGCTATTCGTCTATCGGTAAAGCAATTTGCTGATAAAAACAAACTAACTTATTTTGACATTAGAAACCAACTAGGGTTATTAAGAAACTTAATGGTCAGGACCTCATCCACTAATGATTTGATGGTATTAGTTCAATTCTATGAAAATAATAAAAAGAATATTAACCTATTGATGGAACACCTCAAAATCTCTTTCCCAGAAATTACTTCATTGCTTTATATTGTAAACCAAAAAGCAAATAACACAATGTACGATCAAGATGTTATTTGCTATAAAGGAGAGGATTATATTATGGAGGAAATGGATGGATTACATTTTAAAATTGGAGCAAAATCATTTTTCCAAACAAATAGCGAACAAGCAAAAATATTGTACCGTAAAACAAAAGAACTTGCCCAAATCGATGAAAATGATGTAGTGTACGATCTGTATACAGGAACAGGAACCATTGCACAATATGTGGCAAAATCATCCAAAAAAGTAGTAGGGATAGATTCTGTTGAAGAAGGAATAAAAGCAGCTTACGAAAATGCTGAACGCAATAACATTAAAAACTGTACTTTCTACACTGGTGACATGAAAGAAATTTTTACAGATGAATTTATTACAAAGAATGGAATACCTAATGTGATAATTACTGATCCTCCAAGAGATGGGATGCACAAAAAAGTTGTAGAACAAATCCTAAAGATTGGCGCTAAACGAATTGTATATGTAAGTTGTAATTCTGCCACTCAAGCACGTGACTTAGCATTAATGGATGAAAAATATAAAGTCATTAATATTCAACCAGTTGATATGTTCCCTCAAACTCATCATGTTGAAAATATTGTAGTATTGGAATTAAAATAATATATATATCTAATTACTAATTTTTTCTATATTTACAAAATGAGATTATCATTAACCATTGCAACTATTTTGATCACAACTCATATTTCTGCCCAAAAAGTATATTCAGTAGAATATGCAAGCCAGGCAGATGTTAAAGTATTTGTTGTCGGATATGAAAGCCAATCAGATTTAAGTGTATTTAAGTTGGATTATTCTTCTCAAGCAGGAAAGAATGATGGAAAATGGTTTTTTGTAGAGTATTCTTCGCAGGCTGATAAGAAAATTTTTTTTACAGAATATGCTAGCCAGGCAGATATCCTGATTTATTTTACAGAGTATGCTAGCCAAGCCAAATGGAAAAAGAAAGAAAAAATACATCTCTTTTATTAAATGAAAGATATTTGGGGGAAATTAAAAGAACTGTATGATCAGAATCCAACTCTCTTTGGAATTTTATTATTTATTGATTTAACAATACTCTATTTCATTACACAATATATTATTTCATAATGTTTTTACGTATATACTCTGAAAATCCAAACCATAAGGAAATAAAAAAAGTAGTAGATTGCCTTAAAAATGGAGGTGTCATTATTTACCCAACTGATACAGTTTACGGAATTGGTTGCGATGTAAATAATAAAAAAGCTATGGAAAGAGTATGCCGCATAAAAGGTTTAGATATAAAAAAACATAACCTTTCCTTTGTTTGTTATGACTTAAGCCATATCGCAGCATTCACTACTCAATTATCGACCTCAACTTACAAGTTGATGAAAAAAACATTACCTGGTCCCTACACCTTTATTTTAAAAGCTAACAGCTCAATTCCTAAGCTATTCAAAAACTCAAAAAAAGAAATTGGAATTCGTATCCCTGACAACAATATAACAAGGGAAATTGTAAAGGAATTAGGCAATCCAATAGCGACTACATCAGTAAAAGACAAAGATATGTTAATTGAATACAGTACTGATCCTGAATTAATTTACGAACATTTTAACAAATTAGTAGATATTGTAATTGATGGAGGTTATGGAGATGCAATTCCATCTACAATTATAGATTGTACAAATAATAATCCTGAAATAATTCGCGAAGGAAAGGGAGATATTATTCCATTTCTTTAATAAAATTTACAAGTTGTGGAAGTAATAATTTTTCTTCATTATTTATAATAACAAAATCTGCTAACTCTTCTTTTTGAACTTGATACATTTGTTTTTTCATTCTATTTTTTATATCCTCATGTGAGCAACCATCCCGCTCCTTTAACCTTGCAATTCTCAAACTTTCAGGAGCACTTACACAAATAACTGCATCTAAGCCTAAATGAGAATCTGATTCAAACAATATAGCAGATTCTTTAATAACCATTAAGGTTGATTTCACATTACACCAATCCTCAAATTTTTGCTTAACTATTGGGTGAACCAAAGCGTTTAACTTTGCTAAAGCAGTATTATTCTTAAATACAATTTTTGCTAAAGCTTCATTTTGAAGAACTCCTTTTAAATACATATTTTCTCCGAAAGCTAGTTTTACAGCATCCTTTAAATTTACATCTTCAACCATACATATTTTCGCCTGTTCATCTGCATTAAAAACAGGAATACCCATTTGTTTAAAAATCTTACTTACATAAGTTTTTCCAACTCCTATCCCTCCAGTTAATCCTATTTTTTTCATTTTTTTATATCGAAAGAAAGATCTTGATAAACAGCCTCATACTGAGGAAGTATATTTGGCAAATCAAAAGTTTTAGCGTGCGCTAAAGCATTATTTTTAAATTCATTCAACTTGTCAGTATCTTTTAATAGGTGAATAGTATCATTTGCCATTTTATTTAAATCACCTACATCAGATAAATAACCTGTTTTCTTATCAATATTAACTTCTGTCAACCCTCCACTGTTAGTAGATATTACAGCCACTTTACTTGCCATTGCTTCAAGGGCAACCAATCCAAAACTTTCAGTTTCAGAAGGTAACACAAATATATCTGCTATAGAAAGCATTTTTTCAATACCCTTTAATTTTCCTAAGAATTTTACTTGTCTATCGATTCCTAATTTTCGGCATAATTGCTCTGCTTTTAATCGTTCCGGACCATCTCCAATCATTAATAATTTTGATGAAACATGTGAATTTACTTTTTCGAAAATCTTTACAACATCTTGCACTCTTTTAACTCTTCTAAAATTAGAGATATGCACTAGAATTGCTTCTTCATTTTTTGCAAATTTATTTCGCAATGATTTATTACAATCTTGGTTATACAAACCCATATCAATAAAATTAGGAATCGTTTTTATTTCATTCTTAATATTGAAGTTTTTTAAGGTTTCATCTTTTAAATCTTCAGAAACAGCTGTAACAGCATCTGACTGATTGATAGCATATTCGATTACAGGTTTAAATGATTTATCTTTACCCAAAAGTGTTATATCTGTTCCATGTAAAGTAGTAACAATAGGAATATGAATACCATAAGTTGCTAGTATTTGTTTAGCATTTACAGCTGCAGAAGCATGAGGTATTGCATAGTGTACATGTAATATATTTAGTTTCTCATGTAAGGCTACATCAACTAATTTACTTGTAAGGTTTAGCTCATAAGGAGTATATTCAAACAATGGATAATCAGGTACATTTACCTGATGAAAATATATGTTTTCAGAATACAAATCCAATCGAAATGGCTGATCATAAGAAATAAAATGGACTTCATGACCTTTATCAGCTAGAGCAATACCTAACTCAGTAGCCACAACCCCGCTACCCCCATAAGTAGGATAACAAACAATTCCTATTTTTAAATGTCTAGTCATTAACACTTTTAAAAATTACATCCATAATATTGGTACGCACATCCATAGTTAATAGTTTTTTATTTGTTGCATCAGGATGAATTCTATTGGATAAAAATACATAAACAATTTGAGTTTTTGGATCGGCCCAAACTAATGTTCCTGTAAAACCTGAATGACCAAAACCTTCCTGACTTGCATTTTCACTTGCAGGACCACCTTTTTGATCAGATAAAGTAGCCTTATCAAAACCAGCTCCTCTCCTATTTTCATTTTTAGGAAATTGACATTTTGTAAATTCCCTTACTACTTCTTGCGACAAGTATCTTTCGCCAGCATATTCTCCATTTTGCAAATACATCTGCATCAATTTTGCCAAATCATTAGCATTGGAAAAAAGCCCTGCATGACCACCTGTACCTCCTTGCATAGCTGCTCCCATATCATGCACATAACCTTTTAACAACTGACTCCTAAACAAAAAATCATCCTCAGTTGGTACTATTCTTTCTTCTCCAACCCTAACTAAAGGCAAATAACCTAAGTTCTCCATTCCTAATTTAGTGTAGAATTCATCAGCAGCAATAGAATTAATAGCTTTTCCATACTTACTCTCAATGATTTGTTTTAACAAATAATAACCCAAGTCTGAATAACGATATTCTTTCTTCTCTAATAATTCAGAAGCTATAATTTGCTCAATTATACTGTCAGGATATGAATAATGAAGATAAGTATTATCTGCAACTTTAATAGAGAATTCTTTACTAAACACTTTACTATAAAGCGTATCTCTTAATTGCATTAATCCTGAAATAGAATCCTTAACTAAAGTTTGCTGGTAAAAAGGAATCCAAGGATAAAGCCCTGATTGGTGTGCTAAAATTTCACGAATAATTAAATGTTCCTTATTAGTTGAATCTAATTCCAAATATTTTCCTAATTCATCATCTAAATTCAAATTTCCATCATCCACCATTTGCATTAAAAGCGGTACAGTACTTGCAATTTTAGTAATAGATGCAATGTCATATACATCAGAGTTCTTAACCGCTATTTTTTCATCATAAGTATGAAAGCCATAGGATTTGTTAAAGAATATTTCACCGTCTTTTGCTATAAGAATCTGACAACCAGGAATTGCTTTTTGAGCAATAGCATTTTCAGCAATACTATCTACTTTGTAAAGCAATTCAGTATTAAATCCTATTTCTTCAGCACTTACATAAGACATCCTTAATGCATTGGTATTTATGCCTGAATTTATCTCAAAATGCTTAGTAGTTACCGGAATTTTACCGCTCATTCCTATTCCTCCAAAAATTGCTTGCGCAACTTGTTCTTGTGCAATCTTTGAGTTTTGATAGCCTAACAAAAGGGCATCAAAATTATTAGTAAATAAAAAAGAGTTTAAACTATAGGGATTCGCAAAAATTGGAACTACTACTTTAGACTGCATAGCAATTGATTGCATAAGAATATCTGCTTTTCTATCGATTTCATAGGATTTCCAAGCATTAGCGTTGGATTTATGTACACTAACTATTACTAAATTATATTTTGATAATTTATTCAATAAAACTGCCTGCTGACTTATAGTCGCTTTTTCAGCAATTGTAAAATAAGTAATTGAAGCATAATTACTTAACATAGTATGAAAATTATTGGCTTGCTCTCCAATACTTACTGAAGCAATCCTTAACGTATCCAAGCGCTTTAAAGGCAATAAATCATCATAATTTTGCAATAATGTTATTGAAGATTTTACTAATTTTTTATCTAGCAAATTAGTTTCAATAGTAATAATATCATCTGCTATTTTACTAACATCTAAAGCCTTATAATTATCCAAGCCCATCCATTTTTTTGCCATTAATATTTTATGGCACCTAGAATCAATTTCAGCTTGTGAGATTTTATTTTGCTTAATTGCTTTCTTTATTTCCTCAATTGCTTTGGGTACATTTTCAGCAAAAAGCAACACATCATTTCCAGCTAGTAATGCTTTTACATCTACCTCTCCCGGTTCATAAAACTGACTTACTCCTTTCATATTTAATGCATCAGTAATTGTAAGACCAGTAAAGCCAATTTCCTTTTTCAGCAATCCAGTCACAACCTTAGGAGATAAGGAGACTGATAAATTTTTAGTATCATCCAAAGCAGGGATATTAAGATGAGCCACCATAACAGAACCCAAACCGTTATTAATTAATTTTTTAAAAGGAACTAACTCAACTTCTTCCAAGCGATACTTTAGATTATTAACGACCGGTAAGGTTTTATGCGAATCAGCATCCGTGTCTCCATGACCAGGAAAATGTTTAGCACAAGCCAATACATGATTATCTTGCATTCCCTGCATGTAATCTATGCCCATTCGCGCCACTTTATCAGGATTTTCACCAAAGGAACGATTATTAATAATTGGATTTTTAGGATTAGAATTTACATCCACAACAGGAGCAAAATTAATATGAATTCCTAAAAGTTTACATTGTCGAGCCACTTCTACTCCCATATCATAAATCAAAGTAGTATCCTCAATTGCTCCAAGAGTCATTTGCCAAGGAAAACGCAAAGCAGAATCTAGGCGCATAGCTACTCCCCACTCAGCATCAATAGCAATCATCAATGGGACTTTAGAATGTTTCTGTAAATAATTTGTAAAATTAGCTTGTCTCAACGGACCGCCCTGCAAAAACATCACACCTCCAATTTTATAAGTCTTAACCAACTCTGTAATTTGCTGTTTATGCAATTCATCTTTATTGGAATAAGCTGCAACCATAAAAAGCTGTGCAATACGCTCATCCTGAGAAAGAGTAGCTATTACACTGTCGGCCCACTGAGTAGAATCACTTAAAAAAACAGCTTTGTTTTGTGCCTGTAAAACATTAGAAATACTAACTAGAATAGTAGTGAAAATAAATAGAAATAATATTTTTCTCATAGCTGGTAAAATTAAAAATTGTTTGTGATTTTTGAAACAAATAGCAATTTGAAAATCAATACTTATTAACCAAAATTATTAAAACCTTTTTCTTTATTTTCGCAGTATGCAAGCGCCCAGACTTCCTTCTTTTTTCAAAGCACCTAATGCAAAATATTTTTCATTTAAACCAAGGTATTACAATGAGAGTAAAGAAAGAAAAGAACAGCTATTAAATGATGAAAAATCTCCTTTAAAATTCAAAAGGAAAAATTTAAAATCTCCTCCACAAAAAGCAAGAAAATTTAAGATTCTGTTTCTGATTATTATTTTATCTTTGCTAGCCTATAAATTAATAATCACTTAAGCCAAAAAAAACATTGGATATTATACAATTATTACCTAACCATGTGGCTAACCAAATTGCTGCTGGAGAAGTCATCCAAAGACCTGCTTCTGCTGTAAAAGAAATGCTTGAAAATGCATTGGATGCTGGAGGAAGTGAAATAAAACTGTATGTAAAAGATGCTGGTAAAACATTACTTCAAGTAATAGATAACGGATCTGGAATGAGCGAAACAGATGTGCGTATGTGTTTTGAACGACACGCTACCTCAAAAATAAAAAGTGCAGATGATTTATTTGCGATACAAACTATGGGATTTAGAGGAGAGGCAATGGCCTCAATTGCTGCAATAGCACATGTTGAAGTAAATACAAAATTAACCAATAATGAATTAGGATCTCATTTAGTGATTGAAGGAAGTAAAATAATAAAACATACTGATTGTGCAACAGCAAATGGAACTTCAATAAAGGTAAAGAACTTATTTTATAATGTTCCCGCAAGACGTAATTTCTTGAAATCAGATACTGTAGAAATGCGTCATATTACAGAAGAATTTACAAGAATTGCCTTAGCAAATCCAGAAATAAAAATGCATCTTTTTCACAATAACAATGAAATTTTTCATCTTGCAAAAGGTAACTTTAGGAAGAGAATAGTAAATATTATTGGAGGGAAAAAAAATGAAACATTAGTACCAATTGAAGAAGAAACTTCATTGGTAAAATTAAATGGATTTATAGGAAAGCCAGAATCGGCTAAAAGAACTAGAGGAGAACAATACTTTTTCGTTAATGGTAGGTTTATTAAAAATCAATACTTACATCATGCAGTTAGTAAAGCTTTTGAAAATTTAGTTCCAGGAAATTATTTTCCTTCATACTTTATTAATATTCAAATAAACCCCACACTAATTGATATTAATATTCACCCGACAAAAACAGAAATAAAGTTTGAGGATGAACAAGCAATTTACGCCATTATGAGGGCCTGTGTAAAACGATCATTAGGTAAGTATAATATATCTCCTACTTTGGATTTTTCTCAAGAAATTTCCTTAGATATTAGCCAAAGCATGAACAAAGCAACAATAAAAGAGCCTCAGATAAAAGTAGATAGTTCATATAATCCATTTGGGAAAGCTGATGATTTCAGAATTGATGAGCAATACATTTCACAAGAAATACAAGTTAAAACTCCATTTGAAGTAGAAAACAATACTAGTGATGTTATGCAAATTGGGAATAAATACATTGCTTTTACTAAAGAGGAAGGCATAGTTTTATTGCACCAACGTAGAGCACATAAGCGCATTTTATTTGAATATTTTAGTGCTGTTCTTTCCAAAAATAAGGGACAATCTCAGCAACTATTATTTCCAAAAGAAATACTCCTTAACAAGAATGATATAACTATCATCAAGCAATTGAAAGGAGATTTATTAGCCGTAGGATTTTCATTTGAAATACGAGAAAATGACAGCATAGCTATACTTGGAATACCTACTGAATGCCAAGAAGAAAATTTGCAGTTTGTAATAGAAAGTTTAATAGAACAACACAAGAATAATGAACAACTACAAACTGCCCAACATAATGGCCTAGCTATAAGCCTAGCCATAAGCCTAGCCATAAGCGAACAGAAGAAACTCAGTACTCAAGAAATGCTTTCTTTAAAAACTGAATTATTAAAATGCAGTACCCCAAGTATATGCCCCTTAGGAAAAACTACCTTAATTAATTTACAAACTAACGAATTAGAAAAATATTTTTAACATGTACAGACCATCTAGTTTTAGCCAATTACCCGAAATAGTTAAAAATTTACTCATCATTAATGGTTTGTTTTTTTTAGCAACCATTTCCTTAGAAAGTTACGGAATAAACTTCACAAAATGGTTTGCTCTCCATCAGTTTCAATCACCTGATTTTATGCCACATCAGTTGATCACCCATTTTTTTATGCATGGAAATTTCACCCATTTATTGTTTAACATGTTTGCACTTTGGATGTTTGGCAAAATATTAGAAAATGTATGGGGAGGAAAACGATTCCTAACCTATTACATGATAACAGGAATTGGGGCAGCCTTTGTTCATTTGGCTGTTAGTCAATATCAAATTATAGAATTAGCAAATGGTTTTCCTGAACTTATGGAGCTGGCAAAAAATGGCCGTTATAATCCTGGGAATGTAAATTCTTTAAGGCTAACACAGTTAGTATCTACTCCAACTGTAGGAGCTTCAGGTGCGGTATTTGGCATTCTATTGGCATTTGGAATGCTTTTTCCCAACACTCTACTTTATATTTATTTTGCGATTCCAGTAAAAGCAAAATACTTTGTTATCATTTATGGAATAATGGAATTATATGCAGGAATAAGCAATAATCCTGCCGATAATGTAGCACACTTTGCTCATTTGGGAGGAATGCTATTTGGCTTTATTTTATTAAAATATTGGCAGAAAAATAATACTCAATTTTATTAATGGATAGTATTCTAAATAACCTGAAAAAAGAGTTTAAACAAGGAACAATCTTGAATAAACTCATCTATTTAAATGTTGGTGTATTTTTACTCTTCAGTATTTTAGGTGTATTCTCCTTTATGTTTCAGTTTAATTTATCGCCTATTTTAAACCAACTTTATTTACCTGCTGAAAACAGCAAATTACTTAGTCAACCTTGGGCATTTATCACTTATATGTTTTTCCACAATGGCTTTTTACATTTGCTGTTTAATATGGTTTGGTTACATTTTGCAGGAAAAATATTTTTACAATACTTAAGCCCTAAACAACTACTCAGCACCTACATACTAGGTGGAATTTCTGGAGGACTAATCTTTATTATTGCCTATAACTATATTCCTGCTTTAGCGATTTACACCCAAAACGCGCAAGCTTTGGGAGCATCAGCTGCAGTGCTTGCTATTATGGTAGCCATTGCCACTTACACGCCAAACTATAGCGTTCGTTTTCCTTTTATAGGAATTGTTAAATTGAAACACATAGCTACTTTTAGTGTTATGCTAGATTTATTAAGTATTCCAAAAGGAAATGCAGGAGGACATATTGCACATTTAGGAGGAGCTTTATTTGGATACCTTTATATTAAGCAATTTCAAAAAGGGAATGATTTTTCAATAGGATTTACAAATTGGATAAATAATTTATCCAATTTATTTAAACCCAAAAGTAAACTCAAAACTGTATACAAAAGAAAAAAAACAGATACACAATTCAATACTGAAAAGTCAGCACAGCAAATAGCAGTAGATATAGTTTTAGAGAAAATATCAAAATCAGGTTATGAAAGCTTAAGCAAAGAAGAAAAGGCCACTTTATTTAGTGCTAGTAAAAAATAAAATGAAAGGACTTTCACTCATTAACAAACTTCTTTATCTAACAAATTCCATTTGTTTACTATTGTTACTTCTTTCCTATTTATCTCCTTATATAAGTCCAACATTTTTTTGGCCTATTTCCTTTTTTGGCTTGCTATTTCCTATTTTTTACATTGTAAATATTTTATTTCTTATTTATTGGATAATTGGTTTTAAAAAACAAATTTGGGTAAATATTATCATATTGCTAATCGGTATACAATACATAGGTTTGTTTTTTGGCACTAAGCCCAAAACAACTGAAAATACTGATAGCATTAAAGTACTTTCCTATAATGTACGTCTTTTCAATCGCTACGGATGGATAGCAAAACCTGATATAAAATCAGAAATAGTAGCGTTTTTAAAAACTGAAAAAGCAGACATACTTTGCATACAAGAATTTTACACCCCAGATAAAATTCCAACTTTAAATTATGCGCATAAACACATAGGCTTACAAAGCAAAAAAGATCAATGGCATATGGCTATCTACAGTAACTTCCCTCAAATAAAGAAATCAACTGTAAGTATAAAAGGAGAGCGCATGAACAATACTTGTATTTATTCCGATCTTAGTGTAGGTTTTGATACAATAAGAGTTTACAATGTTCATTTGGCCTCTAATTGGTTTAAGAATAGTGATTATTCATTTTTACAAAATCCTAAAAAAGAAACTTTGAAGAAAGGCATAAATGGGATAGTTGAAAGAATGAAAAGTAGCTATAAGAAACGAGCTGAAGAAGCCCAAGCAATTAAGGAGCATATACAAAATTCCCCATACCCTATTATTTTGTGTGGAGATTTTAATGACACTCCACTTTCATATGCTTACTATACAATTAGTAAAAATCTAAAAGATGCTTTTAAAGAGTCAGGAAAAGGAATTGGACAAAGTTTTGTAAAAATACCAACCTTACGCATTGATTATATTTTGCATAATGAGAGATTCAAAAGCTATAATTACATGAAGCATAAACAAAAACTTTCAGACCATTATGCTATTAGTTGTGAAGTGGATATTAATAATTAATTACTCCCTAATCAGTAAAAACTCTAACTTCGAAGGATAAACCCTTTGTAATTGAACAAAGGAAGGCAAACTCTCTACCTCAACATCTAAGGTTGAATTTTCGGAAGAAATCAGAGAAGCATCTACATTTAATTTTAAAAAATCAGTTTGTAGCATACTGTATTTATCCTTAGGAGCCCTAAGAGTAACTTGCACTAAATCAGGAAATAATTTAATAGTATATCCCTTTTTAAGATTATTTACTTGTACCTTGTATTCAATAAGCTGTTCAACAAAAGACTCCACTTCAATTACAACCTCAATATTTATTAATTTTGATTGTACCTGTTCAGGAATAATTAGCGACACGTTACTAGATTTTTTTTCACTAACTTCATTCAATAATAGCTCTTCTGTATCAATAAATTCTATAGTATCCAATATCTGTTTTTCACCATAAATCATGATGCTATCAGGAATTAAAATAATTGGCTTGGCCAACCACATTTCAGGCTTCAAACTAATAGATTGATTAAGTTTAATTGCCACTTTCTTTTTTGCTTTATCATTAACAAAAATAGATAACCTTTCAGGACTTACATCAAGTAGTTCCATAGAAGTAGAAATAATTTCAATCACTGCTTGTCGCTTAGAATTCATTATCCAAAATACTTCAATACCATTTTTATTGGGCTTTGTATTTGCATTATCAATATTCAAAACTAGTTTAGAAAAATTAAACATATTATAAAATAAAATTGAAAATCCTGGTGCTTTTACTCTAACCTCAACAAAATCAGTAACAGGAAATAATACTAATTTATCAGCAGGAAAATTACTATAAGTAAGTGGTACTTTTAAGCTTGTTTCATGTTGCTTAGACAACATACTCAAAAACCAGAAAGAGAAAGAAATAAAAATAAAAAAAGCGTAAGTACTTAATTTTTTATTTTTTGAAGCTGACTTTAAAAAACTACTTGTTCTGTTTTTTAAGCGCCCAATCATTATTATTTTTCTATACCTGACTCTCCCGTCATTGAAACAGCAGTTTTAGATACTTTTAACTTTGTACCACCATGAACTTCTATAACAACAGCATCTTCCTTTACATCAGTAACTTTACCATAGATACCCCCAATAGTTACTACTGAATCTCCAGTTTTAAGTGCTGAACGGTACTCACGCTCTTTCTTTTGCTTTTTTATTTGAGGACGAATCATAAAAAAATACATAACGGCAAATATCAAACCGAACATAATTAATGAAGAAGTTCCTGTTCCTGCTGCTGATTGTAATAATATCATACTTATTTTTTTTGAGGAACAATTACATTCCCATTTATAGTTATCACTTTAGTATTTGGTATTGAATTAGTTACTAAAGTAACGGTTTTATTTTGCTTTCCTGATTTCCCTGTACTATTGAAAGTAACTTTAATTACAGCTTCTTCCCCTTCTGAAATTGGACTTTTAGGCCATTCAGGTACTGTACAACCACAACTTCCCTTCGCAGCGGTAATTATAAGATCGGCATCACCAGAATTTTTTAAAATAAACTCATGAGTAACTGATTCTCCTTGATGAATTTCACCGAAATCGAAGCTAGTTTCGAGCATTTCAATATAAGGAGTAGATACTTTTACAGCATTTCTATTGGCTGTAAGCGGGCTATTCACTAGCTCAGGAGTTATTATTTTTTTATCTGATGATGATCCACAATAAATTAAGCTTAATGATACTAATAATGTGATTAAATATTTCATTTTATATTTTGTTACAAAAATAATATTTTTTAAACTAAACCTCTACCTATTTTTTTAATTTTTCCTTCTCTAGTGTAGGTTTTAACAACATTATCCAACAAGCCATTCACAAACAGTTTACTTTTTGCTGCACCATAATATTTTGAAATTTCAATATATTCGTTCATTGAAACTTTTACTGGCAAATCTTCCATAGAAAAAATTTCAGCAAAAGACATTTTTAAGAACAATTGATCCATAATTGCGATACGATCTAGTTCCCAGTTTTTTGAGAATTTTACAATTATATTCTCATATTCTTTGTTGTTATTTATTGTATTGCGGAATAATTTTAATGCAAACTTTTCATCCGAATCATCTTTAAAGACTGAAATAGGATTAATAATTTTATTTAACTTAATCTGCCCCATGATAATAGTAGCCACGAATGGCAAGTCATCAGTCCAATAAATACTTTTTTCTTCTAAAATATGATGAACTAATTCATTATTAAGTATAATTTCATTTAAGGAATTTACAATAAATCTTTGATCGACATCAATTCCTTTTTCTTCAGAAGAAATATATTTAGTATATAATTCTGATTTAAACAATTCTGAAAATAACTTTCTTACAACATCATGGTCATTCTTCAACCAAATACCTGAAACTCTACTTACTTTATGCATTAAAGCATTATCTTCACGGATTAGTGCAATAATTTCATTTTCAACAAATCTTCTATTAGGATTCAAATCCTTAGCAGATGGTAAGTGTTTTTTCTTACTTTGTTCATAGAAATTATCAGCATGTTTTACCAACTCAATCAATAAAGAAATAACTACTAAATTAAGATCTGCAACTTCATTAATCTGTTTAAGCATTGCTCGTTCAGCAACTGGCATATTATCCTCCTTTATTGTAAAGTACGAATACAAAGATTGCATTACTTTTATTCTGATATGTCTTCTACTTAGCATCTTAAATTACGTATTTTTTTATCATTAATTCTCTGCTCTGCTATCTCCAAAGCAGCAGCATTAGTTGTTATACTATCTAGTTCTGCCTTCTTTAATATTTCTAAAGTTGTATCATAAATAGCTCTTGTTTGGTTGATAGCATGTTCTCTATCATATCCATTAATTTCAGAATAAACATTAATTAAACCCCCTGCGTTAATTAAAAAATCAGGAGCATAAACAATTCCTTTGTCTGTACATAATTGCCCGTCTCTTATCTCATCTGCTAGCTGATTATTAGCTGCACCAGCTATTATTTCACATTTTAATCTCCTAATCGTATCAGGATTGACTGTTGCACCTAGAGCACATGGAGCGTAAATATCTATATCCAAATCATAAATAGAATCTCCCATTACAATTTTAGATCCATAATCGTTTGCAAGCTCAGCTAATCGTGTTTCATTAATATCATTTATTATTACTTTTGCACCATCATCAGTCAAATGCTTTACTAAGTTTTCTCCTACATGTCCAATTCCTTGGACAAGCACTGTTTTACCATCTAAATTATCACTTCCCCATTTATACTTTGCAGATGCCTTCATTCCCATAAACACACCAAAAGCAGTAACTGGAGAAGGATCACCACTACCCCCTAAGCTTTCAGGGATTCCTGTTACATGCTTAGTTTCCATGCGCACATATTCCATATCTTTTGTATTCATTCCAACATCCTCAGCGGTAATATATTTACCGCCTAAGCTATCGACATATTGACCAAATTTTCGCATTAAAGCTTCTGTTTTTTGAGTGTTAGCATCTCCAATAATAACTGCTTTTCCTCCTCCTAATTCTAGACCAGAAATAGCAGCTTTAAACGACATGCCTCTTGATAAACGCAATACATCTTGAATAGCATCTTCTTCACTTGCATAATCCCACATTCGCGTACCACCAAGAGCTGGTCCCAAGGTTGTATCGTGAATAGCAATAATTGCTTTTAATCCTGTTTCTTTATCATTGCAGAAAATAACTTGCTCATGCCCCATTAAAGTCATTTCACTCATCACTAATCCTTCTTTTTTAACTTTTATTTCGGAAAATACCATTACTTTCTCTTGTATTAAATTATATTATTTAATCAGATAAATCTACTTTAAAAATTAATTTCTTCTTATTTTTAAATTGGACGCGAATTTACTTATTATTTTTGGCTTTTTAAATAAAGTAACCTAACAATTAATGAAACACTTATTTTACCTCAATAAATTCTTTTGGAAATATCGGATATTATTAGCAATAGGTACTGTTTTTATTATCATAGCCAACTTGTTTGCTTTATATCCTGCTGAATTTGTAAGAAAAGCCTTTGACGCTGTAATTCTCAGTATGAATACCGGAAACACTTCAAGCACTAGTAAAATACTTGTTAAATATGGCAGCTTAATTGTTTTGTTTGCTGTACTAAAAGGAGTTTTTATGTATTGCATGAGACAGACAATTATTGTTATATCAAGGAAAATAGAATATGATTTAAAGAATGAGATATATCAACAATATCAAGCTTTGAGCATCTCTTTTTATAAAAAAAATAAGACTGGTGATTTAATGAACAGAATATCAGAAGATGTAAGTAGAGTGCGTATGTATTTAGGGCCTGCTCTAATGTATGCTATAAATATATTTATTTTATTTTTTCTAGTGATTAGCAAAATGCTTACCATAAGTACTACTTTAACATTTTATGTGCTTTTTCCTTTGCCTATTCTTGCTATTTCAGTTTATTTTGTAAGTAATACCATGAATAAAAGAAGTGAAAAGGTCCAAGCACAGCTCTCTGATATTACTGCTGTTGCTCAAGAAACTTTTTCAGGAATCAAAATCATTAAGTCTTTTAGTAATGAATACAATGCCTTAGAGGTATTTATGAATAGCTGTAAAAGCTACACTAAGCGACAACTAGAACTTGTAAAAATAGAAGCATTATTTTTTCCACTGATAATTTCTATGATAGGAGTTAGTAGTGTTCTAACTGTTTACATTGGAGGGATAGAAAGCTTTAAAGGTAACATTAGCACAGGAAATATTGCTGAATTTATTATTTATGTAAACATGTTAGCTTGGCCAGTCGCTTCAATTGGCTGGATCACTTCATTAGTACAAAGAGCAGCAGCCTCACAAGAAAGAATAAATGACTTTCTGCTTCTTACTTCAGACGTTGAGAATAAAATAACAAAACACACTCCCATTTCAGGAGATATCATATTCAATGATGTGAATTTAAGATATACTGACACTAATATTCAAGCTATAAAAAACCTAAGTTTTACACTAAAAGAAGGGGAAACCCTTGGTATTTTCGGTAAAACAGGAAGTGGAAAATCAACTATTGCAAACCTAGTTTGCAGACTGTACGATACCACAACTGGAAGCGTAAGCTTTGGAAATACTAACATTAAAAATTTAAATCTAAATAGTTTAAGAAGAGCCATTGGGTACATCCCTCAGGATGGTTATTTATTTTCAGGAACAATAAGAGAAAATATAGCTTTTTCAAGTGATACTATTGACAACCACAAGACAATTGAATCCGCTAAAAAAGCAGATATTTTGGATGAAATAAATGATTTTAAAGATGGGATGGACACTATAATTGGCGAAAGAGGCGTGCAACTTTCAGGTGGACAAAGACAAAGACTTGCTATTGCAAGAACATTTTATAAAAACCCCAAACTTTATATTTTTGATGACTGCCTTTCAGCAATTGATGCAACTAAGGAACAAAGAATTTTAAACCAATTAAGATTAGAAAGTAAAGACAGAAGCAGTATCATTATTTCACACAGAATATCTACATTAAAAGAAGCTGATAAAATTATAGTGCTGGATAATGGAAAGATTATAGAAACCGGATCTCACAATGAATTACTTAATGATAAAGGGTTTTATTACAAGATTTATCAAATACAGGCAAATAAAGAATCGTAATTAATATATTTTAATATATTTGGTTCTTAAAAATTACAGATGGCTGAAAACAGAGATATTGAAGAAATTTTTTCAAAAACGGTTCGTGCAGGTAGAAGAACTTATTTTTTTGACGTAAGATCTACAAGAGCAGATGATTACTATATGACCATTACTGAAAGTAAACGTGATTTTAATGAAGATGGAACCCCTTTTTACAAGAAACATAAAATCTATTTGTACAAGGAAGATTTTACAAAGTTTAAAGAAGCTTTAGATGAAGTAAGCAATTATGTAATTAAAGAAAAGGGAGAAGAAATAATTAAAAACGTAGAATTAAAAGAGAATAAAATTTCTCTTGATACATCAGAAGAAAAAACAAACTCAGATTTTACTGAAATCAATTTTGATGATCTAGGAAAGGAATAATCCAAAACGCAAAAGAAATGAAGCTCCAGTAATTTATTTTATTAGAGCTTTATTATACTTAAATTTTCTTAACAACTCACCAATTTTGTTGATAATTAGAGCTAAGAATAAGATAGCTATTTATCACTAGTACACTACTTTTATACCCGTAAACACAAAAACAACAATGGGAAGAATAATTGCAATTGCAAACCAAAAAGGTGGTGTTGGAAAAACTACTACAGCCATGAATTTAGCAGGATGCTTAGGAGTACTAGAAAAAAAAGTACTCTTAATTGATGCTGACCCTCAAGCTAATGCTAGCTCAGGATTAGGTCATAATTGTAAGGAAATAGAAAAAGGAATATATGAATGTTTAACAGGTAAAACGACCGCAAAAGAAACTATAGTAGAGACCAAAAGTCCTAATTTGGACTTACTACCTGCTAATATTGACTTAGTGGGTGCCGAGCTTGACTTAGTAAACCTAGAAGAAAGAGAATATCGTTTAAAAAAAGTATTAGCACCTATACGTGATGACTATGATTATCTTATTATTGACTGCGCACCTTCATTAGGACTTCTTACATTAAATGCACTTGCAGCTTCCGATTCTGTAATTATACCTATACAATGCGAATATTTCGCTTTAGAAGGCCTAGGTAAATTACTAAATACTGTGAAAATTATTCAACAAAGGTTAAACAATGAATTAATTATTGAAGGACTACTACTTACCATGTACGATACTCGTTTACGACTGTCTAATCAAGTGGTTGAAGAAGTAAAAACACATTTCCAAGAAATGGTATTTAAAACTATAATTCACAGGAATGTTCGCCTTGGCGAGTCTCCATCTTACGGAGAAACCATAGTTATACATGATGCTTCAAGCAAGGGTGCAATTAACTACTTAAATCTAGCAAATGAATTATTAAAAAAATTAGAAATATTTAGTGTAGAAACAGAATAAAATGACAAAAAAAAGAGGTTCATTAGGAAGAGGTTTATCAGCCATTTTAGGAAATACTAGCATTGTAACAACAGCTGAAAAAAAACAACAAAACACAAATGTTTTAAGTAAAAAAAATGAAATTTTACTTAAAGAAATAGAAACAAATCCTTTTCAGCCAAGAACAGAATTTAACCTGGAAAAACTACATGAACTCGCTTTATCTATTGAGCAACTAGGTATTATACAACCTATAACAGTTCGAAAACTAAAGGAAAATAAGTATCAACTTATTTCTGGCGAAAGGAGATTTAGAGCTTCAAAGATAGCAGGTTTGGATAAAATACCTGCTTTTGTGCGTATTGCTAATGACAAAGAAATGCTTGAAATGGCTCTGGTTGAAAACATACAAAGAGAAAACCTTAACCCTATTGAAATTGCACTGAGCTATCAAAGACTTATTGAGGAAGTAAAACTTACTCAAGAACAGTGTAGTGAAAGAGTAGGGAAAAATAGAACAACCGTAACCAACTCTTTACGCCTTTTAAAACTTCCTTCTGAAATACAAAAAGGATTGAGTGATGGCAAAATCAGTACAGGACATGCGAGAGCCTTAATTACTATAAAAAACAAAGTGAATCAAATTAATATATTTAATGATATAATATTAAATGGTTATTCTGTTCGTGATGTGGAGCAACTAGTAAAGGATTTTGCAGATAGTGATTACAAACGTACTTCCAAAAACAAATCAACAAACTCACCTCAACCACTAACTTTTCAGAATCAAAAAATGGTTCATGACTTGTCACGTAACTTAGAAAAGGAAATAGAATTGAAAAGAAATAAAAAAGGAAAAGGAAAACTGATTATTCATTTTAACAATGATGAAGATTTAGCCAAAATTTTTGAAACAATCAACAAATAGTTTGTTTGTAATTAAATACATATTAATTAGTTTATTTTTAATACTTACAGAAACTTGTAAAGCCCAAGAATCCTTGGTTAAAATTCCTAAACAAGCAGGAATCTATTCCGCGATTATTCCTGGTGCTGGGCAAGTGTACACAAAAAAATATTGGAAAGTACCCATCATCTATGCAGGGCTTATTACCTCCGCTTATTATTTTAAGGAAAACCATGATTTATATAACTTGTATAAAGAAACTTATTTAAATAGGATTGATGATAACAATACTGATAATTTGGATTATAGTAATACTGACCTAATTACTTTAACAGATTTTTACAGAAGAAACCGTGAAGTTTCTGCATTGCTTTTCACTCTAACTTATATATTAAATATTGTTGATGCCTCAGTAAGTGCACATTTATTTGATTATGATGTTACTGAGGATATTTCCTTACACTTCCAACCCATCTATATGGCAAAAGAAAATGCTAATGGTTTATCCTTATCAATAAAATTGTAAATTTGCCCCATGAAGATTGCAATACTAGGAAATGGAAGAATGGGCAAGCGAATTAGCGAACTAGCAATAGAAAGAGGCTTTACAATTGTCTGTAATTCATCATCAGAAAAACCAGCCACCACCCTAAACTTAAGCAATGCTGATGTAGCGATTGATTTTAGTACTCCAACGACAGCATTTGAAAACATTAGCCATGCAATAAACAGAGGCATTCCTGTTGTTTCAGGAACGACAGGTTGGCTCAAAAATCTAGCTGAAATTGAGGATTTATGCAAAGCAAAAAAAGGTGCTTTTCTATATGCATCTAACTTTAGTTTAGGAATGAATATCTTTTTTGAAATCAATAAAAATTTAGCAAAGCTGATGAAAAACCAAAAATATGAAAGTGGTTTGCATGAAATTCATCATACTAAAAAATTAGATTCTCCTAGTGGGACAGCTAAAAAATTAGGAAAACAAATGGATAGTATTTTAGAAAATCACACTCCAATTACTAGCGAAAGAATTGGAAATGTTTCAGGAACACACATCATAAACTACATTAGTAAAGTTGATGAAATAGAAATAAGACATAGAGCTAAAAACCGTGACGGATTTGCAATAGGAGCTCTCATTGCAGGTATGTGGATAATTGGTAAGCAAGGGATTTTCAGTATGCAAGATGTGTTAGCACAATAAAAAAATAAAAATCGTTATATAGAATATGAAAAAAATAAAAGAAGTATTAGGAAAATTCTTTACTATTGTAGCCTTTATAATATTTACCATTGCATGGTCAATATTTGTTTATGTATTGGAAGGGGAATGGTTATACTTCATTCCTTTAATTGTGGGTGATTTTTTGTTTTGGGAAACCTTTAATTATAAGTTCTGGAAGAAAAGAGAAAAAAAACCTAAAAAGAAAAAATCGGAAGTAAGGAGTTGGATAGATGCCATTGGTTTTGCAGTAATTGCTGCTACAATACTTAGAACTTTCCTCATTGAAGCTTATACTATTCCTACTTCATCCATGGAAAAATCCATGCTAATTGGTGATTTCCTATTTGTAAGTAAAGTTGCTTATGGTCCTAGAGTACCTATGACACCTATTGCTTTTCCTTTGGTACACCACACCATGCCAATAGGAAATGGAAAATCGTATACTGAAGCTGTAAAACTACCATACCACAGAATGAAAGGTTTGGGTGAAATTGAAAGAAATGATTGTGTAGTGTTCAATTGGCCTGCCGAAACTTTAGGAAGACCAGTTGACAAGAAAGAAAACTATGTAAAAAGATGTGTGGGAATACCCGGGGATAAAATTGAACTTATCGATGCTCAGCTAATGGTAAATAATGCACCACAAGAAGAGTCAGATGGAATGAAAAAGCAATGGCATTATAATGTCAGCACCAAAGGAACTGGCTTAAATCCAAATATATTATATGAAAAATACGATATTACTGAAGGAGGGTACGGTCGTAACAAAAACGAATACAACCTCACCCTAACAAATGAAAGTCGTGATGCTATACAAAGTTTTACAAATGTTAATTCTGTAAAAAGACAATTTGAAAAAGCTGGCAATTATGCTGAATATATTTTCCCACATGACAAAAACTACAAATGGAATAACGATAATTTTGGTCCTATTACTGTACCTGCAGCAGGTGAAACTGTAAGCATAACAACTAAAAATCTATCAATTTACAAGGATATAATTGAGCGTTACGAAAACAATAAATTAGAAGTTGTAGATGGTGAAATTTATATTAATGATAAAGTAGCTACTAATTATACTTTTGCTATGGATTACTTCTGGATGATGGGTGACAACAGACATAACTCTGCTGATAGTCGTTTTTGGGGATTTGTTCCTGAAAACCATATTGTAGGGAAGGCTCTTTTTGTGTGGATGAGCTGGGATAAAAATGCTAAAGGACTTAAAAAAATAAGATGGAACCGACTATTTAGTAGTGTTAAATAATCCACTTTTACCAACTGCTTACCTTGCCCCTATTTCCTATTACGCAATTTTTTTGCAAAACGCAAATTGTAGTATTGAACTACATGAACATTTTATAAAACAAAGCATCCGTAACAGATGTGATATTTATGGAGCTAATGGAAAATTACGCCTTAGCATTCCAAAAGAAAGAAAAGGCAGTAGCAAAAGAATTATTGAAAAGCTTAAAATTTGTTACAAATATGACTGGCAAAAGCAACACTGGTATGCAATAGAATCCGCTTACAACTCCTCCCCTTTTTTTGAATATTACAAAGATGAGCTAAAACCTTTCTTTGAAGAAAAAGAAGAATATCTTGTAAACTTTAACAGCAAGTTACAAAACATAATAATTAGCATGTTAAAAGAGGAAAATACTATAAAAAATACGACTGAATACTTGCATAAAGGAAATTTTTTGGATCTAAGAAATTATACTTGGGAACTCAAAAAACAAAAAGAATATGATCAAGTATTTATGGAAAAGAAAGGTTTTATTTCTAACCTTTCTATTTTGGATTTACTATTTAATATAGGCCCTGAAAGTGCGGATTACTTACATAATATAGACCTTGTTATTTAGCTATACCTTATTTGGGATAAATAAGTCTATCACCTAACTACTCATATCTAATATCAATTTTCTATTTTTGACAAAATTTTATAAAATGGCAAACTTAGATTACAACAAGAATGATGATAAGATGAGGTTACTCATCTCAGAGATGAGAAGAAAACATGCTATAGTTTCATTAGGTGGAGGAAAACAAAAAATTGACAAGCAACATTCTAAAGGGAAGCTTACTGCAAGAGAGCGAATTGATTACCTAAAAGATATAGATGCCAAATTTTTAGAAATTGGTGCTTTTGTTGGAGAAGGAATGTATTTAGAGTATGGAGGTTGCCCTTCAGGTGGTGTGGTGGCCGGAATCACTTATGTTAAAGATAGACAATGCATTGTTGTTGCTAATGATGCCACTGTAAAAGCAGGAGCTTGGTTTCCTATTACAGCCAAAAAGAATTTGCGTTTACAAGAAATTGCAATGGAAAACAGATTACCAATTATTTATTTGGTTGATAGTGCCGGAGTATTCTTGCCTATGCAAGATGAAATTTTTCCTGACAAAGAACACTTTGGAAGAATGTTCCGAAATAATGCTCGTATGAGTTCAATGGGAATTACTCAGATTTCTGCTATTATGGGTGCCTGTGTTGCAGGAGGTGCTTACTTACCTATAATGAGTGATGAAGCCTTAATTGTAGATAAAACAGGAAGTATATTCTTAGCAGGGAGTTACCTTGTAAAAGCCGCTATTGGCGAGAGTATTGATAACGAAACTTTAGGTGGAGCTACAACTCATTGCGAAATTTCAGGAGTTACAGATTATAAGGCTAAGGACGATAAAGATGCTCTGGATAAAATCCGAAATATAATGGATAAAATTGGCGATACTGAAAAGGCAGGTTTTAATAGAATAAAAGGTGTTGATCCTAAGCAAGATCAAAAAGAAATTTATGGAATTCTTCCAAGAGAAAGATCAAAACCTTACAATATGAAGGATATTATTGCCCGTCTAGTGGATAATTCCGATTTTGAAGAATATAAAGAAGGATATGGACAAACTATAATTTGCGGATATGCTAGAATGGATGGATGGGCAGTAGGTATTGTTGCCAATCAAAGAGAAATGATAAAAACCAAAAAAGGAGAAATACAGTTTGGTGGTGTTATCTATTCCGATTCAGCAGACAAATCAGCTCGTTTTATTGCCAATTGCAACCAAAAGAAAATACCATTGGTATTTTTACAGGATGTTACTGGTTTTATGGTGGGGTCACGCTCCGAACATGGTGGTATTATTAAAGATGGCGCCAAAATGGTAAATGCTATGGCTAATTCTGTAGTACCAAAATTTACCATTATTATTGGCAACTCCTATGGTGCAGGAAACTATGCCATGTGTGGTAAGGCTTACGACCCAAGATTAATTGTAAGTTGGCCAACAGCTCAAATGGCCGTTATGGGTGGTGCACAAGCTGCTAAGGTTTTATTACAAATTGAAAAAGCTTCCATAAAAGCTAAAGGAGAAGAAATGGATAGAAAATCTGAACAGATACTTTTAAAAACCATTACCGAGAAATATGATTCACAAACCTCTCCTTACTATGGCGCTTCTCGACTTTGGATAGATGCTATTATTGATCCATTGGAAACTCGTAAAGTAATTTCTATGGGAATTGAAGCAGCTAATAACTCTCCTGTAAAAGAGGTTTATAATCCTGGAGTTATTCAGAGTTAAAATAAAAAATCATTAACTATATTTGCAAACACTAAAATAAACGAATGATTAATATCACTCTTCCTGATGGAAGTATAAAACAAGTAGAAGGTGGAACTTCCCCAATGGATATTGCTATGAGTATTTCTGAAGGACTAGCTCGAAATGTACTATCGGCTAGTGTAAATGGAGAAGTTTGGGATGCAAACCGATCTATCAATACAGATTCTACGCTTACCCTTCATACTTGGAACGATAAACAGGGGAAGATGAGTTTTTGGCATTCATCTGCACACATTATGGCTGAAGCATTAGAAACACTTTACCCTGGAGTTAAATTAGGTATTGGCCCTGCAATTGATAATGGTTTTTACTATGATATTGATTTAGGTGATCAAGTTCTTTCATCAGATGAACTGCCAAAAATTGAGCAAAAAATGAAAGAGTTAGTTTCTCTGAAAATGTCATTTGAAAGAAAAGATGTTTCAAAAAAAGAAGCTATTGCCTACTTTACCGAAAAAGGAGATGAGTACAAATTAGAATTATTAGAAGGGCTGGAAGATGGAAGTATTACTTTCTATACACAAGGTAATTTTACCGATTTATGTAGAGGACCGCATATCCCATCTACCGGAAAAATAAAAGCAATTAAATTATTAAATATCGCAGGAGCATACTGGAGAGGAGATGAAAACCGTAAGCAACTTACCCGTATTTATGGCGTATCATTCCCTAAGCAAAAAGACCTTACTGCTCACCTTGAAATGTTAGAGGAAGCAAAAAAGCGTGACCACCGAAAACTAGGTAAGGAAATGGAATTGTTTACTTTTTCCCAAAAAGTAGGGCAAGGTTTACCTTTATGGTTACCAAAAGGAGCTCAACTCCGTGAAAAATTAGAAAATTTTCTTAAAAAAGCACAAACAAAAGCAGGTTATTTGCCTGTAATCACACCACATATTGGCCATAAGGATTTATATGTTTGTTCAGGGCATTACGAAAAGTATGGAGAGGATTCTTTTCAACCTATAAAAACTCCTAATGAAGGAGAGGAGTTTTTCCTAAAACCTATGAACTGCCCTCACCATTGTGAGATTTACAAAGCAAAACAATATTCTTACCGTGACTTACCTGTTCGTTTTGCAGAATTTGGTACTGTTTATCGTTACGAGCAATCAGGAGAACTACATGGATTAACTAGAGTTAGAGGGTTTACTCAAGATGACGCTCATTTATTTGTTCGTCCTGACCAAGTTAAACAAGAATTCATGTCGGTAATTGACTTGGTATTATATGTTTTCAAAGCCTTAGGATTTGAAGATTTTAAAGCTCAAATCTCTTTGCGCGACCCAGAAAATAAAATAAAATACATTGGTTCGGATGAAAATTGGGAAAAAGCAGAATCATCCATTATTGAAGCAGCTGCTGAGAAAGGATTAGAAACAGTTATAGAATATGGTGAAGCCGCATTTTATGGCCCTAAGCTGGACTTTATGGTCAAAGATGCTTTAGGTAGAGAGTGGCAATTAGGAACTATTCAAGTAGATTACAATTTACCAGAGCGTTTTGAACTAGAATATACAGGTGCAGACAACCAAAAACATAGGCCAGTAATGATTCACAGAGCTCCATTCGGCTCTATGGAACGATTTGTTGCTGTATTAATCGAGCATTGTGGAGGTAATTTTCCCCTTTGGCTAGCACCTGACCAATACATCATATTACCTATCAGCGAGAAATATCATGATTATGCCGAAAAAGTATCCCAATTATTAAAAAATTACGATATTTGCGGCCCGATTGACCATAGGGCTGAAACTACCGGAAGAAAGATTAGAGATGCAGAAGTTTCAAAGATCCCTTACATCATTATAGTTGGCGAAAGAGAAGAAAATGATGGAACTGTCTCGGTTCGTAAACATGGAGGTGAAGATTTAGGAAGCATTTCGGTTGATGGATTAGTAACAAGAATAACAGAAGAAATAGATAATTTAATAACTTTTAATAACTAAAACGGTAACGCAATCGCAAAAAAGAGACCATTCAGAGGTAG
The DNA here is from genome assembly GCA_905182255.1 of Cryomorphaceae bacterium BACL11 MAG-121001-bin54. Lineage (GTDB taxonomy): Bacteria > Bacteroidota > Bacteroidia > Flavobacteriales > BACL11 > UWMA-0277. The sequence goes on from CAJJAH010000001.1 coordinate 51,751, forward strand.
AGTAATAGAGAAAAAACTACACCGAACTAACAGAGAAATAACAGCCGCATTCGTAAGAATGGTAGGTGAAGGAGGCGAACCAAATATTGTTTCGCTTGATGAGGCACTTAAAATTGCCAGAAACCTTAACTTAGATTTAGTAGAGATATCTCCGAAAGCTGAACCACCAGTTTGTAAAATAATAGATTACAAGAAGTTTATTTACGACCAGAAGAAGAAGCAAAAAGCAATCAAAAGTAAAGCACAAAAGGTTGTTATTAAAGAGTTAAGGTTTGGACCAAATACTGGAGAACATGATTTTGATTTTAAATTAAAACATGCAAAAAGTTTTTTAGATGATGGAGCAAAAGTAAAAGCATTTGTATTCTTTAGAGGTAGATCAATCATCTTTAAAGACAAAGGACAAATCTTGCTTTTAAGACTAGCACAAGCGCTAGAGGATATAGGTGTAGTTGAAACCATGCCAAAGCTTGATGGAAAAAAAATGATAATGATAATAGCACCAAAAAAGAAGAAATAAAATAAAGAAAAACAATGCCAAAAATGAAAACAAAGGCTGGAGCCAAGAAAAGATTCAAACTTACTGGTTCTGGTAAACTAAAAAGAAAGCATGCGTTTAAGTCACACATCTTAACTAAGAAAGAGACTAAACAAAAGCACAACTTAACTAAAACAGGATTTGTATCAAAAGCTGATACAAAAAGTGTCAAGCTTCAGTTAGGTATCTAACAAAACAAATTAGGTTATTAACCAGGTATATAGTTCAAACAAGGGCACAAAATTAAAAGCCACTATACACCAAAAAAAATTAAACTATGCCAAGATCGGTCAATTCAGTAGCTGCAAAAGCTAGAAGAGGTAAAATTTTAAAAGCTGCCAAAGGATACTTTGGGAGAAGAAAAAACGTACATACAGTAGCAAAGAATGCTGTAGAAAAAGGAATGCAATATGCATACCGTGATAGAAAAAATAAGAAAAGAACTTTCCGTGCATTATGGATTGCGAGAATTAATGCAGGAACAAGATTACATGGAATGTCTTACTCCCAGTTTATGGGTAAAATTCATGCTAACGGAATTGAGCTAAACAGAAAAGTTTTAGCTGATTTAGCAATGAATCATCCAGAGGCTTTCAAAGCAGTTTTAGATAAAATAAAATAAATTTTTTAGTTGGTGCTAAAAAAGAAAAGGCGAACATTTGTTCGCCTTTTTTATTATCTCTATTTTTTAAAACCTACTTATTATCTCAAAATCTAATTAGGAAAGTTCCTCTTTTACTAATTTAGAAATTAGCGAACCATCTGCCTTCCCATTCAATCTTCCCATTAAAGGTCCCATGCATTTTCCCATATCAGCAGGTGATGATGCTCCAACCTTTGCAATCACTTCTTTAACAATCTTTCTCACTTCCTCCTCTCCCATCTGAGATGGCAAGTAAGGCTCAAGGTAAGCTAATTGATTTACTTCATCAATTACCAAGTCAGGTCTGTTTTGCTCTTCAAAAATTGTAGCAGAATCTTTTCTTTGCTTTACTAACTTAGCAATTAGCTTCAAAGAAACTTCATCAGAAACTGTTGCACTTCCATCCTTAGTTGCTTCTAACATGATAGCCGACTTTACCGCTCTAAGAGCAGCTAGTTTATCTACATTTCTGGATTTCATAGCATCTTTTATATCGCTTGTAATTTGGTCTTGTACGCTCATTATTTGTTATATTTTTTGTTTTTTAATTGCAATTGCTCTAAAGCTTCCACAGCAAAAGTATATTCAGGATTAATCTCTATTGCTCGTTTATAATCTATTTCCGCTTGCTTTATATTTCCTAAAGTTTCAAAACAATTTCCTCTGGAATAATAGGCCTCAAAAAATTCAGAATTAGAATAAATAGCATCTGCAAAATTGTTAGAAGCTACATCAAAAAGCCCTAACTCCATGTGGATGAAACCAATATTATAATGTCCGCTACTGTGGGTGAAATTAACTTTATGCAAATCGGCATAAGCCTCCAAGGCAGCATTCCAATCCATAATACTTTGATAAAATAAAGCCTTATTATAAAGAGTCATCTCATCAGTAGAATCCAATTGCAAAGCATTATTATAATACAATACTGCGCTAGTATCTCCCTTAATATGAAAAATTTGTCCTAACTGAACAAATCCTTCCTTAAACTCAGGATCAACATTTATAGAATTTCTAAAACAATTAATAGCATTATCATCTTGCCCTAATTGCTTAAAAGCATAGCCCATTAACATATGAGTTTTTGCTTGGTTGTAGTCAATTTTTAATGAGGTATTAAAATAGTCAATAGCTTCTTTATATTTTGCATAAGCCAACATCAACTCTCCTAATAAGGCTTGAGGCCTTTGATCTTTATCATCTAACTCTATGGCTTTAGTTAAGTGGTTTTTCACTAATGAAGGATACTTTCCATTAGCATTGGGCCTTTTTGAAAGTTCAAAATAAATTTCAGCTACTGAATAATGAAAATCAGAATTTAGAGAGTCAATCTGCACACATTGATTTAAATCAAAAAGAGCAGATTCTAAATTATTAAGTTCCTTATTATAGTTAGCTCTATCTAATAATAAAATAGTATTACTTGGGTCATTTTGAATTGCTTCAGAAAGTAAAACAATTTCTGATTTTTCAGTAATATCTTTTTTACCCCCTGAACAAGCACACAATAAAAGAACCGAAAAAAATGCAATTTTATGCACCATCAGTATTTATTCTTGAGTTAATGCTTCTTTAATTTTTATTTCAATTTCCTGAGCAAGCTCTGGGTTATCAGCAATCATTTGTTTTACAGCATCACGACCCTGCCCTAGCTTTGTATCACCATAACTAAACCAAGAACCTGATTTATTAACAACATCTAAGTCTACTGCCTTATCCAACACCTCTCCAGAACGTGAAATCCCTTCACCAAACATAATGTCAAATTCAACTTTTCTAAAAGGTGGAGCGACTTTATTCTTTACAACTTTCACTCTAGTTCTGTTACCAATAATATCTTCACCATTCTTAATAGCACCAATTCTTCTAATATCTAAACGAATTGAAGAATAAAACTTAAGAGCGTTACCTCCAGTAGTTGTTTCTGGATTTCCAAACATAACACCAATCTTCATTCTAATCTGGTTAATAAATATAACTGTACATTGTGTTTTACTAATTGTAGCGGTAAGCTTTCTAAGTGCTTGAGACATTAAACGAGCATGAAGTCCCATTTTGGAATCACCCATTTCTCCTTCAATTTCTGATTTTGGTGTAAGTGCAGCGACTGAATCAATCACTACTAAATCTACCGCTCCAGAACTAATTAAATGATCAGCAATCTCTAACGCTTGCTCACCATTATCCGGCTGAGAAATATAAAGGTTATCAACATCAACACCCAAATTTTTAGCATATGCAGCATCAAAAGCATGTTCAGCATCAATAAAAGCAGCTATTCCACCTTGCTTTTGTACTTCAGCAATTGCATGGATTGTTAAAGTTGTTTTTCCTGAAGATTCAGGGCCATAAATTTCAATTACTCTTCCTCTAGGATAACCACCTATACCAAGAGCTAAATCCAACCCAATTGAACCAGTTGGTATTGCTTCAATATCTTCAACTACCCTATCACCTAACTTCATTACTACCCCTTTTCCGTAAGATTTTTCTAACTTACCTAAAGTAAGTTCTAATGCTTTTAATTTTGCGCTTTGGTCTTTTTTACTCATATCAATAATTTTATACAAATTAGAGGAATTATCTAACAAACATCAAAAAAAGGAAGGTAGTTTTATTAACAAATTTGCTTTTTTGAGAAATACTTGCAAATAGATGTAATACTACATCTTTTGCACTCAGGGCTTCTTGCTTTGCAAAGGTATCTTCCGTGCAATATCAACCAATGGTGCGCAATATTTAATTTCTCTTTTGGGAAAGTTTTTAATAATTGTAATTCCGCTTGCAAAGGATTTTTAGCATTAGTGGTAAGACCAATTCTATCGGCAACTCTAAACACATGAGTATCCACCGGCATAGCTGGAATATCAAAATAAACCGAACCTACTACATTAGCAGTCTTCCTACCTACGCCAGGTAATTTTTGTAAATCTTCAATATTTGATGGAATTTGAGCATTAAAATCTTTTATTAACATTTTTGCCATTCCTGACAAATGCTTTGCTTTATTTCTTGGGTAAGTACAAGATTTAATCAAATCAAAAATTGCATCTATTGAGGATTCAGCCATAATTTCTGGTGTTGGCATCTCTCTAAATAAATCCTTAGTGATTATATTAACGCGCTTGTCCGTGCATTGTGCTGAAAGTAATACAGCAACAGTTAGTTCAAAAACATTCGTATAGTCAAGTTCTGTTTTTGCTTCAGGCATATGCTCAGAAAAATGAGCTATAAAGAACTTGTGTTCTCTCTTTTTTATTCACAAAACAAAAATAAAAAATAAAAGAGGCCTCTCGATCTCTTTTACTAACCAAAACCACCTAGTTCAACGAAATTAGAATTTTATCTTTAGACTTTGTCCTAATTGCTTTCACTGAACTTGCGTACGCAAGAATAGTATCTGTAGTTTCTTTTTTGGGTCCAATCTGACTTTCAGAAAGGATGCTGTGTACCGATTTGTCAAATAAAGTATATTCCTCTCTTAACAGACGGTTCCACATTTTTAAAGTAGATTTTTTGCTCATATAGTATTTTTTTTAATTTCATTACACACTAAAATGAACGCAATACCCTACTTTATATTATCTAAACTTAAATTTTATTTCACTTGCAAATCAATATGCTGCTTTTCGGCTAACTTTCTAAGATTGATTAAGGCATAACGCATCCTACCTAAAGCTGTATTAATACTTGAATTCGGTTAAATCTGAAATTTCCTTAAATGATAAATCTTCAAAATATCTCATCTTTAACACTTCTTTCTGATCATTAGGCAACTGCTCAATCAATATCTTTAAATCGGAATGCACTTGTGTTTGCATCATTATTTCCTCCTGATTTTTACTTCCATCATCTATCACATCAAAAATATCAAATTCTGAAGTCGGTCTTATCTTTCTCATTTTTGACTCCTTTCTGAAATGATCAATCACTAAATTATGAGAGATACGCATCATCCAAGGCAAAAACTTACCTTCCTCATTGTACTTTCCTTTTTGTAAGGAGTTAATCACTTTAATAAAGGTATCCTGAAAGATATCTTCAGTAATATCACGATTTTTAACTTTAGACATAATAAAGGCAAATACTCTGCTTTTATGTCTACTTAATAAAACCTCAAATGATTTATTATCACCATTTAAAAAATTTTGTACTAATACTTTATCTGAGAAATTGTCTAACAACATATACTTTTTTTTAGTTAATAAGAATTTAAAAGTAAATGTGTGACTATAGGCGATTATATTGTTAATTAATTGAGCTTAATATTCGTCAAATTTAGTAAAACAATTTTAAATATCCAAATCTTATTTCTTAGCTTTGCAAATTGTGTAAAATTAGATGACTAAAAAACAAATAAGTAGTTCCGATAATATTGTGATTAGAGGCGCACGCGTGCACAACCTTAAAAACATCTCAATTAACCTCCCAAAAGACAAGCTAATTGTTATTTCTGGAGTATCAGGTAGTGGTAAATCGTCATTAGCCTTTGACACTTTGTTTGCTGAAGGGCAAAGACGCTACATTGAAAGCTCTATCTTCATATGCCCGTCAATTCCTTGGAAAATTACAGAAACCAGATGTAGATGAGATACTTGGAATTTGCCCTGCAATTGCTATTGAACAGAAAACAACTACCAATAATCCTAGGTCAACCATTGGTACAAGTACCGAAATATACGATTATCTGAAACTCCTGTTTGCTAGAGTGGGGAAAACAATTTCACCAATTTCAGGAGAACAAGTAAAACGCCAACAAGTAAGCGATGTTGTTGACTTTATTACAAAACAGAAAAGAGAAGAAACGGTAATTATATCCGCTAACTATAATGGGGAGAGAAAACAGCAGCATTCTTGCTAGCTTTAAGGCAACAAGGTTTCTCTCGTATAATATATCAAGGACAAGTAACGAAAATAAAAGACTTACTTAAGAATGAAACAAAGGTATCAAATAGTAATATACAAGTTGTAATTGATCGTATAATTATTAATGACACAGATATTGAAGCTAGAATTGCTGATTCTGTACAAACTGCCTTTTTTGAAGGAAATGGAGAATGTAATATTTTAATCCAATCAAAAAAATTACCATTTCTCTAATAAATTTGAATTGGACGGAATACAATTTGAAAAACCAACCACTCATTTTTTTGCATTCAATAATCCTTATGGAGCTTGTCGTAAGTGCGAAGGTTTTGGATCCATTCTTGGCATTGACAAAAAGAAAGTAATAATTAATGAGAAACTTATCTGTTTATCAAGGTGTTGTATGCTGTTGGGGTGGTGAAAAGCTAAGTAAATGGAAAGAACGATTTATTATTCGTTCCTCAAAATTTGATTTCCCAGTACACAGACCATACAATGAGCTAACAGAGGAAGAAAAAGATATCCTTTGGGACGGAAAAGGAAAGTGTAAAGGAATACATCAGTTTTTCCAGAAATTAGAAAGCCAAAAATATAAAATACAAAACAGAGTTCTTATTGCTAGATATAGAGGAAAAACAAATTGTGATGAATGTGATGGATCCCGTTTAAGAAAAGACGCTCTATATGTAAAAGTTTCAGGAAAAAGTATAGCTGATATTATAAAGATGAATATTGAACAAGCACTTTTATTCTTCAAAGGCATAAAGCTAGATACTAATGATCATAAAGTTAGTCAGAGACTAACACAAGAAATCACAAGCAGATTACACTATTTAAATGAAGTGGGACTGAGCTATCTTACATTAGATAGGAAATCAAATACGTTATCAGGTGGAGAGTCTCAAAGAATTAATCTTGCTACTTCTATTGGAAGCTCATTAGTAGGCGCCATGTATATATTAGATGAACCAAGTATTGGATTACATTCCAAGGATACTGAACGACTTATCAAAATATTGAAAGAACTAAGAGATATTGGCAATACAGTTATAGTTGTTGAGCATGATGAAGAAATAATGGAACAGGCTGACCAAATTATTGATATTGGCCCTAAAGCAGGAATTCATGGTGGAGAGATTATTTTCCAAGGAAAATTAAAAGATATTTATAAAGAGAGAAAAAGCTTAACCACTCAATATCTTGCTGGAAAATTAGAAATTGCTGTTCCTAAGAAAAGAAGAAGAAATAAAGACAGTATTATTATTGATGGAATTAAGAAACACAACCTAAAAAATATAAGTATTAAGTTTCCTTTAAACGGACTCACTTTAATTACTGGGATGAGTGGTTCAGGAAAATCTACATTAGTAAGAGATGTATTAAAACCAGCTTTAAATACACACTTTGGAAATTTTAGCAAAAAAAATAAGAATTACGAAAATATAAGCATCAATACAAAAAACCTAACTAAATTGGAGTTTATTGACCAAAACCCTATTGGAAAATCGTCAAGATCTAACCCTGCAACTTACATAAAAGTATATGATGATATTAGAAAACTTTTTGCTAGACAACCTTTAGCTGAAAATAGAAAATACAAAATAGGGTTCTTCTCTTTTAACGTTGAAGGTGGTAGATGTGAACAATGTAAAGGGGAAGGAGAAACAACTGTAGAAATGCAGTTTATGGCAGATGTGCATTTAGAATGTGAACACTGTAAAGGTAAGCGTTTTAAAAAAGAAATATTAGAGATAAAAGTTGGAGATAAAAATATATCGGATATCTTAAACTTATCCGTTTATGAAGCTATTGAGTTTTTTGAAAGCAATAATGAAACAAGTATTGCACGAAAATTAAAGCCCTTACAAGATGTTGGATTGAACTATATAAAACTTGGGCAATCCTCCAATACATTAAGTGGTGGTGAAGCGCAAAGAATAAAATTAGCTTCATTTTTAGGCAAAGGAAATACGCCTGAAAAAACATTATTTATCTTTGATGAACCAACTACAGGTTTACATTTTCATGATATAAATAAACTTCTTAATTCCTTTTATGCACTTATTGATAAAGGCCATTCAATAGTTTGCATTGAACATAATTTGGATGTAATAAAATGTGCTGATTGGATAATTGATCTCGGTCCTGAAGGGGGTGACAAAGGAGGGGATATTATATTTGAAGGAACACCTGAAGAAATTGTAAACTGTAAAGAATCAATTACTGGACAGTTTCTTAAAAAGAAACTTTAATTCTTTATTATGTAAAAGAAAGGCCGAGTATATACTCGACCTTTCTTTTAATTTTAATATTATTTAAAGGTTACACTAATATCCAAAAACATATCCGACACCAATCTGTATAGAAGAGTTTCTTATACTGGCATCCTGAATCATATCTGTAAAGGCTAATCCATATCTCAAGTCAAGATGTAACAAATCATTAATATTATATATTGCTCCAAAATTGGATCCAAATTCAATTCTATTAAATTGATCCCATTCAGTAATACTTTCATCATCTGATGTTCCACTTGAAAGATAACCTAAGTAAGGACCTATAGATATGGCAAACTCATCATTAATATGAAAAAGACCATTAACACCTAAATCAAGGTAATTTACCAAAACTGACCCATCCCCACCATCTTCTTTCGCTCCTTTTTGATGAAAGAGAATCTCAGGCATCCATTCAATATTTCCTTCTCCAAGCTTCATAAAAGCACCAAAAAAGAAACCAGTTCTTGAAACAGAGTTTAAATCGTCTGAGTCAGCACCTACAAAGTCAGTAATTGCAGCTCCTCCTTTTAACCCAAATGATTGCGCAGATATATTTGAGACTAAAAAGAAAGAAAGTACTATTATTATATATTTTTTCATCATATTATTTTAAACTTAATCCATATTAATCCAATTGATATTAGTTGGCTGCTGGTTTTCACCAAAAGCAACTCCAACATCTCTTACAGCTTTTATAGCTTGTTTTTCAAGTTCAACATTATCACTTTGTACTTTAACCTTGAAGTCCCACTCTCTATCCTCATCAGCTTTAAGCTTAGCCTTAATCTCATTACCTAATGCCATTGCTTCTTTATAACATTTTGAATCAGAAGCAACTTCACCCAACCATCTTCCTGCATCTCTTGAATTACCAGAAGACCAAGCACCTTTTGCTTTACCTAATGCAACAGCGCACCTATGATCTTCAATCTCTTTTAATAATGATTGTGCATCAGAATAACAACTAACATCTGGCAAAATTCCTGCCAAATAACTAGCGGCTAAATCATAATCATCTTTTGCTTTTGCAGCTCTTGCATCAGCAATATTCTGCATACACTCATTTTCCATCTTTAGCTTAAAAATAGTAACAGCGACATCCTTACCTTTAATATAACAATCTTTACAAACATCAGGTATAGACATAACTGTATAAATAGCCTCATCAAATTCCTTCCTTCCAGCTAATGACTCAGCATCTTTTAATATGAAATCGCATTGTGAATTATAATATTCAACAATTTTATCTTTACCATCTTGAATAAAAGTTTTAACTTCTGGTCGCTTGTAATTAAGCATCTTTAAAGCACCAACATATGCTTTAGTTGGATTTTTCCCAACACCTTTTAATGGAATTGTAGTTGATGAGAAAATTGTTTGAGTAACATTATCTGCAATATAAAGTGTTATATCCAAATTATAAGCATGCATAGGTGGTGCAGTAGCTGTAATATCCTGACTCATAATTGATACATGAGGATACATAATAAATCTATTACCAGCACTAGCCATTCCATTCTTACTAGCAATCTGACCCATTTTATTTAATAATATTCTCTCAGCAGCTAAAGGCATATCAGGTATACTACCTACAACAGGAGCTATTGCTATTCTAGCTACATCATCCGATTTTCCTAAATTATTTTGAGCTTTTACACTAAAGCATACAAAGAATAAAGCAACAAGTATTGATTTAATAATTTTCATATTTATTTATTTTTATTTTTTATTTTATTTATGACCTATCCATAAAGTAAGCTGACCTAAACCCTCATTTTCTGCCTTAGCTTCCAAGCCTATTTCTTTTAGTTTATCGCGTAAGTCTTTACCTAATCTTCTTACATCATAAGCTCTTTCTCTACCTTTAGAATTTACGTAAAATAAAGGAATTCTAACCTGCTCAAAAAGCATCATATTTTCTGTAGCATCAGTAAGATTAAATACTCCATTTACTGTCAAGTCTGACATCCAGTCTTCTATTGATATACCTAACTCATCATCACCATAATCTTCAGTTTCCAAATCTTCTCCCCAATCATCCCATACCTTTACACGAACAACAACTTCTCTTCCATTTATAAACATGTCGTCAAAATAAGACATTAAAGTAGAATTAAAATTATCAAGATGTGCCAAAACAGCTTCTTGCATTAATTCTGGAGTTGATCCAGAAGAAGGCTCTCCATTCCCAGTAGCAGTAGCGACCTGTTTATCTGTATAAGCATCAAGTCCTTGTAAAGTAAACTGAATAGAAGATTTAGGACCTTTCTTGTTTACATTGTAAGTGATCTGCATCCAAATATCAGCTTTAGCAACTTTTTTTAATTCATCAGTAGGACTTGAGCTAACGCTTCCTCCAGTTTTAGATGACATACGCATATTATCATCAGCAGCTTGTTTCTCCAAAGTTTTTAATGCACTTTCTAGGTTTTTTAAAGGAAAACCTCTTTCTCCCATCATTCCATTTATTTGAGCGATTACTTGAAGTAAAGTAGGATCAGATTGCACGGCTTTTTTATAATCAGGGATACGTACTATTGTTCCTTGATTATTAAACTCTTGCATAAATCCATTTTGATTACACCAAACATCACTAGGCACAATCATGATTGTCGGTTTTTTTGCTTTCTGCGCAAGCGCTGCAAAACTAAATAATGCTATAAATATAGCTAAAGTAATTTTTTTCATTGTTTTATTGTTTTAATATATTATCTGTGATTAATTTTTGTCTAATTTCCTCAACTTTTACACGTACTTTAATGCCATAAGAGGTTTGTTTTCTTGATTTCTTCAATGATTTGGGAGATTTCTCAATAGAAATATAATCCTTGTAATCAGAATTAAAAAAAGAATACACGTAACTCTTGTATTTTGTAGAAGCATTAACTTCTATGATTAATGGGCGCATCTGACATCCTTTATTTATACCTTTAAATAAAATATCGTTAAGTACATTACGTTTTGCCTGGTCAATTGCTTCAGATTTACTACTTCCCTTTCCCCATGCTTGTAAAATAAAACTACCATCCAATTTATCCTCTAAACATTCTGTTTCAACACCATAGTAGCTTGCTGTTTTCTTTTGTTTATTGAAAACCTGTCCAAAAACAGGAACGGAAACTAAAGTTATGATAGCTAGAATTGTGATTTTATTTATAATTTTTTTCATAATTTAAATATTTAGAATCTTGATCCCAAGCCTTTAATAATACCAGCAGCCTCTAAATCTTTTCTTAATAAAGATACGTTAACCGATACGTTTACTCCAACTTTAAATTCCTTTTTACTAACTTTAGTTACATCTCCAGCTTCAATAGCTCCATCTGTAGATGCTACAACAAATTTAGAGTACTTACCTCCGTTTGCAAAGAAATCTTTAAAGAAATCAGCTTTTTCTTGTTCTAAATTTGCACTTCTAGCAAGAGCAGGTTTATTAACGCATCTTCCTCCAGAAATACCTTTAAAGATAATCCCATGAACAGCATTTCTTTTTGCTGCTTCAATCGCAACTTTAGGTTTTTTTGAATATGAAAATACTTTAATTGCATAAGTACCTTGCTTCCCTTCACCAATACACTCAATTTCATACCTAAAATTATGAGTGTCTTTTTTTGATTTTTTCTTACTAAACATCTGAGCACTTGAAGAGAAAGATGCAATTAGTAATACTGCCACTAATATTGATTTTATTTTTGTTTTCATAGTTTGTTTTTTTAAATTATTTTTTTTGTCTGATTAATAAGCCTGCATAATACTTCTTTTTACAACCTTTGAAATGAGTAGCCTGAATTTTTATTTCACCTTCAATTACTGGAGGATCAGATGCATAAAATTGATTATCCCAAATATTTTTTTTGTCAATTTTTATAGTACCAATTGACTTATACTCTGTTAGACCTTCTTTATTTACAAACTGTTCAAGAACATCAAACTTCTCTTTACCTGTCAACCCTTCTTTCAATCCAATTTTAGCTGTACAAAGTTTTCCTTTATTCTCAACTTGTGCAAGAGGTGTTTTAGGTTTAAAAACATCATATTCTTTTTGTAATTTAGCAAATACTTTGTTACCTGTTCTAATAGTTGCTTCGCCAATTATTTGTTGAGTTGTTAGATTCTCTGCTTTAAGATTAAGAACCATAACCGTAGCTTTTTCCATACCTACAAATTCCATAGTAAATAGATCAGTATTATCAAATAAATCCTTCTTTAGTTTTTTATCATCTATTGACATAGATTCATCAACCCAATAATCAGTGTAAAAAATATCTGATATTGAATCATTCCAAGTTAATTTATATAAGAATGAACGAGTTCCTACAGTATATCCCTTTCTAGTTCTTTCGTAAAGAGCCGCAGCAGCAACTTCTGCAGCCGTTTTAACAGCTATTTGCATAACATTCTCTTCTTTCATTGATGCAATTGCAAGTTTAGATGCTTCATAAAGAATAGCTGCACCTGCCTCATTTTCAATAAAATTTGCTTTATTAACTATTAAAAAAGTATTACCAATTAATTCATAACCGGCATCCTCCATTTGTGTACTTACCGTATTTGATTGCATCTTAGCCTTACTTACATCTAAGGTAGTTGCATCATAACTTCCTCTTTCAGCGATTAGTTCTGTTGAAAAGGAACCGTCATCCTTTCTACTAAACCATTTTGCAACTAATTTTCCAGCTACTGCTTCGTCCTTTAAAAATTTTTCAATTTTTTTATCAACTCCTTTTAATCTTTTATCTTGTTTTTTTTCTTTCTTAGATTTTTCTTCAACTTCCTCCCCTTCTTCCACTTCAGGAATAGGAATACTTAAAATATCATGTGAAGCAATACCAATATCATGATTATCATATTTATCTGGAAAATCTGCGTTAAGAAAAGTATTTACAATAATTTCCTTGTAGCGAGGATCAAGATCGTTATCTTCCATGAGCATTACATGAAGAGAACTTCTTCTATACTTAACATCATCAGCACTTTGAGCTAAAATTGTTGTAGGTGCTAGAATCGCAACTAAAATTGAAATGTAAATTATTTTTTTTATGTATTTCATTATGATGATTATTTTGTTAAATTTTATTTATTTGAATTGACGCCAAATTAAATCATTAAAACATTAACATTTGATACATACCTGATACATTTAAGTGTTTTGTCAAATTTAAATTAAATAAAATAAGTTTAATACTCTATTATTTATAATCCAAATAATTCTGTAAAATAATAGTTGCACTTACCTCATCAACAAGTGCTTTATTTTTTCTTTCTTTCTTCTTAATTCCACTAAGTAAAATACTATGCTTAGCAATCTTAGAAGTAAAGCGTTCATCAATTTGATGAACAGAAATTTCAGGATATTTTTTCTGTAAGCGCTTAACAAAACCATTTACATGCCCAGTACTATCAGTATTACTGCCATCTAAATTTTTAGGATCACCTACGACAAAACATTCAATGCTTTCTTTCTGCACCAAATCAGCGATAAAATCATCTAATAAATGAGTAAGTACAGTCGTTAAACCACCTGCAATAAGTTGCATTGCATCAGTAATAGCAATACCTGTTCGCTTAGTACCAAAATCAATACCAAGAGCTTTTCCCATTATTGCTTTATAATCTGATATATAACTCCTTCTGGCATTACTTTAATGGTATAGGTACCTGGTGAGTATTTCTTAATATCAAAAGAAGAAATCCCATTTTGATCTTCCATTTTTTCAATTAACCTTCCTACATTATCATATATTTCAACTCCATGATTTGTAAGATCATTAAAAGTAAGACTGAAACTACCCATAGTTGGATTTGGAAATAATTCAAAATCAATTTTACTTTCAATTACACTAGTTGGAGCAATGTACATAGGAGGGAAAACAATGTAGTCAATCCAGGCACAATCTTGTCCTTCAGAAACTCCACCATCCTTATCATACTCCCATCCTAAATCATGATTTCCTACATTGATTGGGAAAGAAACAAAACTCCAAGCGTTATCAATACCTGACCACTCTCCTTGCTTATTACCATCAATATAAAATTGCAAGAAATCATAATCTTGCTCTGATGAAACAAATTTGAAGAAAGATATGTCTCCAGAAGCAGTTACATCAATACTTATGTCAAGGTGTGAAACTTCGCCATCAGGAACATAACCAGATTTTGATGAATTAACACCTTCATATATATTTGCATTATCAATTACCCAAGGATATACAGGATCATTAACCCAAGCATAATTTGTGAAATCACCTGTTTCATAATCCTCATTAATAATTCCTACTATAGCATTGAATGTATAATTGTGGTTATATACACCATCAGTTATGCTGTAAGGAAACTCAACATAAGTGCCAACCGGAGTATTTGCATCAACAGTAATATTAAATACAGTAGCTTGTTGCTGATTTATAATCATAGAAGCTAAATTTACAGATGAAGTGTTAACTGTTATATAAGAAGATAAACTACCTAATACAGCTGACAAATTATCTACATCAGCATGACCTAAATTTGTTGCATCAATTACAAGATCTAAAGTTTCACCAGCATCTAATCTTCCGTTTCCATTTCCTAAAGCCGCGTCATTAATTGTAAAAGTAGTATGATCTAATACAGGAGCATTTAACAATACGTTAATAGTTGAATTCCAAGTATTACTTAAATTATCGGTCATTTCAAGTGTAAATTCCACTAAATGCTGATCAGTTATATTATTTGCAACTTGGAAGGTAAAAGGAACAGGAATACTTAAAATCTGTGATGGGTTAATTATACTAACTAATGCTGAATTATTAATTATTGTAATTGCTGGATCATTAGATGATAAAGTAACATTAACCGAATTTGCGTTTACTGAACCTACATTCTGAACATCAATATCTATATTAATTAACTCACTGTAATCAACCAAGGAGTTGTTATTTCCCGCAACATCATCAATTGTATTTGTTGCATAAATTACATATGGACCATTTGGAGAAATAATTTGAATAGAACCTTGATATGGCTGTTTAAATTGCTTAGTAACTACGATATCTGCAGTACCAACATTGGCTATTGCAGAAAAAGTTAAATTAACATTACCAGTAACATCAGCTAATTGTGCATCTAAAAGTATGCCATTCATTGATATAGCTACATAAGCATTCTCTTCTGTACTAACTGACAAAGTAGTTGTACCAATAGGTGTTGCAGAAGCATGAGAAACAGAAAGCATTGTAGGAATTCCAATATACGGCATTAAAGATGGGTCTCCCATCAGATGGTAAATTTCCCAATAATATTGCTCAGAACCCCCAGCTTGCGTAACAGCTAAATTTCCTGAATGAATCATTTGCCCTGCAGTAATAAACCAATCAGCTTGCTGCTCACCATTTTCATGCATTATGCAATCAAAAAGTGCTAATCCTGTACCAGCATATGTAGGATTTGCAGATATACTTCCATTACCAACAGCCCACCAGAAATCTTCATTCCAATAAGTATTGTTAGAACCACCGATATAACCTACAGCTCCTTTATTGTTTGCTCTTAAAAGACCCTCACCAAAACAAACTGGAACATCAAACTTATTAGACTGACAGCAATTACCCACCATAAAGCCATATTGATCATTATTTTGTAATCCTGAAATATCAGAAGTTGAAAAACTAGGATCTGACCAACCAGAAGAACCACAATGAGCTGTATAATTTGCAAAACCAACACCAGCACTCACATCAGCAATAATAGCTGCTGAAGCTGATGACATATCAGAAGTAATTGGTGTTCCAGATCCATAAAGATAGTTATAGACCGTTAATCCATGAGCTGTATTAAAATAATTATCTGTTCCATAATTAATTTGTCCATTCCCATATGTAGGTGCCATAGAAGCATCTACTCCAGCAACCAAGACTACCTCATCTAAAAAAGAAGGGTCAGAGAAAAGATATTTTTCATGTGTCAATGTTTTATTAACTTGCACTTCCACTTCTTCAGCAATAGTTGCTGAAAATCTCCCATAATACATTTCAGGATAAAAATCTCCTCCTCCATCAAACTCACAATAATACATATCAGATAAGTGATTACCATTATCAAAAGAAGGTACTTGAGCCTCGTCACCTACAAATAAAACATAAGTTGGAGAAATTCCATCTGAGGGATTATCATACATGTCTTTTAAATAAGTATGAATAGAAGATGTTGTATTTCCAACCAAAGAATTATTTGTGTACGCCTCAACTACATGAAAACCTTTTTTAGTTTTCCATTGTACTAATGGTTGTAATGCAGATTGAAAAGCAGGATCAGAGATAATTACATATTTGACAGGATAAGTAGTAATTAAATCCTTTTCTTGCATTGGCATATAATTCAAGCAACTTTTATACAAATGTTCGAATTCAGGAGAATAAAATCTTTTTTTATTCGCAAGATGTTCTGAAATATCAGTATTTTTAAAAACTACTTTCACCTCCATTTTAGTAATTACCTTAAGTTCATTAGTAACAGGATTGTATTGAAAAGGAGCAATTGAAATTCTAGCCAATTGGTGCCCTCTCATTTTACCTAAATATTCAGTGGTGATTAGTTTCTTCGTATAAAAAACATTTTTAGCATAATACTCTTTATTAAAATAAAAAGGAACATCATCAGCATTCTCTGCTTTTGAGATAGATGGTTGTGATGGGAAGATTAAATTATCAATTCCATAGTCCGATAAAGAAATTATTTTTTCTTCTTTATTTATGATTTTAACGCTCACATCTGACCCTAATGGAACATTGATTAACTCTTCCAATACAGGTAATTCTGCATTCCCTTTTAATGCATTTTCACCATATCCTGAAACGATTAATTTTACAAAATCTCCATCATTGGATTTTACATTCATCGTCTGAATATCTGAAAGATGATTTATAAAAGTGAATTCCGTTAGGGTTTTTTCTGTTATTGTAAGCTGATTACCAGTGTCAGTAAGTTTAATGTCAGTTGCTGAAACTGTTAAACTTAATACAAGACTGATTACTAAAAATAGATTTGCAAATTTCATAATTAATTTTATTTTACACAAAAATAAGCTATTTTAGTTTTGACAGCTAATTTCTAAGCAATTAATCTTATGTCTTCAAAGTACACAAAATTTCCTTGAGCTTTTAAATTATTGCTAATATAGATTCGGGTTAAAATTGGAGC
The DNA here is from genome assembly GCA_905182255.1 of Cryomorphaceae bacterium BACL11 MAG-121001-bin54. Taxonomy (GTDB): domain Bacteria; phylum Bacteroidota; class Bacteroidia; order Flavobacteriales; family BACL11; genus UWMA-0277. Next base: position 69,254 of record CAJJAH010000001.1, read on the forward strand.
TTTTTTATTTAAACCTAACTTGTTTTGAAAAGATACAAATTATCGCTTGCATATTGATTTGTAGTCACACCACTCACAAGCCTTCACATCAGCTACCTGAGTAAAATCGTCATTCTTGATTTGACTTAAAATAAATTCTAATTGCTGCTCCACCTCAATCATAACATTAGCATCAATACTAATTACCTCCTTTTGTCGGTTTCCAATTTTTTTACTCACTTTTATTAACCCTGATTTCAAATTCTTAAATGCGAAATTACCAGCAACTACTTCCATAACCATATAGTTTGGATTCATTTTCAAATATAAATAAGCATACATCAATAACTGAAAAGCTTTTGCTTTTTTATTATTAGAAGTAAGCTCATCATATTCTATAAACGCAACTTCAGCTTCTTCAACTTTACCCGTCTTATAATCTATAATTCTTAGAATATCTCCCTCAAAATCTACTCTATCCGCCTTTCCAATTAATTTAAAATTAAGTCCATCAACCATTATGTCATATGCCAAATTCTCCTCCTTACTAAGCAACTTGATTTGATTATTATTTACAGTTGCTTCCTTGATTAACCGTTGTTCTAGCTTTAAAAAATCCTTTGTTAATTTTTGAGCAATCTGAAGACTTAAATAATTTTTACCTTCCTGCATTCCTTGTTTAGAAAGAGCAGCAATAAAGTTATCCTCTATCTCTCTAAGAATAGTAGGTGTAATTTCCTTTATGATTTTTTCAGTAAGCACACCAATAGGGTAGTGTTTTTCTAACGCATCATGTACAGCAGTTCCCATAGTACTCGAATCAGCATATTCCTCCACCTGATCGTCCTCTCGAATTTTAGCCAAATAATGATAGTAAAAGGACAAACTACAATTAGTATATTTATTTAATGCAGACGGAGAAACTCCTTTTTCGGCCCAAGCCTTAATCTCCTTTTCTAATCCTTCATTTTTAATTGTAATAGAAGCTACATTACTAATCTCCAAATCATCTCCTTTATAAACCAATTCATTAATTTCTCCAGGATATTCTGATAACAGCTGAGTAATAAATCTACTTTTTTCTCCAGAACCAAAATCATCTGTTACAGAATTATAAATAAGAGTGATATTGTTTGCCCTTTGCAATAATCGATAAAAATGATAAGAATACACCGCATCACTCTCATTGTAAGTGGGTAATTTAAAGTGACGTTTCATATCATAGGGAATAAATGAATTAACTGACTTTCCTTTTGGCAATTTACCTTCATTAACGCTTAACATAATTACATTTTTGAAATCAAGTGTTCTACTTTCTAGAATACCCATTAGCTGCACCCCTTTTAAAGGTTCACCCTTAAAAGGAATACTCTCTTTGGCCACCAACTGCTGCATAATAATCTGCAAAGTTTTTAGTTCAATTTCAAAATTATTTTCTTCAATTAGATTTTTTAAAACTGTAAAAGCATTGTAAAAGGTAGCTAATATTTCTGATTCAATAGAACCTTTTTTATCTACTAAAGGTAATTTCAATTCCTCAATTAACTTGTTAAGTGTTTGTAAAGAATCATCAACACTGCTCCAAAGTTGAAATACAAGCTTTATAGCATTACTACTCATAAAATATGTGTCAATATTACGCTGAGTAACAAATACAATATTACTCTTTTTAATAAAATTCATAAACGCAATTCCATCACTTATTTTTGTAATCTTAGAAAAATATGGATGTTCTATGACTGCAATAATATCTTTATAATAAAATGCATTTCGATTGTACTTTATTGCATGAATTTGCAATTTAAAAATTGCTTCCACTAAAGAAAAAAGAGCGGTATTTTTAAGGGGGCTACCCATGGTTACATTCAGTTTTTTTATTTCAGAAGGCAAATTATGTAACATAGGAAAAAGCAAAGCTTCATCTGCCAAAATAATAGCGGTGTTGCTATTATCCAAATCTGATACTTGAAAACCTTTAACAACCTCAGCTGCCACCTTTGCCTGAGTAATATTTTTAGGACAAGCTACCACATTAAAACTTTCCTTTATCTTATTAAAATAATTTCCTACTCCATTAAAGTCAATTTCAGACCACCTCTGTCTTTGTTCCCTTAAAAAACTACCAGCTTCATGCTGAGGGTTATCATAATAGAAATTATCTGCATCCCAAAATACTCGAGCAATATCTTCTTTTTTTAGGTAATCAATAATTTCTTGTTCCGACTTTGTAAGTGCATTTAAACCCACAAACCAAACTTTATTCCATTTTATTTCAGAAGTAGAAATATTTTTGGCTGCAAACTTATAAGCCATACCTTGATAGGCTGTTTGCTCTTCTAAAAGTGAATCGTTAAAATGTATATACCAATCCAACATAACTTCAAAGAAACTGATATAATCGTGTTGCATATTAGAAAGGTTATCTTCAGCCAAACTCCAATTATCGACATCCCAATTTTCTAACTCTTTAACATTCTTCAAATTCGTATATATAGACCTCGCATCTACCAAGTTTCTATCTATCTCATTGAAATCATGCAACAGAACATTACTCCAACTTAAAAAATCATCAAATGAATCTATTTTTTTAGGAGGAAAGGCAATATAAGATTGATACAATTTAAATTGTAAGGAAATATTATCTAAAACGGTTAGACCTGAAAGTTTTTCGGTAAACTCCTCAATAGAATAAAAATCAGGAAGAAAAATAGGTTGTTTAATTTTTTGTGACAAATAGTGTTTTAAAAAAACAACAGCACGCTTTGATGGCAATACAACAGCAACTCCTTCAAGACTTGTAGGGAATTTACTAAGTAATCTATCTGCAATTTTGTCTAAGAATGCCATCATAATACTTCCACTTTTATTTCATTAGTAATATATACCAAAATTCGTTTTGTATTTTTAAACCCCATAGCTTGTAAAGCAGATTCATAATCTGTAATTTGCGATATATCTTCCTTACGCTTTCCTCCAGTTTTGTAATCTATTATTACCACTTCATCAGTATTTTTTTCAAATAACAACCTATCAGGAATGTAAGTTCTTCCATTTTCCATTAAAATTTCTTTTTCGGTTTTTACTTTCCAATTTTCATCAAAATATGGAGCTATATTTTTATTACTTAACAATTGTTCAATCGTTATTTTTAACCTTTCAGCATCTTCTTTTGAACATCTACCTAACTTGTAAAAATTCTCAACAACCTTCTCTTTCTCTTCCAAATAATGAATTTCTGAAAGAACTAAGTGTAATAGTTTTCCCCAGTCCCTTCTTGCATTTACCGAATTAATATCCCAAATTTCTTCAGCAGTATGCTTTAACGAAATAACTTCTTTCCAATCTAGTTTAGTACGTTTGGTTACTAAAAAAGAATTCTCTACTTCCTTGTTAGATTGATGCATCATATCCGCATCCCCTATTTCAATTGGGAAATTATCATCATAGGCATATAAAAAGGAATTTAGATAACCTTTATTTTTAAAATCATCAGAAATTTTATCAGGGAAATATTTTGAAAAAATATACAAACGCTCCTTAGGTCTTGTCATAGCAACATAGAGTTTATTTAAGCTATCCAACAAGCTCATTTCTCTCTCTTTCTTATATTGTAAACTAAAATAAGATTGCTCTAGTTGTTTATTCCCATTTATTAATGCTACAGGTAATTGTTTATTAAAATAAGCAGAAGTATTTACCCAAATATCATTTGTTTTTTTGGTTGCCCAATCAAACGGAATCATAACAACGTTAAAAGCTAATCCTTTGGACTTATGAATCGTCATAACCTGCACTGCATTAGTTCCTTCAGGAGTTACAATTGCTTCTTTATGCTTTCTTTCTTCCCACCAAATTAAAAAATCGGAAAGACTACTTCCTTTTTTTTCAGTAAAAGCCAATACAACGTCCAAAAAGAATTGCAAATAAATATCTTCATCAAATTTAAATAAACGAATAAGCTGTTCCACCATTTCATACAAGGGCTCTTGCAATAATTTTTCATAATTGATAAATATATTTGCTCTCTTAAGCACTTCATTAAATCCTGCTTCAGTTTTAGCTTTTAGATTTAATGTATGTAAATTTTCGTTCGATAAAATATGTGTAAATACATATACTAAAATTACTGATTTGGGAATATCTTCTTTAGGATTTTGTAAATAACGCAATAGTGCGATTAATGCATTCACCTTATCAGACTTACTAATTAGTAAACCTTCATTTGAAATTACTGGTATCTTTGCTAAAGAAAGAGCCTCAGCTACCAAAGCCACTTTTTTTCCACTATTACATAATATGGTTACATCTTTGTAACTATAATTGTTTTCATCGACAAGCTTATGAATTTCAGATATCATCTTTTTTAGAATCAAATCTTTAAAATCATGTTCCTTATCACCAAAAAGCTCAATACGCACATAACCTCCATCTTTTGCAAAGTCACTTTTCTGCTTCTGATTTTCATAAATATCAAGAATATCATTAGAAAGCAATGATTTTATATTTCCAAAAAACTGGTTATTAAATTCTACTATATTCTTTCTGCTTCTGAAATTATTCAATAAATTATCTGATTCAAAGTGCGATTCTAATTTTCTTTCCCAATCCTTTTTAAAAAGTAAATCTTCTCCCTTATAAATTTTTGGCAATTGAGAGAACTGTTCCACCTCCCCTCCCCTCCATCTGTAAATAGATTGTTTTCCATCACCTACAACCAAACTTTTTCCATAATCCAATGAATCAGTAATTAAAGGTAATATATTTTGCCATTGTAATAATGATGTATCCTGAAATTCATCAATTAAATAATGATTGTATCGCTCTCCTAATCTTTCATAAATAAATGAGGAGGGCTGATTGACTACCACCTTATGTATTTTCTTATTGAACTCTGAAATTTGCTCAATATTATTTTCTTTCTTAAAAGCTCTTATTTCACCCATCAATTCGTTAAGAACAGCAATAGAATAAATATTTTTAAGGATTGCTTTTACAGAATTATACTCAGTGAGCAAATCCATTATGTCTGTAAAAAATTGATTTAAATTAGGCTTTAGGCGCTCTACTAAGTCTTTAATTTCATCTTTTTTCCCATCTGCATACCAAACATCATTAGCCATATTCCTAATCAGTGAATCAGTAGGATTCCATTTTTCATCTTGCTTATGACCTACATTTTCAGTAAAATACTTATAAAAAGTTCCTCTTAAAAAATGATCTTTTGTTAAACCATTAGAATCAAAAAAAACACAAACCCTATCTGCTAAATTCTCTACATCTTGTGTTATTCTTTTTTTATCTAATTGCAAATCCATTTTAACTTGCATGCATTCCTTAACTGTAAGTATTTTTCCATCACCAAAAGCAGCAATTTCATCTTTAAATAATTGCTTGGAAAACTCTTCTAAATCTCGCTCAATATTTGTGCTTTTTCCATCCTCTGCCTTTTGCATTGCAAAGTTTACTAACGCATTAGATAAATCACCTCCTGAATCAGACATTTTACCTAGAAGCAATCCAACAACAGGTTGAATTATTTTATAAGAATCCATTTCCAAATCAAAATTATGCGCCAAACCTAAATCGGAAGCAAAAGTCCTAACAATTTTATAAGTAAACTTATCAATGGTTAAAATCCCTAAATCAGCATAATGGTGCAAAATATGCTTATGAACAACAGCCGCTCTTTTAAAAATATCTTCCTTATTAAAATCAGTTTTTTCTAACAACCAATCCAATATTCCGTCTTTATCCTCTTTTATTGCTAAAGTATCCAAATATTCTAGCACCCTCTCTTTCATCTCAGCTGCTGCTTTATTGGTAAAAGTAATGGCTAAGATTTTTCTGTAATAATCAGCATAACCAAAACGTCCTCCTTGCAATGCTAAAGCTATAAAACTTAGGGAAAGAGTGTAGGTTTTTCCACTTCCAGCTGATGATCGAAATACTTGAAAATTTTTACTCAAAAATTTATTTTAATTTAAAAAATAATAATAATAAAAACTTAATAAAATATAAGAAAATCAGAAAAAAATATTACTAACATTATTTAATATTAATCTATGTTATTAAAAAAAAATATAGTTTTGTAAAAAATTATCAAAATGAATAAGCAAAAGCTTAGAGAAATTATTTTTGGCTACAGAACTAAAGCTGGTAAAAGGTTCGATGTCATTTTACTATTAGCAATTGTTTTATCAGTTATAGCTGTAATGCTAGACAGTGATAGAGAAATACACAAACAATATGGGAGGCTGCTTTTAATAGCTGAATGGGTTTTTACTTTATTATTTACTATTGAGTATATATTACGTATATACTGCTCAACTGATAAAAGAAAATATACCCTATCATTTATGGGAATTATAGATTTACTATCTATAATTCCAACTTATTTAATAATATTCTATGCTCCAATCGTAGCTTTAATTGATATTCGTGTACTTAGATTAATACGTATATTTAGAATATTTAAACTATCACCTTACCTTAGAAGTGGACATACAATGCAAATAGCATTAAGATCGTCTAGGCCTAAAATAATTGTATTTATTCTTTCAGTTTCATTAGTTGTAATAATTCTTGGGACTCTTATGTATATAGTTGAAGGCCAGCAAAATGGTTTTGACAATATCCCTAAATCTATTTATTGGGCAGTAGTCACCCTTACTACTGTTGGATATGGAGATGTAGTACCCATTACTACTCTAGGGAAAACAGTAGCTGTATTTATCATGTTGCTTGGTTATGCTATTATTGCTGTTCCTACTGGAATTGTATCTTCAGAAATGAGTAAAAATAGAACTGATAAAGAACAACTAGAAAACCAAGAAGAAATTTTAGAAAAGGAGGAAGAAATAATAGCTAAAGACAACGAGATTTTAAAAAAGCTTGAAGCTCTTGAAAAGAAAATAGATCAATTGAAATAACATCTATTTTATAAAGTTAGAAATTAATGGGAGAAATTAATCTACAACTATTTTTCTTTCCACAGATCCATCATTAAAAATATTTATAAAAGGTTTATTAATAGAAGGGGTAATATTTTCACCTAGTAAATTTACTGATTTAATTAGTTTTTTATTATTTAAATTAAGACCTTCATTAACAGCACTAATTTGGGTTAATGTAGCATATAAAAAGTGTACTTCACGCGCAGTAGATGCTGTATAAACAACAGAGAAATTTCCTAAATAAGGACCCCCATAAGTAATATCAGGTTCAATTTTATGTCCAAAAGTAGCTGTATCTGAAATTATACCATTATATAAACTTTTACCATCACTGCCAATTACACTATAAAAACAATCCTTATTTCCATTTCTATTTTCCTCCCAAACACTTACAAAATTATTTAAATCAGTAGCAATCTCTACTTTATCTTGTAAAGAACTTCCTGATGATTCTACCTGAGAAAAATAAGACTTTTGTAAATCATCTTTATTTACATTAGACTTATACAACTCATTTACACCAGAACCTCCATTACGTCTTACAACCATAATACTATCTCCAAGTACTGCCCCAACTGGTGAAGATGTAGGGCAAGCATTTAAAACCCAATTTATATCATCTAAATCCTGATTAGCAGAGAAACTTAAACCATTATCGGTTGATTGTGCTATATAAGTATTTCGCACATTACTATCATCATTTCTAAATAACAAATACACATTATTTTCATAAGTAACCAAAGTAGACTGACAACAATCACAAGGCTCACCAGGTGCTAAAGCACTAACATCTGTTGCAGGGGAAAAACTCGTCCCAAAATTGAAGGAGGTTTTTACTACTTGCTTCCAATCTGTCCAATTTGGTAAACATTCCATATAAGAAACAACAGGGTTTCCATCATCACGAACAGATATATTTGGCATGGCAAATTTGTGCGTATTGGAATTATCTGAAACTCTAATCGTATCGGAAAACGTGAGTCCTCCATCAAAAGAACGCTTTAAATAAACAACATGATTATTATGCAGTAATGATTCGAAAATAAGATAAACAGTGTCTCCCTTAGCTGAAATTTCAGGACCTATAAATCCAGTAGGCATCAAATCTGCATTCACTAAATCAAAAGCACTATCGAAATTAGCACCATTCCATTTTCTTCCTTTAATTGCTTTAGGAGAAGATGCCTTTGACCAAATAACAAAAGGACTATTATTAGCAGTTACGACAACTCTTGGTCTTTCATAGCCTTCGGAAGGACCACTACTAAGAATATACAAAATACTAGGATTTAAGAATTGTGCAAAAGAAAAAAGAGGAAATAATAAAAATAAAAAAATGTATTTCATAAAAAAATATTTAAAATAAGTTTAACGAATAATAAAAATATGTCCCATATCTTGATGTTTCCAGCCTTCAAAATCTTGGAAATACACCTCATAAATATAGGTACCCATAGGTAAATCATTGCCTGTTTTATAATGTTTCCCATCCCAGCCATTTTCATTTAAGAAACATTCTAAGTCAGCAATTTTTTCAGTAGCATATACTAAATTAGAAAAACGATCGTAAACATTAAAATAAAAAGTAGCCTCTCTAATCCCATTATGTGTTAAACAAAATAAATCATTAATTCCATCATAATCTGGAGTGAATGAATTTGGAATATACATCCAATAATCATCCGCAACCCAGAGTTGCTTAAATGTAGTATCACTGCAACCGACATCATCCGTAACAATTAGGTTTAATTGATAGATCCCTACTGAATCTTTAAAAACATGATAAGGGTCTGGAGTAAAATCATTGGGCGTGTTATCTCCAAAATCCCAATTCCAAGCTACTATGTTCCCTAGCGAAAGATCATTTAACTGTACGGAGGGATACAAAACAGACAAGGTGTCACTAGCTGCAGAAAAAATTGCAGTGGGCGATTCAAAAACAGTAACTATAGCAGAGCCATTAATACTACCACTACTAATAGCATCTGAGAAATATGTCAATGTGTAGATCCCTTCTTTTTTAGTTTTAATGTGATAGGGATTATCATTTGTGGTTATGCTTGACTGGTTCACACCATTAATAGCATAAATAAAAGTATAAGGCAATGAGCCTGAAATAAAGGAAACTTCTACATCAGCCTGAGTTGAACTATTATCACAAACTACTTCATCTCCAGAAATAAATGCTGCTAGTGGAGGAATTAAACTAATTACCAACTTAACAGTATCGTTGTATGCTGAAATGAAAGAATTAACCTCAGAATTTCCATTTAACATAGTAATACTATCATAATCCCAACTTACAAAAGAATATAAAGGATCGATATTAGGTGTTAATGTAATGTTCTCATTATTATAATAAGATGTACTAGTTGGAAAAACACTCGTATTTATACCATTAATATCAATAGTTGTGCTTGTGCCAGTAGGAAAAATATCATAGACAATTGTTGGCTTTTTATAAATATTTAATCTTACAGTATCAGAAGAAGTAACACTAAAAGAAGCGTTAGCAGATATATTACTAGGTAAGATTGTAACAGTATTTGAACTCCAAGATGTAAAACCATACAGAGGATCAATAGTAGATGAAATATTTACACTAGAACCAACATAATAACCCACAGAAACTGGAAAGGCACTAATCACTTGACCATCTACAGTAATACTAGAAGAAGTCGATAAATTATTAATAGTATAAACTACCCTTAAACCTAACCTCTGATGTACTACTGAATCAGTGAAAAGTGTATCACAGCCATCAATTGAAAGGATTGCGTAGTAAAAATACCCGTATCTGATGGATTAAAAACCATACTATCAGCAGCATAGATAGTATCATATGTATTATTAATTGTAAAGCTGCCAGGTGTCATGCTCATTTTCCATACAAAAATATCTTTCTTCCTGCCTGTTGCATCTAAGATGGTACCATCAAAATCAGCTAAATCTTCAAAAAAACCAACTGCGTATACATTACCAAAACCATCAGGACAAATATCACCTGTTCTATCATCATCATCTGTATCAGAACCGGCCATCTTTGCCCAAACCCAATCTCCTGTATTTGTTGAGCCATCTAATTGTGCCACCCATGAAGAAGCTGTAGTATCACCAGCGATTTGGGGACCAACTACTAATCCATTTGAAAAAGTCATTTCTCCTCTAGCAGTACCTCCTAGAAAAACCTGTTTATTTATATCTACAGACATTTGATATGGTTTATCTGTACCTTCACTCCTTGCTCTTTTTGCCCATTTCCAATCACCTTGATTATTCATCTTTGCAACAAAAACATCTCTTTTTTGTTTATGACTTAAAGTATCTGTTCCATTAGAAGCATTAGCCCCAGGAAAAACCATAGGGTTTCGATATTCTCCTGTTATATAAATATCATCACAAACATCAATAGCTATACTATTTGCTCTATCTGTTTTATTACTACCAAATCCTTCTGCCCAAAGCCAATTTCCATCCTTATCCATCTTAAAAATAAAAGCATCCCACTCACCATTTGAAGTAATAGAATAAGGCCCATAATTAGCATTCTGACTTACTCCTCTTGAAAACCTCCGACAACATAAATATTTGAGAATTGATCAATAGCCAATCTATTATCTCTTGATCCTCTTTGATCCTTAATGCCATCAAAATTATCTACCCAAAGCCAATTACCGCTAGGATCTAGCTTTCCAATATAGCCCATAGGCTGACAATCATTACTCCAATCAGGATTTGTAATAGTAAACCCATCAAAATCTGCACTCAAAGCCTGAAAAGAATCCTGTAACATAAATAAATCCATCATCATCTACTTTCACATCATATGAATGATCATCAGCATCATAAATTGGACCAGGACATTGCCCACCAGATGCATTCATCTCCTCCAAAACCAATTACCCATTCAGGATTTCCATCTGTATCAATTTTAGCAAGTAGAGAATTATCGTGATCATTTATTCCAGTACTTGGAGTTATAGTGCCAGGAGCTCCATTAACACCCAATTTATAAGAACTCCAAAAGGTGCCAGTAATAAAGACATCACCACCAGGAGTAACATGCATTCCTAACGCTCTATCATCACAACAACCACCTGTTGATTACCTCCTGGAATAGCCCACAACACATTTCCTAAAGAATCCATTTTAAAAACAAAATTTTCTTTATTATTTCCCCATGTGCTTTGACCAGAGTTTGCAAGTGTAATACTGCCAAAAGTTGCCTCATTATTATAAAAACCACTTACATAAATAAAACCTAAAGAATCTGTACCTATACTTATTCCTTTATCTGAATCAGTTCCACCAAAGGACTTTACCCAATCAGTAGTTTGAGATGATAAATTAAGACTAAAGCAGAGAGATAGGAAAATTAAGAATTTCTTCATATAAAATAAGTTTAACGAATAATAAAAATATGTCCCATATCTTGATGTTTCCAGCCTTCAAAATCTTGGAAATACACCTCATAAATATAGGTACCCATAGGTAAATCATTGCCTGTTTTATAATGTTTCCCATCCCAGCCATTTTCATTTAAGAAACATTCTAAGTCAGCAATTTTTTCAGTAGCATATACTAAATTAGAAAAACGATCGTAAACATTAAAATAAAAAGTAGCCTCTCTAATCCCATTATGTGTTAAACAAAATAAATCATTAATTCCATCATAATCTGGAGTGAATGAATTTGGAATATACATCCAATAATCATCCGCAACCCAGAGTTGCTTAAATGTAGTATCACTGCAACCGACATCATCCGTAACAATTAGGTTTAATTGATAGATCCCTACTGAATCTTTAAAAACATGATAAGGGTCTGGAGTAAAATCATTGGGCGTGTTATCTCCAAAATCCCAATTCCAAGCTACTATGTTCCCTAGCGAAAGATCATTTAACTGTACGGAGGGATACAAAACAGACAAGGTGTCACTAGCTGCAGAAAAAATTGCAGTGGGCGATTCAAAAACAGTAACTATAGCAGAGCCATTAATACTACCACTACTAATAGCATCTGAGAAATATGTCAATGTGTAGATCCCTTCTTTTTTAGTTTTAATGTGATAGGGATTATCATTTGTGGTTATGCTTGACTGGTTCACACCATTAATAGCATAAATAAAAGTATAAGGCAATGAGCCTGAAATAAAGGAAACTTCTACATCAGCCTGAGTTGAACTATTATCACAAACTACTTCATCTCCAGAAATAAATGCTGCTAGTGGAGGAATTAAACTAATTACCAACTTAACAGTATCGTTGTATGCTGAAATGAAAGAATTAACCTCAGAATTTCCATTTAACATAGTAATACTATCATAATCCCAACTTACAAAAGAATATAAAGGATCGATATTAGGTGTTAATGTAATGTTCTCATTATTATAATAAGATGTACTAGTTGGAAAAACACTCGTATTTATGCCATTAATATCAATAGTTGTGCTTGTGCCAGTAGGAAAAATATCATAGACAATTGTTGGCTTTTTATAAATATTTAATCTTACAGTATCAGAAGAAGTAACACTAAAAGAAGCGTTAGCAGATATATTACTAGGTAAGATTGTAACAGTATTTGAACTCCAAGATGTAAAACCATACAGAGGATCAATAGTAGATGAAATATTTACACTAGAACCAACATAATAACCCACAGAAACTGGAAAGGCACTAATCACTTGACCATCTACAGTAATACTAGAAGAAGTCGATAAATTATTAATAGTATAAACTACCCTTAAACCTAACCTCTGATGTACTACTGAATCAGTGAAAAGTGTATCACAGCCATCAATAGAAAGGAATTGCGTAGTAAAAATACCCGTATCTGATGGATTAAAAACCATACTATCAGCAGCATAGATAGTTTCATATGTATTATTAATTGTAAAGCTGCCAGGTGTCATGCTCATTTTCCATACAAAAATATCTTTCTTCCTGCCTGTTGCATCTAAGATGGTACCATCAAAATCAGCTAAATCTTCAAAAAAACCAACTGCGTAAACATTGCCAAAACCGTCAGGACAAATATCACCTGTTCTATCATCATCATCTGTATCAGAACCGGCCATCTTTGCCCAAACCCAATCTCCATTATTAGAAGCACCATCTATCTGAGCCACCCAAGCAGATAAAGTTGTATCTCCAGGAATTTGAGAATCAACTACTAATCCATTTGAAAAAGTCATCTCGTTTCCTGAAGTTCCACAAATAAAAACTTGCTTATTGACATCAACAGACATCTGATAAGGTTTATCTGTTCTTGAACTTCTAGCTCTTTTTGCCCATTTCCAATCACCTTGATTATTCATCTTTGCAACAAAAACATCTCTTTTTTGTTTATGACTTAAAGTATCTGTTCCATTAGAAGCATTAGCCCCAGGAAAAACCATAGGGTTTCTATATTCTCCTGTTATATAAATATCATCACAAACATCAATAGCTATGCCATTAGCTCTATCTGTTTTATTACTACCAAAACCCTTTACCCAAAGCCAATTGCCATCCTTGTCCATCTTAAAGATAAAAGCATCCCACTCACCGCTTGAAGTAATAGAATAAGGCCCATAAGTACCTGTCCCCTGAAATCCACCTACTACATAAATATTTGAGAATTGATCGATTTCCAAACGATTATCTCTAGAGCCTCTCTGATCTTTAATGCCATCAAAATTATCTACCCATAGCCAATTACCACTAGGATCTAATTTACCAATATAGCCTTGAGGCTGACAATTTACCCAATTTGGATTATTCAATGTAAATCCTCCAGTAAATTCAGCTTCATCACCTGAGAAAAAACCAGTTACATAGATAAAACCATCATCATCAACCTTCACATCATAAGAATGATCATCTGAAGAATAAATCCCACCACCACAAGAAGGTGAAAAAGTATTGTTATCATCAATCAAAGATATTACAAACTCACAATTACCATCCTTATCGATCTTAGTTAACATAGAATTATCAGCTCCATTACTAGTCGGGTTTGAGACAGGACCTATTAATGAAGGAAATTCAATATAAGACCAAAACGTTCCAGTAAGAAACACATCCCCTGCTGGAGTTACATGCATACCTAATGCTCGATCATCATAAGGCCCTCCACCACCTGAAATAGCCCAAATAACTGTGCCAAATGAATCAAGTTTAGCAACAAACATATCTTTATTATTATTCTGGCTACCGTTATAAACAAGATTAAAAGATCCAAAATCAGCATTATTATTAAAAAAACCACTTATATAAATAAAACCTAATGAATCTGCTCCTATCGAAATACCTTTGTCAGATTTTGAGCCCCCAAATGATTTTACCCAGTCTGTTGTCTGAGATGATAAATTTAAACTTAGAAAAAGTGCTAAAAACAAAATTATTTTATTCATTATTTTAATAAATTACATTTACCTTACCTGATTTAACAAATAAATCGCCGTCCTCTCCATAAACCTCTATATTGTAAAAGTATGTACCTTGCTGAACCTTGTTATTCTTAAATGCTCCATCCCAATGCTTTTCTATAGAATTACTTTCAAATAACTCCTCACCCCATCTATCAAATATCTTTAAATTAAAAAGCTCAATATTTTCTCCAGAAATAACAAATAACTCATTATGTTCATCATCATTTGGAGTAAACGAATTTGGAACAAAAAGTTGGGTAATAGGCACAAGATTAACTACAGCAATATTAGAAATAACAGAGCATTCATTTTCATCTTCTATTATCACATAAAAACTTCCTGCATCAGTTACATTAATAACTTCTTCATTACTAATTAAAATATTATCTATATTATACCATTCATAAAAAGAATAATTACCCACAGTTAATTCTATTTCTTGATTTTCATAAATGGTTACTTCAGAAGGTGAAATAATAGCTTCTGGCATAGGGAAAACTGTAAGATTTACCCCTTCACCTAAAATATCTGCTTCACATCCAATAGAGTCAGTTGCTACAACAATTTCATAATCTCCAGCGATACTTGTAATCAATGTATAATCTTGAGTGTTAATATTTAAAATAGTTGTGTTAACTAAACCATTTGAATATACTAAATCCCAAGGTAACGATCCATTAAATTTAAAATTAATATCTTCAAAGGAGAACCCATCGTCGCATATAGTTTTGTTATCAGAAGTTATTTCCGAAGTCGGAGTAATATCTTGTGTGATAATCACTTGGTCATTTGCAATACACCCGTTTACATCTGTAACTACTAAATCAAATATCCCATTACTAACATTAAGATTAGTACCATTAGTACCATCATTCCATAGATAATAATAAGGAGGATTCCCTCCTGTAAGATTAGGGTCAATAAGAAATGTAGATCTACATGGTAGCGCTTGATCTATTCCTAATGATAAAATAGGAATATCATTTACAATAATATTTTGATCTTGAGTATCAGAGCATCCATTAGCATCAGTTATATTGTAGGAAATAATATTTGAACCTAGTAAATTTACGTTAGGAGTAAATACTCCACTCATAACTCCATTAACAGAATAAGTACCCCCAGACGGGGTTGCTGAATTTAAATTTATTGCATTTTCATCAACACACACTTCACTAAATGGAGGGAAACTAATGACAGGGTCAGTATTAATATTAATAATTAAATTAGCTGTATCATCAGGACAAGTAACTGTTGCTCCAGGAACTGGTATTCCGGGAACAATATAAGAAAAAACACCACTTAGAATATAATGATGGATCAAAAGTATTACCACCAAAATTTGTCCATACATCATTGTACCAACTACCCCCTGCATTTGGAGAGCCAATTAATTGATTCTCCATAATAAAAGTAGGGTCACTACTACAAAATTCTACAGTATTATCAAGACCAGCATCACCGGCAATACAACAACTTGTATTTCCAAGTCCTCCATTTTGTGAGAAATCAATGTTACAATTTACATTTGAATAATTTGTAATTAATAGAATATAGTATTGACCAGTTATAGCATTTGTTATATTACAATCTTCAATTGCAGCTGTTGAATAACTGCAATCCTCAATATATGCTCCAGTTAAACTATCGCACATTGTGCTTGGATCCCCAAAAGGCCCCCAACATATGAAATCAATATCAACTAAAGGAGTGCTTTGCATAGTAACAGTTATATTACCAGGTTGATCAATTTGCAAAAAATAGAATGCTGGATTTGGTTGTGATCCTAAGCATCCATAATCAGGCCCTATTGGTGCTGTTGCATTGGTAGATGCAGGAAAACCTATAGGGGTACTTGTACAAAACGGTTGTGAATTTATACAGTCACTAGACTGAGAATACACTAAAATACAACTAAATATTGAAATAAATAATAATAATTTTCTTTTCATTTTTTTAATAAATTATGTTTAAACTTCCTGATAAATCAACATTTATATTATCGTCACCAAGAACCTTTACATTATAATAATACGTTCCTTCTTGAACTTTTTTATTTTTAAAAGTACCATCCCAACTTTTATCAATTGATTTACTCAAAAACATTAATTCTCCCCATCTATTAAAAATTTGAATACTAAATGTTTTGATGTTATCACCTATTATTGAGAAGAGTTCGTTATGATCATCACCATTAGGAGTAAAAGTATTTGGAATAAATAAATTTGTTTGGGGCTGGGTATTTACAATAGCAAAATTTGAAACTCCATCACATCCGTTAAAATCTTTTACTTCTACATAAAAAGTTCCAGAATCAGAAACAGTTAATTTATTAAAGTTACCTAAATCAAAACCATCAGAGTTATACCATTGATATATTTCATAATCACCAACTTCTAATTCAATAGTTTCACCCTCGTAAATAAAAGATTCAGCAGGAGTAAGGGTTACAACTGGTAAAGGATTAACTATAACCTGAGCAGATCCAACAATATTTGCAAGACAATCATTAAAATCATAAGCAACAACAACATCATAAATACCATTATTAGAAGTAGTAAGTGAATAATTAGATTCAGTAATACCTTCAATAGTTTGGCTGCTTAATCCATTTGTAAACTCTAAATTCCAGGGCACTGAACCATCAAAATTAAAATATACTTCTGTAGATTTATCTTCACAAATTATTCCACCACCACTTAAAATAACTGTGCCTGGACCTTCTTGTGTGACTTCAATATCATCAGAATCAGAGCATGCATAAAAATCTGAAACAGTTATGGAGTAGCTCCCTTCTGAAATAGCTAAACTTGAATTTATTGAACCATCACTCCAACTGTAAGTGTAAGGCTGTGTGCCTCCAATAACATTAGGAATAAGTGTTGTAATTGTATTACATGCGATAGCATAATCTGAACCTAAATCTACTACAGGAGGAGGATCATAAGTAATAGAAATACTTGAGGTATCTCCACAACCAAATAAATCCGAGACTATTAAATTATAATTACCTTGATCTAAATTCTGTGAGCTAAGAGTTGAACCATTACTCCACGAATAATCATATGGAGCTGTACCACCTGAAACACTAGGTATAAGCAGATAAGATGAATTACAAGCAATAACAGTATCAACTCCTAAATCTACAGTTGGAAAATCTCCTTCAATAACTATCAAAGTATCAGAAAGCACAGCACACCCTGAAATATCTGCAGAAACAACATACATTCCCTCTCCGACAGTTATACTTGAACTAGTGCTAATAACCAGAGAAGTAGAATCAAACCACTGATAAGTAGCGCCTAACCCTCCACTTGCAGTTAATGTAACTATTGAATTACAAGGAATATTCATTATTGTTGAATCTATTCCTAAATCATCTATAATTGACAAAGGAGGAGAATAAAAACTTCCTGCCTCTAAAAAAACTCCAGAGTCATATGCAAAATCATTAACATCAGCTACTACAATCTTTATATGATATGTGTCACCACAATTTACAGCAGCAGTAGCTGTTAGAGGAGTTGTAAATCCATCAAATTGAATAACTGTAGGGTCTGAATTTTGTGGTGCTGTAGCCCCTGTTCCATTATCAACATAATAAGTAGAATTAGATATATTATTTACATTAAAAATCGACACAGGTGTATTTGTTGTGCCAGGTACTATAGCTAGATTCTGATCAACATAATTACCTCCAGAAGGATTAGGTCCTGAAAGGAAAAAACCAAAAGCATCATTAAATGATGTAACAAATTCTAGATATTCTTCTGAACCAAAAACATATTTAAAAGATATAACATCTGAAGTAGGAACAAAATCAAACTCTAAAACTGCGGCGTCATTTGTATAATCGATAGGTCCAACAACTAAATCTAATGTAGGGTCTCCAGCTCCAGAAAATGGAGTAGATGTACTTCCACTTGAGTTAGGCCCAATTAATTCCAAAATATTTCCTGAACTTAAAACAACACCACTATCAATTGCTAAATTTGAATTAACACCATTAAAAAAACCAATTTGATTGGGATCACCAATAAAAGAATGACTAGAACCAACTATGCCTCCACCAAGCAAAACATTATCAACAAGATAAGTTGCCGTATTGAAAGGAGGATTATTATCTAACAAAATTTGGGATTTTGCCATTAATGAATATAAAAGAAAAGCTAGAAAAAAAATTAATTTATTCATATCTTAATTTACACTTAATTTAAAGATTACTTTTTCTTTTTGTTCCACTTCGATTTCTATAAAGTAGATGCCACTTGCTTTGTTTTCTCTTTTTAATATATATTTATCTGTGTCTCTAACACTATGCTCCTGTATTAACTTGCCAAACACATCAACCACCCTAAGGCTTGCCTGTTTTACCTCTCTTCCAAAATCAACTGTCGTCTCTTGCTTAAATGGATTAGGGTAAATACTTAAAGCTATCCCAGAAGACAACTGACCAATACTCGTCCCAATATATTCGAAGATATTTGATTCTACAACACATCCATTCGCATCTGTTACAATAACAGAATAAGATCCATAATTACCAACAGTATACGTTATAGCACTACCTATTGATATAAGTGGAAAAGTCTGCTCTATCCAAGAATAGGAATAAGGAGCTGTACCTCCTGATGGAGTACCTGCAGTTAGCACATATGAACTCTCAGTAATATTTACACTTAATGCTTGAGGTTCTGTTACATTATAAGTGAAATCACGCTCACAATCATTACCATCTTCAACTGTTAACGTATAACTACCAGCGCTTAAATTATTCGCTAATGGCGTTATTTGACCCGAACTCCAAGCATAACTATAAGGAGAGATTGTACCAGAAGAAGAAGCTAATATACTTCCCGTAATACCACTATAACAATCTACATTATCTATCGTAACAGTATTCATTATTGCTGAATACTCTATAATTTCTAAAGTATCAGTGACAGTACAACCAAACGTATTATTATAATCAGCTAATAAAACATAAACACCTGCAGATAAACCATCCGCCTGTACACCAGATGAAATAATAACTCCTGTATTATTTGCATTCTCCCAACTATAACTATAACCAGCACTCAAATTAGGGTTTAAAACAGTTAACACCCCTGTTGAAGAAGCATTACAAATAGTAGTAGTAGCAGATATTGCAGCTACAGTATAAGCATCATAATTAACTACCTGCTGATTCACACCACCTGCAATAACAGAGGAGGGACAATTATTAATATCTGTTAAAGAAACTGTATAATCTCCAGAACAAACATTCAATATATAATCATTATTAATAGAATGAGAAGTAATGGATCCTGTCTGATTATCTGTGAGCAAAGCACTATACAAAGCAACCCCCCCAGATAAACTATCAACCAATATAGTACCATCACAAGCACCTAAGCAACTCTCTATAGTATTGATGGATGTATTAAAAGTCAAGCTAGAAGGCTCAGCTAAAACAATACTACCGTTTACCATACAGTCATTTGTATCTTTAATAGTTACTGAATAAAGTCCGGAATACAAATTATCAATAATAGCTGTTATAGCAGAAGAACCTCCATACCATTGATAAGTATAAGGTCCATGACCTCCAAAAGCAGTTACCTGTGCACCTCCATCATTATAACCAAAACAGCTTACTTCATTACTATCTAAAACACCACTAGCGTACTGATATAAAGAAGTAACATTCACATCCATACTCTCTATATAAAAACGTAAGGTATCTGTACTCGCACTAGCAGTACACCCTTTATTATCTGTAACAGTAATAGTGTAAGAACTATCAGATGAATTATAATTATCTGCCAGTAAAGAACTAGCAGTAGTTGTTGTTTGAGGTAAGTTTATGTTATCATCCCAAACATAAGTATAACCTGGAGTTCCCCCCTGAGCAACAGCAGATAAACTAGCAGTATTAACACCAATACAATAAGGTAGTATGGTTTGAGAATCATCTATATCAATTACTAATTCTGTAGGCTCATTCGTAAATACTGTATCACTTGCACTGCACCCTTTTGCATCTGTAACTACAACTATATGTAAGCCTGGAGTTAGTGTATTAATGGTATCTCCTACCCACTGCCCATTATCCCAATCAAAAACATAAGGCAAAGTCCCTCCTACTGCTGTTGCTGCTGCTAAACCATCATCAGCACCATAACAGTCTATCCGATCTAACTCAAACGCCTCCATACTCAAAGGCTCAGGCTCTGAAATGTAAATACTATCAACAACCTCACAGCCTAAAACATCTCTAGTAGTTACAAAATAACTACCCTGTAATAAACCTACTGCAGTATCCAAATTAACACCAACACTCTGCTGACCTTGACTCCAAAAATAAGTATACCCACTAGAAAATCCACCAAACGAACTAATAGTAGCAATACCATCACTATCTCCATAACAACTAACATTCTGAACAGTAGTTAAATCAGATTCTATCAAATCGTTCTCAGAAATATAAAGACTATCAATAACCTCACAACCCCAATCATCTGACAAAGTAACCGAATGATAACCAGAAGTTAAACCATTAGCAATAACTGAAGTCTCACCATTGTCCCATAAATAAGCATAACTAACCTGACCACCACTAGCATATAAAATAGCCTTACCTACACTATCACTATAACAAGCTATACCCTCAACAAGAACTAAACTATCAATACTTAAAGCAACAGGAGGCTCTGGAACATTCAAAGTATAATCAACAAAACATCCCCTAACATCATAAATATGTAATACATAAATACCAGAAAGTAAATCAAACAAAGTATCGCGTTCAGTTGTGGTTGTCCCAGAAAATCTACTATCCAAAGTATCATTCTGAGAATCTAACCAATAATAAGTATAAGGACCCCAACCACCTCCAGCATCTCCAACTAACATACCCGTATTATCACCCTTACAAGAAATACCAAAAATCTGAACAGAACCCTGAAGTGCAAGCTGAGGCTCAATAACATTAACAGAAGCAAAAGTATCACAACCATTAGCATCCTCAACAGATAAATAATAACTACCCGCAATCAAACCAACAGCAGTGTCATTATCACTAAAACTAACAGGATTACCACTCTCATACCAAGAATAAGTATAGCCAGGAGTACCTCCAGCAGAAGAACCAACAACAACACCAGAACTACCACCATAACAAACAGCAACTTCCGAGGAAGCCAAAGCCTGTAATGGAAATCCAGGAGCTGAAATAGTTACTGGAATAGTGATTTCACAAGATGCATTATCACTCACCTTAATATCATAAGTGCCAGTGCCTAAACCAAAAAAAGAAGTGTCAAGAGGAAATGCATTAGTATTTAAAACACCATCTAAATAAAAACTATAAGGACTTAATTGGACACTATTAACATCAATAGCAATGTAGCCATCATTGTAATTCCAACAATTTACATTATTCGTTGAAATGGAAAAATCTATAGTGGTTAATGTATCTGAAGTCAAAGTAACTACACATTCTGATTCAGTAGTGACATAATAAAATTGAGTACCTTGATTTATAGATGAACTTAAAAAGGCATAAGATGTTGCAGGAAAGTAAACATCATCAAGAAGGTAATAAGGACCACCTAAATTTGCAGAGCCCATTAAACGATACTTAGTTGTAGCAGATGCTCCAACAGGATGCTCCCATTCAAAATAAACAGAACCATTGCTTTCAGCAACACAGTTTAATAATGTTGGAGGTAAAGAATCTCCTGCACTTGATAAAACTATTAAAGAATCAGAATAAAAAGTGCAACCTGAAATTGTTGCTGCTACAATATAATTTCCTGCACCAACAAAGACAATAGAATCAGTACTAAAAACTACTGCATTAGAATCAAGCCATTGATAGGTTGCACTATCACCAGCATTTACTGTTAACATTATGTTTGCATCACATTCAATCAACATTGTAGTTGAATCTATACCTAAGTCATCAACAACATTAACAATTGGAGATGAAAAACTTCCTGCCTCCAGCCAAACATAAGAACTTAAACCAGAATCTGTACCATCAGCAATAGCAAGTTTAATATGATACGTTGCTCCGCATTGAACAGTAGAAGTGGCTGTAAGGACAGTAGTAAAACCATCAGCATCAGCAATTGTATTTAATCCATTCTGATTATCAACAAAAAACTGTGGATTCATAACAGCAGGAGGGAAAGCGGTTGGATCGTTACAAACGGATGAAATAGTAATAGGTAAAGGAGGTATTGTTCCTGGGACAACAGCTAAATTAACTGAACCATTAGGAAAAGCTACAGGAGAAGACCAAGGACCAGCTATTCCAGGACCAGAAAGGAAAAAACCAAATACATCATTATACTGAGTATTCTCAAATGCAAAATACTCTTGAGAACCAAAAGCATACTTAAATTCTAACAGATTTGATGAGGCCACAAAATCAAATTCTAAAATAGCCACATCATTAACTGAAGTTACCGTAAAGTTTTGCCCAATCATTCCTGGAACTGAGTTAGCCACCGCTAACAAATCAGGATCAGTAACCGTATTAGCAATAAATGGGAAGCCTCCCCCATTCACAGGATCCAAAGCATAAACATCACCTGTAGAGAGTACGATACCTTCCGAAATACCTAAATTAGTATTAATGGCATTAAACCAACCTATTTGAGCGGAATCGCCTTGGAAAGAATGATTAGAAGCCACAACCCCACCACCTAGCAGAACATTATCTACTAGAGAAACAGGACTATCATAAGGCGGTGTATTATCAATCACAATCTGAGATTGCATGTTTAAAAAAGAAAGTAAAGCAACGAGGAAAAGTAGATTTTTCATAATCCAACAAAAATACAAAAAAATTAAGTTACCTACACTAACCATAAATCGAAAACCTTACTTACTCAAAGTATCAGATTCCTGCAAACTATACATTTCTGCATAAGCACCACCACTTTTTAATAAGAATTCATGCGAACCCTCTTCTAGTACTGATCCATTTTTTAGATGCAATATTTTATCAGCCTTAATAATAGTAGATAACCTGTGAGCAATAACAATAGTCGTTCTGTTTTTAGATAACTTTTCTAAAGCATTTTGTAACAACTGCTCAGTTGCGGTATCAATAGAAGAAGTAGCTTCATCCAAAATTAAGATCTTAGGATTACGCACATACACCCTTAAAAATGCAATTAACTGCCTTTGACCTGCTGAAAGAGTAACGCCTCTTTCCCCAACCACATAGTCGTAAGTGTTTGGCAAAGTTTCAATAAAGCTGTGCACACCAATTTCCTTTGCAGCTTCAATAATTTTATCTCTAGTAATATCATTATCAAACAAAGTAATATTATTCAGAATAGAATCAGAAAATAAGAATACCTCCTGCTGCACAAGAGCAATATTTTTTCTTAGATTAGATAATTTAACAGTGTCAATATTTATACCATCAATAGAAATTATCCCTTTTTGAATTTCATAAAATCGATTAAGCACAGAAATAATAGAAGTTTTACCTGCACCTGTTCTTCCTACCAAAGCTAACATTTTCCCAGCTTTAATTTCAAAATTTAAATCCTTTAGTACCAACTCATCTTTTTTGTATGAAAAATTAACATCATTAAATGAAATAGATCCCTCTACACTTTCAAGTGTATTTTTTCCTGAGTCAGTAATTTTTTCAACCTTATCCAATACTTTAAAAACTCGTTCGGAACCTACAATTCCCATCTGCAAAATATTAAACCTATCGGCAAGTTGTCTAATTGGCCGGAACATCATGTGGATAAATAAAATAAAGGCAATTAACTCCCCTACTGTTATATCTTTTCCTGAGAGAATACCCTGCCCTCCATACCAAACAATCAAACCAATCGACATTGCCGAAAGCACCTCAACAATAGGAAAAAACACTGCATAATAGAAAATAGATCGCAAATGTGCATCTCTATGGGAACGATTAATCGCTTTGAACTTTTTATATTCTGCTTGTTCCCTATTAAAAATATGTACAATATTCATACCTACAATATGTTCCTGTACAAAAGTATTAAGCTGAGATACTTGCTCCCTAACATTTTGAAAAGAAGCCTTAATATTTCGTTTAAACCAAGAAGTAGCTACCAATAAAATTGGAATTGTTAACATAGCAATAATTGCTAAGCGCCAGTCAGTATAAAACATCATAATTACTACAACTAACAATTTTAATAGTTCTGCAATAATCACCAAAAGACCTTGAGAGAAAATATCCGCAATAGTTTCAATATCTGAAACAGCACGCGTAACTAAAGTTCCGATTGGAGTATTATCGAAATACTTCATTTTAAGAGATAAAATATGCTTGAAAATTTTAGCACGTAAATCTTGTATAACATGTTGCCCTATCCAGGTGGAAAGATAAATATAAAAAAATTGTATGAAAGCTTCAATAAATAATAAACCCAACAACAAGGTAGTGATATTCCACAACTTTTCCTCATTAGGAATAAGAATATAATTATCAATAGCATAATTAATGAGCATAGGACGAACAGGCCCTAAAACTGAAAGCAAAATAGCAGATATTGCCGCAATAGTAAATTGTAGTCGATAAGGTTCGGCAAATATTAAAACTCGTTTTAACAAAACAAAGTCAATTACATTACCCGTATTGGATTTTGATTTATTAATCTTAGTTTTTGACATCTATAAAAAAATATCTTTTGGGTACTCAATTTTACTTAAAAAAAGTGCGTTTGCAGGTACTGAAGTGCCTGCCATACATCTATCGTTTTGAGCAATTATTTCCTTTACTTGTTCAACTTTAATTTTACCAACACCAACTTCAATTAAAGTACCTACTATTGCCCTTACCATATTACGCAAAAACCTATCGGCTTTAATACTGAAAACAAGCTCATTATCATGCCACTGAAAACTCGCCAACATTACATCGCAATTATTAGTAAAGGTTTGAGTATTAGTTTTAGAAAAAGAAGTAAAATCCTGCTTGCCTAAAATTGAATGACATGCTAAGTTCATTTTCTCAACATCTAATGGTTTATGTATAAAATAAGCGGTTTTTTTAAAAGGGCTTTTACACTGAACAATATTATAATTGTAAATTCTGCTTACAGCATCAAAACGAGAAGAAGCATCATCAGTTACATTAAAAAAAGAATGCACAGCAATGTCATTCGGCAAAAAGCTATTCAGCTTTATAATTGTAGTATGAAAATCAAATTTTTTATCACAATCAAAATGAGCAAACATTTGCTTAGCATGCACTCCAGCATCAGTACGACCAGCACCTGCCACCTCAATTTTGGAATTTAAAATAATACTAAGTGCTTTGTTTACTTCTGCTTGCACTGTATTAGCATTAGGTTGTATTTGCCAACCGTGGTAATTAGTACCATCGTAAGAAAGTTCAATGAAAAATCTCATATTTGCAAAAGTAGTAATTTTGCTATTTACTTTTTTAGTTTTCTCTGATTTAATCTTAAATAATATTATGGTCTTTATAAAAAATTCCTAGATCAAGAAAATAAACAAACAAAAAACAAATTATTATTTAAGTTTAATACGCAGTTACATGTTCAATGAAATACAAAAAAAATTAGTTTTGTAGTCATTAAAATATAAATTATGAGACTACTTAGTAAAGGATCAAAGATGTATAGTGTTTTATTTAATAAATGTCCTAAATGTCATATTGGCAAGTTTTGGGCTACTAACAATCCGATAAAAAATATGCTTTTAAACTCTAAAAATACATGTCAAAAATGTGAATATTGCTCTTTAGACTATGAACTTGAAATAGGGTTCTGGTATGGATCAATGTATGTTAGTTACGCCATTAGTGTTGCAGTAATGGTTGTATTTTGGACCTTAACATCTTTGTTTTTTCCACTAATTAATATTTTCAATGAGATATTAATTATTGTTCTTGCAATTCTGCTAGCATCACCAATTAATTATCATATTTCCAGATTAATTTGGATTAATTTTTTCGTTAAATATATTCCAAATGACACTTATTAATTATCAATATATTTATAAATCAAAATAACTAAAATGAAAAAAATTCTAATTACATTACTTTTCTTACCAATAATTTTGCTTTTAACTAAATTTAATGTCAATGCTCAAACTCAGGTTGATTTTCATACCAACTATGGAGATTTTAGAATACAGCTTTACGATTCTCTTGTTCCTGTTACTTCTTCTAACTTTATTAATCTTGTGAGCACAGAGTTTTATGATGGATCCCTTTTTCATAGAGTTATAGATAACTTTATGATACAAGGGGGTGATGTGTTACCTACACCTTCCATTATAGTTGATGAATTTAACAGTTCATTAAGCAATATTCAAAAGACTATATCTATGGCAAACTCAGGACCTAACACAGGAACATGTCAGTTTTTTATAAACCTTACTAATAATACTTATTTGGATTTTGACAAAGCTCCATTTTCATCAAAACACCCTGTTTTTGGCATTACAATTAGTGGATTTAATGTCGTTCAAGATATTGGTAATGTTCAGACTAATTCCAATGATATGCCAATTGATGACGTAATAATGGATAGTGTACGTATTGTCGATGCGCTTCTCTCAAACAACAATATTTTCTTGGAAACAGTAACGAATAATAAATTGATTAGAATAATAGATATGTTTGGTAAAGAAATAACCAATAAAAAAAAGTCACCACTCTTTTACATCTATGAAGATGGAACAGTTGAGAAAAGAATAGTTATAGAGTAAAACATATAGATCCAAGTTTTCTATATCTGTAATAATCATTTCCGTTAAGAAATGAACAAGCGAAAACCTAAAGAAAAATCAAAAATTTAAAATCTAATTAAGTAGTAAATAAGTAAACAATTACTTATTTGAATGTGAACCATCACAATTTCCACCAGAGTCCTTTGTTTTACCACATTGACATTTATTTTTTTCACTAGACATAATTTTTACAATTATGTTTTTTGGATTTGTTAAAGTTGAGCGAGTTGAGAAGTTCATAATATTATTTTTTGACAAAACTAAGAAAGTTAAAGTTATTAAATAAGTATAACTACATGATTTTAAGTAATTTATATTTAGAATAAATAAAAATAAAAATTGATCTCTGTTGATTAATAAATAAATATTAAATTAGCAAAAAAATATAGGTTAATAAATAACTAAGAACATTAATAATATGTGGGATAAAATTCCGAAAGAGAAACAAGGTCAGCTAATGTTTTTGTCATTTTTTTTATTAGTTATTTGGTGTGTTTGGTCTATTTGGAGTAAAACTATTTAGATATTGTAAGTTTATTTAGATTTAAATAAGACCATGAGAAACCTTTTCTTTAAATTAGTTTGATTGGTGTTGGGCATATAAACGAACAATCTCCACTTGATATTTTAATTAATGTTGTATTAGAAGTTACATCAAATTACTTTTATCATAGAAATGATGTAGTTTATAATAATGAATTTAAAATTTCTACTAAAAAAAATTTATTGGAATAGTTCACAACTTATGAAATGGAAAATAATTGATCCTAAAGATTCATTAGAAATAATTCGTGATTTAAGGGACTTTAAAACAATAGATTAATGTGAGATTTTGAATTGGAATTAGCACTCTAGTTAGCTCATTATATCTACGGCATTTTAAAGGAGTTCGATATTTCATATACTATTTCAAAAAAAGTAACGTTCACATTTGCAAATTAATTTACAAAACTTAAATTTGCGTTCGATAAAAAATTACAATATGACTGAAACAGTACAAACAGATTTAAAAGAATTAAACGAAAAGATAAACAAGGAAAGCGCTATAATTGATATGCTGATGTTAGAGCTCAACAAAGTAATAGTTGGTCAAAAACACATGAGTGAACGTCTTTTGGTTGCTTTGCTTTCTAATGGACACGTTTTATTAGAAGGTGTTCCTGGACTGGCAAAGACTCTAGCCATAAGTACACTTGCTAAAACAATTGACGCAAAATTCAGTCGTTTGCAATTTACTCCAGATTTATTACCTGCAGACATTATTGGAACACAAATATACAGCCCAAAAAATGAAACTTTCTCAGTAAAAAAAGGACCTATATTCGCTAACTTTATTCTTGCAGATGAGATAAACAGAGCCCCTGCCAAAGTACAGTCAGCATTACTTGAAGCTATGCAGGAACGCCAAGTAACTATTGGTGGTGAATCTTATCCATTAGACAAACCTTTTTTAGTAATGGCAACTCAAAATCCTGTTGAGCAGGAAGGAACCTACCCATTACCTGAAGCGCAAGTTGACAGGTTTATGCTAAAAGTAGTAATTGACTACCCTAAAAAAGAAGAAGAGAAAATAATTATTCGCCATAATTTGGCAAAAACTTTCCCAACTGCAAATACGGTACTAAAAACAGATGCTATAATTCGTGCTCGTGATTTAGTAAAGGAAGTATACATGGATGAAAAGATTGAGCAATACATTATTGATATTGTATTTGCTACAAGATTCCCTGAACAATATGGATTAGCAAAATTCAAAGATATGATTTCTTTTGGAGGCTCACCAAGAGCAAGTATTAACCTAGCTGCTGCAAGTAAGGCTTATGCTTTTATAAAACGTAGAGGTTATGTAATTCCTGAGGACGTTAGGGCCCTTTGTCACGACGTATTACGCCATAGGATTGGACTTACTTATGAAGCTGAAGCTGAAAATATTACTTCAGAAGATATTATTTCTGAAATTTTAAATTCAGTAGAGATCCCTTAGCTAAAAAATAAACTAAATTGCTCTTAGCCAATATAACAATTATTAAGCAGTAATCAATAACTAAAAAACAGTAAACAGTTTGAGCACCTCAGCACTTCTAAAAAAAGTCCGTAAGATTGAGATAAAAACTAAGGGACTCTCCAATCATATTTTTGCTGGAGAATACCATACGGCTTTTAAAGGGAAAGGTATGGCCTTTTCAGAAGTAAGAGAATACCAATCAGGAGATGATATACGATCAATTGACTGGAACGTAACTGCTCGTTATAATTCTCCATTTGTAAAAGTATTTGAGGAAGAACGAGAGATGACCGTCATGCTACTAATTGATGTATCAGCATCTGGTAATTTCGGAACTCAGGAACAATTTAAAAGAGAACTAGCTAGTGAATTAGCCGCTATCCTAGCTTTTTCAGCTATTAAAAACAATGATAAGGTAGGCGTTATTTTCTTTACCGACAGTGTAGAGCAATTTATTCCTCCAAAAAAAGGAAAAAGCCATATTTTAAGAATTATTCGTGAAGTATTGGCTTTTGAGCCTAAAGGAAAAGGAACTGATATTGCAGGAGCACTAGAATATTTTTCAGCTTTAATTAAGAAAAGAAGCATTTGCTTTATTCTCTCTGATTTTATGAGTAAGGAATTTGAAAAGCCATTAAAGATAACAAGTAAAAAACACGATTTAGTAGCTTTAAGAATACACGATACGAGAGAAGATACTTTACCTAATATTGGACTTGTACCTATGCAGGATGCTGAAACAGAATTAATTCAATTTGTAGATACTTCAAGCAAAAAAGTTCGTGATAATTTTGCAAAAAATAGAGCCCTAAAAACTGAGAAATTACGCAAACTATTGCCTTCTAGTGGTGTGGACTTAATTGACATAATCACGGGAAAGGATTATGTAAAGCCCTTGATTAATTTTTTTAAAACTAGAGGAAAAAGAAGATGAAAAAATTAATCATATTCCTATTTATTAGCAATTTCGCTTTCGCACAAACGTCTCTATTAGACACCAACTTTATTCTTATTGGAGAGCAAATAAACTTTACAATCAGCAATACTATTAGTAAAACAGAAGTTTGGCCTACTTTTGAAGAGTTTTTAGTGAAGGGAGTTGAGATTATTGAGGAGGGTAAACTAGATACAATCGAAAATTTAATTTCACAAAACTTCATCATCACCGCTTGGGATAGCGGAAGTTACTACATCCCACCTATTTCCTTTTCAGCAAACAGCAAAACCCAAGGATTACTCTTAAATGTACAAACTATAATTTTAGAAGAAGGTGCAGAACTAAAAGACATAAAACAACCTATGGAAGCTCCTATTGGTTGGAGCGATATTTGGCCTTGGCTACTAACTTTTATTGTATTGTTCCTAGTTATCTTCTTGCTTAAAAAATATGTGTTCAATAAAAAAGAGAAAGAGAGGATTGAAAAGCCAGAATTAATTACCCCTGCTGACATTACTGCCCTACAACAGTTAACAAAACTGGATAAAGCACAGCTTTGGCAAGGGGGAAGTGTAAAAAAGTATCATTCTGAACTTTCAGAAATTATTAGGAGATATACTGAAGATAGATTCAACTTTATTGCCCTTGAATTAGCTACAGATGAGATAATAAGCGAACTGAAAAGCAAAGTAAATAACGAGCAGTTAGCGAGTATAACCATCCTATTACAAAGAGCCGATTTAGCAAAATTTGCCAAAAGCAAACCTGATGAGGATGAGAATAAAGAAAGTATGCAATTGGCTAAACATTTTGTTGGACAAACAAAAGAAAAGAAAATAAACAATGGCTAATTATACTTTTGTAAACAGCGAATTTTTCTTCCTTTTGGTTCTGCCTTTAGCATTACTAATATGGTATGTATTAAAACACAATAGCATTAGCAGCACTATTTTATTTTCAGGAACTCAGGCAATAAACACTAAGCCCACAATAAAACAACAATTACGCCACATTCCTACTCTTTTGAAAATTGGAGCAGCTACGCTCATGATTATTGCTTTGGCTCGCCCACAATCGTCCACCAACTGGGAAGAAAGCACCACTGAAGGAATTGATATTGTTTTGGCTATGGATATTTCAGGAAGTATGTTAGCTCAGGATTTAAAACCTGATAGATTAGAAGCTTCCAAGAATGTAGCCATGGACTTTATTAGTAAAAGAAAAAATGATAGAGTTGGCTTGGTTATTTTTGCAGGAGAAAGCTTTACTCAATGTCCTCTAACAACCGACCATAATGTACTCATAAATTTATTTAAGGATGTGAAAAGTGGTATGGTGGATGACGGAACAGCTATTGGAATGGGATTAGCTACTGCAGTTAATCGGCTTAAGGATTCTGAATCGATTTCGAAAATAATTATTTTACTTACTGATGGAGTAAATAATAGTGGAATGGTTCCCCCGCTTACGGCTGCCGAGATTGCCCAGAAATTTGGTATTCGAGTTTACACAATTGGTGTGGGTACTGAGGGCTTTGCTCCCTACCCTTTCCAAACTCCATTTGGGATACAATACCAAGAAGTTGAAGTGAAAATTGATGAAAAAACATTACAAGATATCGCAACTCTAACAGATGGAAAATACTTCAGAGCTACAAATAATAATTCTTTAAAAGAGATATACAAAGACATAGACGCTTTAGAAAAATCAAAGATTGAAGTTACGGAATTTCATAAGCGTTCAGAAGAATTTTTACCTTTTGCATTATGGGCTTTAGGGTTATTATTTTTAGGATTTATTTTGCAAATCACTTATTTAAAACAGATTCCTTAAATGTTAAGATACGAACATATCGAATATTTGAATTTTCTATTTGGAATTCCTGTTTTAATACTTGCCATGCTACTTTACAGTAGATGGAAGGCATCTGCCTTAATCCTTTTTGGAGAAAGGAAATTAGTAAACGAACTCATGCATTCGTTTTCCAAACGGAGAACACAAATAAAGAATATGTTTACAATTCTTATTTTTATAGCACTCATTATTGGAATTGCAAACCCGCAAGTAGGTACAAAAATGGAAGAAGTAAAAAGAGAGGGTGTGGATTTAATGATAGCAATTGACCTTTCCAATTCCATGATGGCAGAGGACATAAAACCTAACAGGCTGGAAAGAGCTAAGCTTGCTATCTCCCAATTAATTAATAAACTCCAAGGCGATAGAATTGGATTGATTGTTTTTGCAGGAGAGGCTTATGTACAATTGCCTATTACAACTGACTATTCAGCCGCCAAATTATTTTTATCCACAGTAAATACAAATATAGTACCAACCCAAGGCACTGAGATTGCAAAAGCTATTAATTTGAGCATGCAATCCTTTGACATGGAAAATGCACAAAATAAAGCCATCATCATTATTACTGATGGTGAAAGCCATGATGAAAAAGCGATTGAAAGTGCAGAACAGGCCAATGAGCTAGCTATTTTTGTACATACCTTAGGAATGGGGCTCAGTAAAGGAGGACCTATCCCTATTTATAACAAATACGGAAATCGAACGGGATATAGAAAAGATAGAGATGGGAATACGATAGTCAGTAAGCTAAACGAAAATTTGTTACAGCAAATTG
Organism: Cryomorphaceae bacterium BACL11 MAG-121001-bin54; assembly: GCA_905182255.1. GTDB lineage: Bacteria > Bacteroidota > Bacteroidia > Flavobacteriales > BACL11 > UWMA-0277. The sequence continues at coordinate 101,921 of CAJJAH010000001.1, forward strand.
CCAATGCTGGAAAAGGAACTTATGTACGTGCCAACAACTCCAAAGCTGGACTATCCACTTTATTTGCTGAAATCAATAAAATGGAAAAAAAGGAAATTGGTACTATGGTATTTACTGAATACAAAGACAGATTTCAATTGTTTATTGGCCTAGCATTACTGCTATTAATAATTGACTTAATGCTTTTAGGAAGAAAAAATAAATGGAGTAATCGTATAAACTTTTATAAAAACCAATGAAAAACACACTCTTCATATTATCTTTTTTAATGAGTTTTAACGCCTTTGCTCAAAATAAGAAATCATACCTTAGAGATGGGAATGAACTTTATACTGACAGCAGTTACAATGAGGCAGAAATGCAATATCGAAAATCATTAGAAAAAGATCAAGATTATTTTAATGCTTCTTTTAATTTAGCAGATGCCATATACAAACAAGAACGTTATGAAGAATCTTCTTCACTTTTTGATGCATTAAAGGATAATGCTCCTACAAAAATTGATTTAGCAAAAGTGTATCATAACTTAGGTAATTCACTAGTTAAAGAACAAAAACTAGAGGAGGCTATTGATGCTTATAAAAGTGCTTTACGGATTAATCCTAAAGATAAAGACACAAGACATAATTTAGCAATTACATATAAGAAGCAGCAACAAGAAAATAAAGAGGAAGAAAAAGAGAATAAGGAGCAAGAAAAAGAGAATAAGGAGCAAGAAAAAGAGAATAAGGAGCAAGAAAAAGAGAATAAGGAGCAAGAAAAAGAGAGTAAGGAGCAAGAAAATAAAGAACAACAAGAAAAAGAAAGTAAGCCAGAGCAAAAGAAAGAAGAAATGAGCAAAGAAGCGGCCGAAAAAATGTTAGAGGCAATACAACAAAAAGAAAAAGAGTTACAAGAAGAATTGCAGAAGAAAAAAGTAAAAGGAAAAAGAGTAAAAGTATTAAAGGATTGGTAAATTGAAAAAATTAAGCATCATATTATTATTTTTTTGCAGTGCTTTATTACAAGCACAGCAACTAAAGGTGTCAGCTGACAAAAACCCAGCTATTGTCGGGGAGCAAATTGTTATTCAATATAAAATTAACGATGAAGCGGATAACTTTATATCTCCAAATTTTAAAGGATTAAAAGTATTGAGTGGACCTAACCCTTCCACGCAAAGTAGTTATAGTTTTGTTAACGGAAAAAGTCAATACAGCAGCTCTACTACTTATTCCTTTTATATAAAAGCAGTAAAAGAAGGCATATATAGTATAAGCCCAGCTAGCATTACTATTAAAGGTAAAAAGATACAAAGTAAGGCATACTCACTAAAAGTAGTAAAAGGAAGTGAAAAAAATAAAGCCCAACAAAAAGAGATAGGAGATAACTTATTTATTAAAGTTGAAGTAAGTAAAAGAAATATTATAGTTGGAGAACAAATTCTTGTCACATATAAATTATTTACTAGAATTGATTTACAGAATACTGAACTATCTTCATTGCCAGCTTTAAACGGATTTTGGGCAAAGGATTTGGAGACTTCAAGTCGATTTAAACGAGATGTGATTGATGGTATTCCTTATAATGTAGCAACTATAAAAAAATCAGTACTAACTGCACAAAAATCAGGTGAACTAGTTATTGATCCTATGGAAATCAAGTGCAGTATCCGTATTCAAAAGCAAAGAAATAATCGTGATCCTTTTGCTAACTTTTTTGGAGGAAGCTACAATGTTCAAGAAGAATTTATCAGTTCCAAACCAATTATTGTTAAAGTAAATGAATTATCCACTGCACCCACTAATTTTAAAGGTGCAGTTGGCGACATGAAAATCGAATCGTCAGTTGACAAGACAAACATAAATGCTAATGATGCCATTACATACAAATTAATAATTACTGGTACAGGAAATATAGAATTAATAGAACCTTTAACCATTCAATTTCCTGAGGACTTTGAAGTGTATGACCCAAAAATTACCGACAGAATATTTGAGGGAGGGAAAAAAAGAAGCATCAAAACCTTTGAGTATCTTTTAATTCCAAGGTATAAAGGGAATTACAGCATTCCTTCTGCAAGCCTTATAGTTTACAACACAAAAAATAAACGATACGAAACTAAAAAATCGAGTAAGCACGATTTAACAATATTAGCAAGCAAAAATAATGAACAAGAATCAGGAATAGTAAACAAGCAAAACGTTAGAAGGGAACAGAAAGACATTCACTATATTTTTACAGAAAGTAACTTGCAAGCAATAAAAGAAAGAATAATACACCAAAACCTTTTTTACACCCTTTTATTATTACCAATACTTTTACTTATCTTTTTATGGATTTACAATAAAATAGTTGGTAAAACTGACATGTCAGGCACTGAATGGAAAAACAAAAAAGCAAACAAAATAGCGCTAAAAAGACTAAAAACCGCACAAATATGTATAAAGTCTAATGATTTTGATTCATTTTTTGAAGAAATAGAAAAATCACTTTGGGGTTATTTTGCTGATAAATTCAAAGTTGAAAGAGCTGACTTATCCAAAGAAACAGTAAGTACTTTTTTCAAATCTTCTAATATTGATAATAATATTGAAATCAAGTTTATTAATTTGTTAGATGAATGTGAATTTGCACGTTATGCTCCTGAAAGTAATAAAAATGCACAAATGGATAAAGTACTTACAAAAGCAAAAAATATAATTATTGAAGTTGAAACTGCCTTAAAATGAAAAGATTAATTTTTATCCTAAGCTTATTTATTTACTCACAAAATTTTGCGAGTGAGAAGGTGTTTGAGCTAGGCAATAAGCAATATGTAAATGAAAATTACTCAGCAGCCATTTCACTTTACGACAGCATACTAATATCAGGAATGGAAAGCAGTGAACTATACTACAACTTAGGCAATTGTCATTACAAAACAAATGATTGGGCTAATTCAATTTGGCATTATGAAAAAAGCTTACAACTTAACAATAATGAAAAAACAAAACATAATTTGGAGTTAGTAAAGCTTAACATTATTGATCGGATTGAACCTCTACCTCAACTTTTTTATAAAAAATGGTGGATTGATTTAACACAGACTTTAAGCACTCAATTTTGGCAAATTCTAACACTCATTGGTATGGGGTTGATTTTTATATTGCAACTAATTAGTCAATTCACATCACTAAAAAGCAAGCGAATTACAAAAATATTTTCTGTCATAACATTAGTTATTTTGTTTGTTACACAAACTTCTTATTATAATAATTTTACTAAAAAGGAAGCCATTATTTTTTATGAAGCAATTACAGTAAATAGTGCTCCAACAAGAAATAGTACTAATTTATTTACATTACATAAAGGGAGTAAGGTTGAAATTGTAGATACTATTGGTAATTGGATTAACATTAAAATTGCTAATGGAAATAGGGGATGGATTACACGAAATTCTATCAAGGAGTTATAAACATTCAATCCCTACTTTTGAACACATAAGTTATTAAATCAAACTTAAATATAATTTTATATTAACTATGCAAGCATAAGATTTTTTTGTACTTTTGTGGAATAACTATCTAATAATCACTTATTTAGAATGATTATAGATAATAAGCTAACTAATTAAAAGCCAATAAATGAAGGGGAAATCAATACTATTTTTTATACTAATATTTATTTATACTTTTTCATTTGCCCAAAGCGACTCATGCGACATAAATATTCCAGAAATTTGTGCAAGTGCTCCTTTACAAACTTATCCAGCCAATACTAGCGGAACAGCATGGGCGCCCGGAGCTTCATTTTCTTGCCCAGGAACGCAACCAATTACTATGAATCCATCTTTTCTGTTTTTTGAAATTGGAGCTACTGGTGATTTTTCCATGACTATTAACCCTATTGATCCTTTTACTGGAGCGCTACTAGTTGCGCCCAGTGATTTAGACTACATCTGCTGGGGACCTTTTACAAGTCCAGTAAATGCTTGCACACAATTACAAGTTCCAAATCGATTTGATTGTAGTTACTCACAAGCTGTCTCAGAAACTGTCACTATTCCAAATGCACAAGCTGGAGACTTTTATGTTTTGATGGTGTCTAATTACGCCCAAGGAACTAATATCCCCCCTGATGCTAACCTTCAGTTTACAGCTAGCACTTCTGCATCGGGAGTAAATCCACTTGGAGGGGGAGGTTTTGCAGGAGCAGATGCACAAATTACAGCATGTAGCTCTGATTTACCATTTAATCTTACTGATCAATTAAATGGTTTTCCTGATGATTGGGGGTTTTGGGTTGAATCAATTTCAGGAAATATAGTTGATACTATTTTTGATCCAGCTAATGACATTGGAGGAACCTACATGTACATTATTCCTCAGGGCAACTCTTGCGGAGGAGATACTGCTTTACTTGAAGTGAATATTTTTAATTCATCAAGCATATCAATAACATCAACTCCAAATTCTTGTTCTAATGACCCAGGTATTAATCTTACAGCCTCTCCATCAGGAGGTATTTTTAGTGGTACTGATGTTATAGGTAATATTTTTACTCCATCATCTAGTAATATTGGAGTAAATATTATTTCCTATGAATACACCGCTACTGGTTGCACACCAATTATTGTTACTCAAAATTTAACAATAAATGAATCACCTTTAGTACTTGCAAGTGATATATCTATTACAAACCCATTGTGTTTTGGAGATTGTAACGGAACTGCTGTTATCACAGCATCTTCAGGCCTTGTTCCTTATACTTTTAATTGGTTTGGACAAAACCCTACAGGCCTTTGTGCTGGAGTTTTTAATTATACAGTCAGTGATAATAATAATTGCACCTTTTCAGAAAACATAACCATATTTGACCCTCCAAATGACTTAGGAGTTCTCACTAGTTATAACATTAGTTGTTACGGAGAAGATGATGGTGAAATTTCAATAACGATGTTCGGTGGAACTACTCCTCCTGGAACAGTATCAGATCCTGATCCTGATGGGGACGGCATTCCTTATTGCCTCTCATCAACAGCTACTGGTATGATTAATTCTGGTGGAGGAATTAATCAAGATGCAACCATTGAAGAGGTAATTTTAATTGGAGATGTAGTTACAATTAATAATAATACTGCTGGAGTTATGGATTATTATGAAGATTACACAACAACTATGTATGCAGACATTACTGTTGGACAGTCTTATACAATTAATCTTATTTTAGGAGACTTTACAGTGCCAATTGGAAGCTATCCAACTGGAGCAAAAGTTTTTATTGACTACAATATTGATGGTGACTTTAATGATGCTGGAGAAGAAATTGGAATGCTTAACGCAACTGGTTTCTCACCTAACATTGGATCAATTAATTTTACAGTTCCGGCAACTGGAGCTTTTGGAGCAACAAGAATGAGGGTTGTTTCTCAGGATGTAATCCTAACCTCAACTAGTGCAATAGGTCCTTGTGATTATTCCGATCCATCTATTTCAAATGCACAAGATGTTCCTTGGTTTGGAGCAACAGAAGACTATTCAATCGTCCTAAACTCACCAGTTGTTAATGCTACTTTTTTATGGGACAATGGACAAACTACTAGCGCTGTAGACAACTTAAGCCCTGGAACATACACTGTAACTATCACACCTAATAGTAGTGGTTGTGCAGTGCAAGATTCAGCAACTATTTCAGAACCAGATGAAATTACTTTCTCACCAACAATTACCCCAATTAGTTGTAATAGTTTTACAGATGGACAAATAACATTAAATCCTTCAGGCGGTAATGGTGGAGGATACTCTATTGACTGGGGAATAAATAATCCTTCAGCACTTGGATTTGGCAGTTATTTAGTTACAGTATCTGATCCTACTACAATTACTACAACAAACCTTATTGCCTGCGAAAATGACACTACAATCGCAATAATTGAGCCTGAATATTTCAGCGTTGATTTTACAATATCATCTAATGAAATATGTTTGAATGACCCATTAACTTTAGATTTTAACTTCAATCAAGGAGGAGTTTCTGACTTTATGATTAATTACACTGAAAACGGAATTCCTTTATCAGCAGGTCCTTTTAACTCAGGAATGCAACAAATAAGTGTTAATCCAAATATAGGAAATAATACATACATTATTACTAGTATAACTGATGCTTTTGGCTGTATAAATCAAAATATAATTAATTCTCAAAGTGTTTATGTCAACCCTTTGCCCGATATTAATATTACAGTCGCTCCAAATCCAATTTGTGATGGAGATAATGCAACTTTACTATTTTCCACTCCAAATGGAACTCCACCTTATGTAGTTGATTATTTTAATGGAGGTATAGCTGCAACTGAAAATATTCCTGCTGCTGGCTCAAGTGTTTTAGTAAGCCCAACAATAACAACAGTTTATAAATTAAGCCTTGTAACTGACAGCAAAGGATGTAATTCAACCTTATCAGATAGTACAACTTTAGTAGTCTATGAAATTCCTGAATTAAATACTTCTTATCCAACTGAATTTTGTGAAGGAAAAGCAATAGAAATCGATCTTGATTTTAATTTAGGAAACCCACCTTTTATCATTGATTATACGTTTAACGGCACACCAACATCAACAACAGTAAATAATCAGCAAGGCACCCTATCATTTGTTTCTACAAATCCAACTAACATAATAATTAATACAATTACATCTAATAATTGCACCAATTTAATAAATGAATCTATTGCAATCACTACTAATCCCTTACCTATTGCAGATATTAGTGGAAATTATGAACTGTGTGATGATGGTGAAGAGGCAGACATATTAATTGTTACTTCTGACGGAACACCTTTTTATAACATAGTTTACACTAATGGAATAAATATTGATAGCGTTACATACGCATCTGGAAATCAAACATTTAAAACCAATTCAGCAGGGATTTATTCTTTACTTAGCGTGACAGATTCTAAAGGATGTGAGTCTATAGATATGAATGGATTTGCAACCGTAATTATTAATCCTTTGCCTGTAGTAAATATTTTGGTACGCCCTACCAATACCGAAATTACTGATCCTTTAATTTATTTTGATGACAGAAGTAGTAATCATGCATCAGGAATATGGGATTTTGATGATGGGCAAACACAAGCCTCCAATTTTAATACAATTAATCACATTTACAGCGATACAGGTACGTACCAAATCTCATTAACAACTACATCTTTAGAAGGCTGTGAAAATACAGCCTATCAAACAATTATTATTTCACCAACATTCACTATTTACATTCCAAATGCTTTTTCACCTAATAATGATTTAGACAATGATTATTTCATGCCTATACTAGAAGGTGTTAGAGACTTTGAAATGAATATTTATGACCGTGGAGGACAAAGAATATTTAAAACAACAGAATATTCAAATCAATACTGCGTAACAGGCTGTAATTCTTCTTGGGACGGAACAGTAAACAATGGTGATTATGGATCTATTGGAGTTTATATTTATCATATAATTATTACTGATATTAAGGGTAAATCAAGAAACTTTGAAGGTTCGGTTGCTTTAATCAGATAACTTTACATTTTATACAGGCTTGAATAAATTAATATTATCTTTGTTGTTGACATTATCATGTTTTAGATGATTACATTAATGGTAAAGTGTTAAAAGCAAAAGAGCGGTTTAAATAAATTACATTTTATAATAGTATGAATAAATTAATATTTATATTAATTCTACTCCCTTTACTTGGATTTGGACAAATTATTGACACTTTAACCATATGTAATGGAGATAGTGTGTATCTTTTTAATAATTGGGAAGAACAAACAGGAAATTATAGTAATGGAATTGATATTACAACATTAATAGTCAATCCAACTCCAACAATAACAGGAAGTTTCATATTAAATGGCAATGCAACACAACCAATAGCTAACACCTACCAACTAACTCAAGCCGCAGGAAATCAGTCAGGTTCTGCTTGGAACTCAGTTACATTAAATCTAACACAACCATTTAGTTTTGATGTTGATGTATTTCTTGGTTATAATAACGGAGGAGCAGATGGTCTTGCTTTTTTATTACAACAAGTTAGTACAAGTGTTGGTACTTCTGGAGGTGGTTTGGGATATCAAGGAATATCGCCATCTTTTGCAGTTGAGTTTGATACATGGCAAAATAGTTCTGATCCATCTTATGATCACCTTGCCGTACAAAAAAATGGAGATTTAAATCATAATGGAGCAAATAATTTAGTTCCATTTACAGGCTTTCCTCCAGGAAATAGTAATATTGAAGATGGATTATGGCATAATGTTGTTTTCTCATGGAACCCTAACACATATAATTTTAAAGTTGTCTATGATGGCGTTACACTTGTTAACTATACTAATAATATTGTAGCTAGTATTTTTGGTAATAACCCTAATGTTTATTGGGGCTTTACAGCTGCAACAGGTGGAGCCAATAACATACAGCAGTTTAGAGTAAATTCTCTGGGGGTACAATTGTCAGATGAAACAATCTGTTATTCAGACACTATTCAAATTGACCCTCAAATTAACACTTCTCTCTACTCATACCTTTGGACCCCTAACTACGATATTAATAATAATACTTTAGCTTCTCCTTTATTTTTTCCTGATACTACTACTACATATTATTTAGAGATTACAAATACGTATGGATGCTCACAAACTGATTCACTGACAATTAATGTAGATAACTCTGCTTCTAATATTACATTTCCATTCCCTTCACAATTCTGCCTTGGATTAAACCCAATAAATTTAAATTCTGCAACACCAATTGGAGGAAATTATTTAATCAATAATAGTGCTTCAGCTATTTTTAATCCTAATGCAAATGATATTGGGGTCAATACAGTAACATATTCCTATACAAGTTCCAATGGATGCTCTAATTCTCTTACAAATAACATAAGTGTTTATGATTCTCCAGTTGCTTTATGCACACCTACAAATGCTTCTTGCAATGGCTTTACTGATGGAAGCGCAATACTTTCAATATCAGGAGGAACACCTAACTACACTCCTAATTGGGGAGTAAATAACCCTACTACATTAGGTGCAGGAACTTATGGATACACTGTAACAGACGTAAACTCCTGTACCTTTACAGATAGTGTAATTATTTATGAACCTGAAATTTTCACAGCTTCTATAAATACAACAAATGTAAGTTGTAATGGAGGTAATAATGGTACTGCAAACATCCAATTACAAGGATCTTCCACTCCTCCCGGAACTGTTTCTAATTTAAGCTACTGTACATCTACACCAGGATCAAATCTTAATTCTACAATTGATAATATTCAATTAATAGGAGACATTGTAAGTATAAATAATAATACTTCAGGAATATGTGACCAATATGAAGATTACACTAACTTGTATGCTGATGTTACAGAAGGACAGTCCTACACTATTGATGTTGACTTAGGAGATTGCTCAAACAATAATTTTTCTTCTGGCGGGAAAGTATATGTTGATTGGAATATTGATGGTGATTTTAATGATCCAGGAGAGGAGGTTGGCATTATTGCATATGGAATTTCTAGCTCAGCATCTATTCCTATAACAGTTCCTTTCTCTGGTGTTTACGGGGCTACACGAATGAGGGTTATTTCTCAATATCAAATGTCAAGCAATACAAATTCTATTTCTTCATGTGATGCTGGCATATGGGCTCCTAGCTACATTGAACCTTGGTTCGGAGCTACAGAAGATTATTCAATTGTAATATCAGCTTCCAATATAACAGCAACATATAATTGGTCGAATGGATTAATATCAGACAGTGTTAGTGGACTATCTGCTGGAAATTACTCAGTTGATATTACTAACGAAAATGGATGTATGATAACCAACTATATTACTATTACTGAGCCCTCAATAATTACAGGAACAGACAATGTAGGGTCCCATTGTAATTCATACATCTGGCCGACAAATGGAATTATTTATAACTCTAGTAATAATACTGCAACAGAAACTTTAATTGCAACTAGTGGTTGTGATAGTATAGTTACTTTAAACTTAACAATTAATAATAGTACTACATCAACAGACACTCAAACTGCATGTGATTATTACACTTGGATTGATGGGAACACCTATACCTCATCTAATAACTCAGCAACATTCATAAGTACAAATGCGGCAGGCTGTGATAATGTAGCTACATTAAACCTTACCATTAATAATTCCACTAGCTCTATAGACACTCAAACTGCATGTGATTCTTACACTTGGATTGATGGTAACACCTATACTTCATCTAATAATTCAGCAACTTTTACAAGCACCAATGCAGTAGGCTGCGATAATGTAGCTACATTAAACCTTACCATTAATAATTCTACTAGCTCAACAGACACGCAAACAGCATGTGATTCTTATACTTGGATTGATGGTAATAACTATACTTCATCTAATAATTCAGCAACTTTTACAAGCACCAATTCATTAGGATGTAATAATATAGCAACCTTAAACCTTACCATTCTTAATTCAACAGCAAATACAACTAATGATGTTTCTTGTGATTCTTACACTTGGTTAGTAGATGGTAATACATACACAACAACTGGTATTTATACAGATACTAATACTAATGCTGCAGGTTGCACGAATATTGAAACGCTTAATTTAGTGGTAGGCTATACAAATGAAGTTGATGTAGTAATAGCTGAAAATAATATTAGTTGTTTTGGACATAATGATGGAATAATAAATTTAATTCCTAATGGAGGAACACCTCCTTTTCAATATTTATGGAGCAATGGATCTGATAACCAAAATATAAATGCATTATCTGCAGGGAATTATAGCTTTACAATTACAGATTCTAATGGCTGTAAATTAGATAGTATAGCTACAGTAAACGAAGCTAATCAAATATTCTTAGATTTTATTGCTACTAGTCCAATTTGCAGATATGATGAATCAACACTTTCAATAAATATTTCAAATTCAACATCTAATATTTATACAATGTTATTACAAGATTCTATTCTAAAATCATTTGAAATAGATACAAACGGATTTTTAATACCTGAAGGAATTCCAATTACTCTGTCACCAAACTTTAGTGGAAAGGCTTATATAGTTTCTCTTACAGATACTGAAGGGTGTGAAGGGATCTATAATGATGATGTTCATATTGAAGTAAAGCAGCTGCCTGAATTAGCACTTAATGAAGAAGACATGTGTATAGGAAATAAATCATTTACACTTAATAATGCAACACCAAGTGGTGGCTCTTATTCCATAAACAATGAGATAACTAACTATTTTGATGTTGAGAACTTAGATCCTGGACAATATAATATTGGATACAATTATACAGATCCAATAACCTCTTGCTCCAACCAATTAAATGAGGTGATTTCTATCCTTGAATCCCCTAAAGCAGAAATGCTTTTTAGCCCTCAACCAACAGATATAGACAATCCTAATATCTACTTTAGAGATAATAGTAATGAAACAGTTCTTTACTCAGAGTGGAACCTAGGTGATGGGACAATTATTATTGATGAAATGAACTTTTGGCATACATATCAAGATACAGGCACTTACATTATTAAATATTATATTACAAATTTATATCAATGTACTGATTCCATTATTAAAGACCTTGTAATAAATCCTATTTACTCAACTTTTATTCCAGATGCTTTTACTCCAAATAATGATGGTGATAATGATTATTTTTTTCCAGTAAATATTGGAGAAAATGGATATAATATGAAAATATATAATAGATGGGGACAAATAATTTACAATAAAGATGATGGAATATGGGACGGCTCTATAAATGGCAATGCAGTACAAAAAGGTTTATACTCGTATTCTATTTTGGTTAATGACTTTAAAAATAAACCCTTCGTATATACTGGAGTAGTCAATCTTATAAAATAGATGAAAAATATAGTTCTACTATCTGACACTCACCATACATTAGATGATCGTTTTTTTCCACATTTTGAAAAAGCTGATGAGATATGGCATGCTGGAGATATAGGCTCACTTTCTATTACTGATAAATTAAAATCCTTTGCGCCAATTCGAGTTGTTTATGGAAATATTGACGATAACACTACACGCTCTGAATTCAAGGCAAACCTTTATTTTAAATGTGAAAAGGTAAATGTAATGATGACTCATATTGGAGGGTATCCAAATAGATATGACAAAAAGATACTAACTATAATTAAACAAGCTAATCCTGATTTATTTATTTGCGGACATTCACACATCTTAAAAGTAATGTACGATAATAAATACAAGCTACTGCATATGAACCCTGGAGCAATAGGTGATTTTGGAATACATACAGTAAAAACGATACTTTGCTTTAGTATTGATGGGAAGGAAATTAAAGATTTACGAGTAGTAGAATTCCCTAGAAGTAAAGTACAACTCTAAATTTTAACGAATTCTGTCTGCTGACTTTACTAATTTGTCATCTTTCTTAATAAAAAAATTAGCAGCAATTAAAGCAATAAAGGGTACAATTAAGAGTATAATACCAATACCAAAAACCTCTTCATTTCTGTGTAAAAATACAATTAAGAAAAAAGCAATGGTTATCATTAACCGAGCAACAGAAGCAATTAGTTGTTGTACTTTTCTATTCTTGAATTTAAATATAGCAAATATAGAAAGTCCCGCTGAAAAAAACACAAACAAACGTGCATCAGCAAAATGCTCTTTTAATAAATAACTTGTCGTTTCGCTTTGTAACACTGGAAAAGTATACACAATAGTAATAGAACAAATAGCTGAAAAGAAAAAGAAAAGGGATTGGACTCTTTGAATCATAGTGGTAAATATTTAATGCAAAAATAATTAAAATTGTAGAATTAGTACAATTCTTAAAAAATTTGTATCATTGCACAACTTATCTAAGTAAGACCCCCTTAAAACACATCTTTAAATTCATATCTAAGACCGAGTTAAAGATTATTATATTAAAAAATATTTATGTACAAATTAGAAGAATTAAACGCAAAAAAAGTTGCTGATTTAAAAATAATTGCAACAGAATTAAACCTCAAAAAATTTGAGAAATTAAAGAAAGAAGATTTGGCTTATGCAATATTAGATCATCAAGCAGAAAATACACCAACGAAATCTTCATCAGAAATTGAGAAAAAACAAAGAACAAGAACAAATCCAGTAGAAAAAAAAGAATATAAAAAAGCTGTAAATACTAATCTGCAAACTAAAGCTCCTCAACCAAATCAAAACCAAGGTAATAAATCAGAAAAACCTGAGCCTAATATTAATGGAAATGAGTCTAAAAAGCTGATTCACAATCACAAGAAAAATAATGATGATAATAATGTACCGAAGAAACCTGTACATAATCATCCAAAGAAAGATGATCAGATAAATGTTCCTAAAAAACCTGTTCATAACCATCAAAAAAATAATGAGGAACGAAATGCACCAAAAAAACCTGTGCACAATCATCCAAAAAAAGAAAATGAGCAAGCTAACTCACATCCAAAACCAAAACATAACAACAATAAAAATCAATTAACTAATAACACACCTCAATCAAAATATGACTATAACTTTGACGGTATAATTAATACAGAAGGAGTAATTGAAATTATGCCAGACGGATATGGCTTTATGCGCTCAAGCGATTATCATTATTTATCTTCTCCTGATGATGTGTACGTTTCACATTCACAAATTAAGTTATTCGGTTTAAAAACAGGGGATACAATTAAAGGTACAGTTCGTCCACCAAAAACTGGTGAGAAATATTTCCCTTTAATACAAGTTGAAAGTATTAATGGACGTGATCCAGGTATTGTTAGAGACAGGATACCTTTTCATCATTTAACTCCTCTTTTCCCTTATGAAAAGTTTAATCTTTTAGGAAAAGGACATAACAATATTTCTATTAGAATGTTAGATATATTTACTCCAATAGGAAAGGGACAAAGAGGGCTAATCGTAGCTCAACCAAAAACAGGGAAAACAGTATTATTAAAAGATATTGCGAATGCAATTGCTGATAATCATCCTGAGGTTTATATGATTATATTATTAATTGATGAACGTCCAGAAGAAGTTACTGATATGGAAAGAAGTGTAAATGCTGAAGTAATTGCGTCAACATTTGATGAGCCAGCAAGTAGACATGTCAAAGTAGCTGATATTGTATTAGAGAAAGCCAAAAGAATGGTAGAATGTGGTCATGATGTAGTTATTCTTCTAGATTCCATTACTCGATTGGCAAGAGCATATAACACAGTACAACCTGCTTCAGGTAAAATATTGAGTGGTGGAGTTGATGCAAATGCACTTCATAAACCAAAGCGTTTCTTTGGTGCAGCTCGAAAAATTGAAAAAGGAGGATCTTTAACTATTTTAGCAACTGCCCTTACGGAAACAGGAAGTAAAATGGATGAAGTAATATTCGAAGAATTTAAGGGTACAGGTAATATGGAACTGCAACTAGATAGAAAAATTGCTAACAGAAGGATTTACCCAGCAGTTGATTTAGTATCTTCATCTACGAGACGTGAGGATTTATTATTAGATAAAGAACACATACAAAGAATTTGGGTACTTAGAAATTACTTAGCTGACATGAACCCTGTTGAAGCAATAGAATTTATGAAAGATAGATTACAAAAAACAAAAGATAATACTGAATTCTTGGTAACAATGAATGGATAATTTCTGATTGAGGAGTAAGAAATTTATTAAAAAATCCCTACCAATTTGGTGGGGATTTTTTCTTAAAATAATTGCAATTAATCTCTATTAAACTAAAAAATCAACTGACAAATACCCCATAAATCACACTTCCACTTCCTGTCATACTAGCGTAAATAGCTTTATCATCATAAAACTTTTCTTTAATTTTGTTAAGTTGAGGATACTTTACAAAAGCAGCAACTTCAAAGTCATTTTTTACTATTTTTTTCCAATTTTCAATAGGTTGATTTACTAAATCTAATAGACATTTTTGAGGTTGATTTGGAATAACACATTCATAAGCCTCAATACTAGAAATATGTATTTTAGGGAAAATAAATTTCAATTTATATGATGATAAGTCAAAATCAATACTCATCATCTTCTCTCCTATTCCGGTTATATATTTGGGTGTATTTTCAATAAAAAAAGGACAATCAGCTCCTAATTGCAAAGCGTATTTTTCTAATTCAATACAACTCAATTCAAGCTTAAAAAGTTCATTCAAAGCTTTTAGAACAAAAGCACCGTCAGAAGAGCCACCACCTAAACCAGCACCGATAGGAATTTGTTTATGCAAATGCATAGTCACATTATCAATTTTAAAATCTAAACGCAACAGTTCAAAAGCTTTAACACAAAGATTATTATTTCCCGGAATTGCTATTCCAGAACTAGAAAATGAAAAACCCTTTGAAGGAAAGATTTCTATTATATCAAATAATTCATTTACTGGATAGAAAATAGAGGATATTTGATGATAACCATCAACTTGTTTTTCAAGCACATTTAGGCCAATATTTATTTTAGCATTTGGGTATACTATCATGATATTTCATAGTTTTCAACAACAAAAATAATCAACTCAAATTTTATAGGCCTCCGCAAATCATTTTATTTAACTTTGTTTTCCTTTACAAATAAAACTACAATGGATTATTTAGCATTTGAAAAACCAATTGAAGAACTGATTATTAAGCTTGAAAAGGCCAAAGAACTAGGTAAAGATGGCTCTGTTGATGTTGGCAAAACAGTTACTGATATTGAAACAAAGATTAAAAGTACTAGAAAAGAAATCTATGGAAGTTTAACTTCTTGGGAAAAAGTACAATTATCAAGACACCCTCAAAGACCTTATACTTTGGATTACATTGATGCTCTTTCGGACGGTGATTTTATAGAATTACATGGTGATAGAGGCGTAAAAGATGATAAAGCTATGGTCGGTGGATGGGGGACTATTGACAGTCAATCAGTTATGTTTATTGGGCAACAAAAAGGAAGAAACACCAAACAAAGACAATTCCGTAATTTTGGAATGGCAAATCCAGAAGGATACCGTAAAGCATTAAGGCTTATGAAAATGGCTGAAAAATTTAATAAACCAGTCGTTTGTTTAATAGATACCCCTGGGGCATTCCCTGGACTAGAAGCAGAAGAAAGAGGTCAAGGAGAAGCCATTGCCCGTAACATACTTGAAATGACAAAATTAGAAGTTCCTATCATTGTAGTTATCATTGGAGAAGGAGCTTCAGGTGGTGCTTTAGGAATAGGAGTTGGCGACAAGATACTCATGCTAAATAACGCTTGGTATTCGGTTATCTCTCCTGAAAATTGCTCTACTATACTTTGGGGAAATTGGGATCATAAGGAAACAGCAGCTGATGCTTTAAAACTAACTGCAACTAACATGAAGGAGATTGGTTTGGTTGATGAAATTATTAAAGAACCATTAGGAGGAGCTCATACTTTTCCTGAAGAAACCTTTAAAATAGTTAAAAAAGCAATTAATAAAGCAATTAAGGAATTTATTGATATTGAAAAAGATACACTAGTACATAACCGAATGGAAAAATTCTCCAATATGGGAGTTGTAAACGAATAATCAGATGGCTAAAAAAATAGGGCAAAGAACATTAAAAGCAACCACAACCTCAAAAATTGATGGAAAACTGCAACCTCAAGCAATTGAATTAGAACAAGCTGTTTTAGGAGCTTTAATGATTGATAACGAATCATTATCCGATGCAATTGACTCACTTCAAGCAGAGTATTTTTACAAAACTGAACATCAAAAAATTTTTGAAGCGATTGTAAACCTATTTAATCATACACAGCCAGTGGACATCCTTACTGTTTCAGAAGAATTGAAACGAATGGAAGAATTAGAATTCATAGGAGGTCTGTCATATATTTCAGAGTTAACCAATAATGTAGCTTCTTCTTCAAACACTGAGTTTCATGCACGAATCATAGCCGAAAAGTTTATTAAGCGTTCGCTCATTAGTATTTCTAATAATATTATTGGTGATGCTTTTAACGATTCTGTAGATATTTTTGATTTATTAAATACTGCTGAAGAAAAACTATTTACAGTAACCGAAGGTACTCTTAGAAAAAGTTATGATAAAATGAGTACTTTGATTAAAGGTGCACTTGAAAGTATTGAAATCCTTAGAAATAAAGAAGATGGTTTGAGTGGAGTCCCCTCTGGTTTTTCAAACTTAGATAGAATTACCTCAGGCTGGCAAAAATCTGATTTAATAATTGTTGCTGCTAGGCCTGGAATGGGTAAAACAGCATTTGCTTTAACTATGGCAAGAAATGTTGCAGTTGACCATAATACTCCTATTGGATTCTTTTCTTTGGAAATGTCAGCTGAACAATTGGTAAATCGATTAATTGCTAGTGAGGCAGAACTAGGAGCTAGTAAATTACGAAGAGGTGACTTAGCTGACCATGAAATGGTTCAGTTACACGAAAAAATAAAACATTTATCAGAAGCGCCTATATATATTGATGACACTCCAGGACTTACAGTTTTTGAACTGAGAGCAAAAGCAAGAAGGTTAGTTAAAAATAATGGAGTAGGAATCATCATGATTGACTACCTGCAATTAATGAGTGCTGGAGGAAATGCAGGAAACAGAGAGCAAGAAATTTCTACAATTTCTCGTTCACTTAAAGGAATTGCAAAAGAGTTGAAAATTCCTGTTATTGCCCTATCTCAAGTGAATAGAGGGGTAGAAAGCCGAACTGGAATTGGCAGTAAACGACCAATGCTTTCTGATCTTAGGGAATCTGGAGCAATTGAGCAAGATGCTGATATTGTAACTTTTATTTACCGTCCCGAATACTATAAGATCTACGAATGGGATAATGGCGATGATTCCAGAGGGCAAGGTGAAATAATTATTGCTAAACATAGAAACGGCTCTTTGGCCAATGTTCGTTTAAAGTTTACTGGTGATTTCGCAAAATTCTCTGATCTTGATTATTTTGATGGTAGTGAATTTGATGATGAGGGTGATAATTCTTCAATGATATCCATGTCATCAAGCATGAACAAAGAAAATGAAAATGCTCCATTTTAATCTCTTTAAAAAACTAAGTTTTTTTTTAATTTTCTGCAGTGTTATTTTATCAGCAGAAGCTGCTTATATTTTCATCCCAATGGATGAGAATCAAACAAATCATCTAAAAGCTTATGGAATTGCTTTTTATGCAATTAAAAGGGATGTAAAAGTAGATTGGCTACTTAATTACCAAGGTGGTAGCTTTATGATAAAACAACATTCTAGTATTGAAGATGAATGCAATATAAGAGGCGTTTCTTACCAATTAATTGCAGATATACAGTCTACACAAATACTACAATCTATTTCAAGCCCAGAAGTAAATCAAGATGTTGTTCGTTTGGAGAAAGCTCCTAAAATTGCAATATATTCTCCTAATAACAAACAACCCTGGGATGATGCAGTAACTATGGCACTTACTTATGCTGAAATTCCATATGATGTAGTTTATGATGAAGAAGTGTTAGGTAATTTATTACCACTTTACGATTGGCTTCACTTACATCATGAAGATTTTACAGGGCAATATGGAAAGTTTTATGCCAGTTTCAAAAATGCTTCTTGGTATAAAAACCAGAAAATAGCCTACGAAAAACTAGCAAATAAACTAGGGTATAATAAAGTTTCAGAAGAGAAATTAGCAGTTGCAAAAAAAATAAAAGAATTCGTAATCGCTGGTGGATTTCTATTTGCTATGTGCAGTGCAACTGACAGTTACGATATTGCCTTAGCTAATGATGGTAATGATATATGTCAACATATGTTTGATGGTGATGCTGCTGACCCTTATGCTGAAGAAAAACTAGATTTTAGTAAAACATTAGCTTTTAAGGACTTTACTTTAGTAAAAAACCCTAATCAATATGAATTTTCTTCAATTGATGCTACACAAACAAGAAGAGTAAATCCAAAAATTGATTTTTTTACTCTTTTCGATTTCTCTGCAAAATGGGACCCAATACCCACTATGTTATGTCAAAACCATATGCAAGTTATTAAAGGTTTTATGGGACAAACTACAGCATTTAAAAACCAACATATAAAGTCTGATGTTCTAATAATGGGTGAAACAAAAGCGAGTAACGAGGCGCGTTATATTCATGGAAAATTAGGGAATGGTACTTGGACTTTTTATGGAGGGCATGACCCTGAAGATTATCAGCATAAAGTAGGAGATCCAAAAACAGATCTTTCCCTACACCCAAATTCACCTGGATATCGCCTTATTTTAAATAATATTCTTTTTCCGGCAGCCAAAAAGAAAAAACTTAAAACTTAAAATGAATTTCAAAAATTTACTGTTGGCTTCTTTGTGTTTACTGTTTATTACAAATACTCAAGCGCAACAAAAAATAACTGGAAATAAAAAAGGAGATATTACTGTTTTGTGGGGATGGAATAGAGGCTGGTTTACAAATTCTGACATTCAATTTACAGGAAATAATTACAACTTTACATTAAAGGATGTAGTTGCAAAGGACAGACAAACAAAATTTGACCCTGCAATCTATTTTCATCCAAAATGGATTACTATTCCTCAAACTAACTTCAGAATTGAATATTTTCACAAAGAAAATTATTCCATATCAATTGGTGTTGATCACATGAAATATGTTGTTCAACAAAATCAAGAAGTTTTAATTGATGGTAATATTGATAATTCTGGCACAGATTATGATGGTTATTATAGCAATGGAACTGTTGAAATTAATAATAGTTTGCTGAAGTTTGAACATTCCGATGGCTTAAACTATATTAATTTTGAATACAGAAGATTTGACAACTTATTGAAGTATAAAAAATGGCATTTAAATATAGCAGAAGGTTTAGGATCTGGATTTTTATTACCAAAAACTAATACTACTCTATTTAACAATAAAAGACATGATGAATTTCATTTGGCAGGATATGGATTCAATGCTGTAGTTGCATTAAATTTATCTTACAAGAGATATTTTATACAGTCGGAATTGAAAGGAGGCTTCATTAATATGCCTGACATCAGAACTACTGAATATAAATCAGATAAAGCAATTCAGTATTTTTTCTTTTCTCAACTTAACTTTTTAGTTGGTTATTCGTTTAGCTTAAGTAGAGATTAACTAAAAATAATCTTATCTCCTTCATACCAGGAAACATAATTTTTTTGGTAAATCTTTTCTATAGAATTACGTTTAATCTTCATAGTTGGAGTAAGTAATTCATTCTCTACAGTCCAATTTTCTTTAACTATAATTAAATTATGTATTTTTTCATGCCCATCTAATTTAGGATTAACTACTTGCAAAGTAGTTGTAAAACTATTAATCAAGTCCTCTCTAATTTTTAATTTTCCTCTTTCAGAAAGTACAACTATCGCAATAGGTTGAGGAACTCCAATACCTACTACACAAACTTGCTCAATATTTTTATTAGCTGAAAGTTTCATCTCAATAGGAGATGGAGCTACGTATTTCCCTTTACTTGTTTTAAATAAATCTTTAACTCTGCCAGTAATCTTAAGAAAACCTTCATTATCTATCTCTCCTTCATCACCAGTATGTAACCAACCATTAATTATAGTTTTACTTGTCTCTTCTTCATTCTTATAGTATCCATCCATAAGAGCAATATGCTTAATCAGTATTTCTTTTCTATCTGACAATTTAACATCACAAAGTGGTAAGGCTTGCCCAACTGATCCAATATTTATATTATCATTATAACTCACGTGAGAATAACAAGTATTTTCAGTCATAGCATATGCTTCCTGAATATTAATTCCTAATCTAGCGAACCATTTAATTAGAGAAATTGGTGTAGGAGCAGCCCCTGTAAATACATTAGTCGATTTATTAAGTCCTAATCCCTTTTTTATTTTACTTTTAATTAGTGTTGATATAATTGGAATTGAAAGTAGTACATTTAACTTATTCTGAGGTAATTTTGTTAAAATTCCTTGCTGGAATTTACTCCAAATTCTAGGAACACCCAAAAAAACAGTAGGAGAAGCTTCTGATAAATTGGCTGCAAAAGTATCTAAGCTTTCTGCAAAATACACTTTACCTCCTGAGTATAAACTTCCCATTTGCACTAATAATCGTTCTGCGATATGGCAAAGAGGCAAGTAAGAAAAGAATGATTCGCTGGAAAAATGTAATGCCTTAGAAGCATGTGTAGTTGCAAAACTAAAATTAAAGAATTTATGCATAACTCCTTTAGGATCCCCAGTTGTTCCTGAAGTGTAAATTATTGTAGCTAAATCTTGTGGTTCACGAATAATATTTTCTTTACAGGGAGTAATCTCTTTTGTAACTTCATTCCACTTAGGATAATCTTCACTGTAAAAAGGAAAAGTAATACAAGGTAAATCAGATGGCACTCCAGGCTTCATGATAGAATAATCATCTAATTTACCAACAAATAATAATTTTGCTTCACTATGCTTTAAAATTTTTTCTAATGATGCAGCATTTAAATTAGGGTATAAAGGAACAGATACATAGCCACTCATCATAATTGCCATATCTGTTATCATCCAATGAGCACAGTTCTTTGAAAGCAATGCAATTTTACTTCCATGAGAAAAATTTAAATCTTTAAGATATGTAGCCATTTTCCTGACTTCCATACCCACTTCCTTCCATGTCCAATTATGCCAAAACCCATTAATTGGCTGACTTAAATAAATTTCGTTTGGTTTTTCGTGCTCCCATTTATAGAGCATTTCTAATGGTGATAAATAGTTCATTTTTTTCTTAATTGTTTTTTTTAAAAGTACACTTTTTTTAATTATTTAATACGAACAAATAATACCTCCACTTTTACTATGCACGCATAGTATTATTTTATAAATTTGTAATCCAAAAGCTTAAGCTATGCAAAGCATAACACTTTAATTTTGATAATTTAATTTTGTCTAAATTAATTTAAAAATTCATATGGAACAAGAAGATACTATAGACTACAACATAAGAAAGACTTGGTATAATATCACCAAGATGTATAACAGAACTGCAACAGAATATATGGCAAGTATGGCATTGGGAATGATTATATTAAATATTGATATTTCTGAAGGTACTCCTTCCACTCAATTAGGCCCAAGTATGGGAATGGAAGCTACCTCTCTATCCCGCTCAATAAACAAACTAGAAGATGCAGGAGTTATTGAAAGAAAGGATGATCCAAATGATAAGCGTAAATCAGTTATCCACTTAACACAATTAGGCATGGACTGGCGTGAAGTAGCAAAGGGAGTAGTAATAGATTTTAACGAATCAATTCAATCACACTTTGAAGAAGAGGAAATGGAGACTTTCTTTGCAATACTAAAAAAGATAAACAAAATTATAGATGAAAAAAAATAGACACATTAATAAAGTAGCAGTTATAGGCTCTGGAATTATGGGATCACGAATTGCTTGCCATTTTGCAAATATTGGAGTAGAAGTTTTACTCTTGGATATTGTTCCTTTTGATTTAACAGAAGAACAAAAACAAGATAAAACAATAAGAAACTCCATTGTAAATGACGCTTTAAAAAGTACCTTAAAAAACAAACCCTCTCCTATATATAGTAAGGAGTTTGTAATTAGAATTACAACAGGAAACTTGGAGGATGATTTGCATAAAATTGCAGATGTTGATTGGATTATTGAGGTAGTAATAGAAAGACTTGATATTAAAAAACAAGTTTTTGAAAAAATAGAAAAATTCAGAAAAGAGGGAACTCTAATTTCTTCTAACACTTCAGGGATTCCTATTGAAAGTATGATTGACGGAAGGTCAGATGATTTCCAAAAACACTTTTGCGGAACCCACTTTTTTAATCCTCCAAGATATTTAAAATTATTGGAGATTATTCCTAGCACTAGAACTGACACTGAAGTTATTGATTTCTTAATGAACTATGGAGATAAGTTTTTAGGGAAAGACATGGTACTTTGTAAGGATACTCCTGCATTTATTGCCAACAGAATTGGAGTAGCCAATATCATGTCACTATTTCATTTGGTAAAAGAGTTAGATTTAACAGTGGAAGAAGTAGATTCCTTGAGTGGACCAATTATTGGTCGTCCGAAATCTGCCACTTTCCGTACTTGCGATTTAGTAGGATTAGATACCTTGATTCATGTTGCCAATGGCGTATATGAAAACTGCCCGGATGATGAAATGAGAAGTAATTTTGAATTACCTGATTTTATTACCAAGATGAGTAAGAATAATTGGTTAGGAGATAAAACTCAACAAGGTTTTTATAAAAAATCGAAAGATGCAAATGGGAAAAGAGTAATTGAAGCGCTTAACTTAAAGACTTTAGAATACGCACCAAAACAAAGAGCTAAATTCGCAACTATTGGAGCAGCAAAACAAGAAGATGACCTTTTAAAGAGGTTGAAAATATTGGTAAATGGGAAAGATAAAGCCGGAGAATTTTACCGTAAATCTTTTTATTCCTCCTTTGCATATGTATCACACAGAATTCCTGAAATAACTGATGACCTTTACAAAATTGACAGAGCACTTTCTGCAGGTTTTGGATGGGAAGTTGGTCCTTTTCAAATGTGGGATGCTTTAGATGTTGAAAAAACACTATACAAAATGGAGGAAGCAGGATACAAAGCTGCTGCTTGGGTTTATGAGATGGTAAAATCAGGAAAAAAATCTTTTTACACTACAGAAAATGGGACTTTAAATTACTATAACATTCCATCAAAAGCACAAGAGAAAGTTGCAGGAATGGAGAATTTTATTGTTTTAGATCATATCCGTGAGAACAATACAATCTGGAGTAATTCAGGATGTAACCTTACTGATATTGGAGATGGAATTGTAAACCTAGAATGGAGAACAAAAATGAACTCTATCGGGGGAGAAGTTTTAGAAGGAATACAGAAATCCATAGAAATTACAGAGAAAAATCATAAAGGGTTGGTAATTGCAAACCAAGGAACTAATTTTTCAGTTGGAGCAAATATCGCTATGATATTTATGATGGCGATTGAACAAGAATATGAAGAAATTGATTTTGCTATTCGTGCCTTCCAAAACACAACTGGAAGAATCAGAAACTCTTCTATTCCTGTAGTAGTTGCAACACACGGAATGACTTTAGGAGGAGGTTGTGAAATTGCCTTGCATGCCGATCATGTACAAGCCTCAGCAGAAACTTATATTGGTTTAGTTGAAATGGGAGTTGGTGTTATCCCTGGCGGTGGTGGAACAAAAGAAATGGCAAGAAGAGCATCACAAGCTTACTTTTCAGGAGATATAGAATTACCTACTATAAAAGAAAGATATTTAAATATTGGAATGGCAAAAGTTGCCACCTCAGCTCAAGAAGCAATAGAGTTGGATTTATTATTAAAGAATAGAGATAAAGTAACCATAGGATTCAACAACCTAATTACAGATGCAAAAACAGCAGCACTTAATTTAGCAAACCAAGGTTACACACAAGCTGTTCCTGAAAAGATTAAAGCTTTAGGAAAGGCAGGATTAGGAATGTTTATGGTTGGTGCTCACTCTATGCATGCCGCAGGATACATTACTGAACATGAAAAGCTAATGTCCGAAAAATTAGCTTATGCAATTTGTGGTGGTGATTTATCAGCTCCTACTTTAGTTTCCGAGCAATATCTATTAGACCTTGAAAGAGAAGCCTTTTTATCACTTTGTGGAGAAAGAAAAACTTTGGAAAGAATTGAGCATATGTTAAAGAAGGGTAAACCATTAAGAAATTAAAATTATGAATACAGCATATATAGTAGCAGGATACAGGTCGGCAGTAGGCAAGTCAGGAAAAGGAGTTTTTAAATTCACTCGCCCTGATGACTTGGCAGCAGATGTAATTAAACATTTAGTTGCATCCGTTCCTGAATTAGATAAAGATAAAATTGATGATGTAATTTGTGGAAACGCAACCCCTGAAGCAGAACAAGGATTAAATATCGGCAGAATGATTTCCTTAATGGGATTAGACACCATAAAAGTTCCAGGAATGACCGTGAACAGGTATTGTTCCTCTGGGCTAGAAACCATTGCCATTGCAAATGCAAAAATACAAAGTGGTATGGCCGAGTGCATTATCGCAGGTGGAGTGGAATGCATGTCCCCTATCCCATTTGGAGGCTGGAGAATTATACCAAATTATGATGTCGCAAAAAATAATTCGGATTGGTATTGGAACATGGGCCTTACTGCAGAAGCAGTTGCCAAAAAATGGAATATTAGCAGAAAAGACCAAGATGAATTCGCTTTTAACTCTCACCAAAAAGCATTAAACGCTATTGAAAAAGGATATTTTAAAAGTGGGATTGTTCCTATTACTGTAAAAGAAACTTACCTTGATAAAAACGAAAAGAGACAAGAAAGAGAATACATTGTAGATACTGATGAAGGACCAAGAAAAGGAGGCTCTGCTGAGGCATTAGGAAAGTTAAGAACTGTATTTGCACAAGAAGGAACAGTAACGGCAGCAAATGCTTCACAAACTTCTGATGGTGCAGCCTTTGTTTTATTAATGTCAGAAAAAATGGTGAACGAATTAAGTGTAAAACCAATTGCAAAACTATTGAGTTATTCGGTAGCAGGGGTGGAACCAAAACACATGGGAATCGGTCCTGTAGGAGCAATACCAATGGCACTTAAAAAAGCAGGATTAAAACTAGAAGATATTGAGCAATTTGAATTGAATGAAGCCTTTGCTTCACAATCCTTAGCGGTTATTCGTGAGTTAGGATTAAACCCAGAAATTGTAAATGTAAATGGAGGAGCAATTGCTTTAGGACATCCACTAGGTTGCACGGGAGGAAAACTAACAGTTCAGTTGATAAACGAAATGAAAAGAAGAAATCAAAAATACGGAATGGTTACCATGTGTGTAGGAGCAGGACAAGGTGCAGCCGGAGTATTTGAAATTCTTTAAAAAAAACCTAACAACCAAAACCAAAAACCACTTAAATCATGACCAAAAAAAGATCCTTAAACGAATACCGACAGGTAAAGGAATACACTACTCCAAAGAAAAAAAAGGCAAATAGAAATAAAGAAGGAATACACAGTTATATTGTTGATTTATCAGAAGTAGAATTAAGCGATCTTGAATTAGTAGGAGGTAAAAACGCTTCCTTAGGAGAAATGATTCAGAATTTAAAAGGCTTAGGAGTAAATATTCCTGGAGGGTTCGCGCTTACTGTTGATGCCTATTGGGAATTTATTCGGTTTAATAAATTGGATAGCACTATTCGTTCTCTTATTAATGGGATGAAAAAAGATGATTTAGTTTCCTTAAGAAAAACAGGATTAGAAATTAGAGAAATCATCAGAAATGGACAATGGCCTGAAGATATGAAATTAGAAATTCAGAAACGATATACGCAACTTTCTCAGGAATACGGTTCAGATATTACTGATGTAGCGGTTCGTTCTTCAGCAACAGCAGAAGATTTACCTGACGCATCCTTTGCAGGACAACAAGAAACTTATTTAAATGTAAGAGGACCTGAACAAATTCTAACTTCTGTAAGGAATTGTTTTGCATCACTATTTACAGATAGAGCTATCTCCTACCGAGATAATTTTGGTTTTGATCATTTTGATGTTGGTCTTTCAGTTTGTGTTCAAAAAATGGTTCGTTCTGATTTAGCATCTGCAGGTGTTGCTTTTTCTTTAGATACAGAAAGTGGTTTTAAAGATGTGGTTTTAATTAATGGTTCTTACGGACTAGGTGAAAGTGTAGTACAAGGAACAGTTTCTCCAGATGAGTTTTTGATTTTTAAACCAACATTAAAAAATGGTTTTGAATCTATTATCGAAAAGAAGATGGGGAAAAAAGAGAATAAAATGATTTATTCTACTGACCCAGGACAATTGGTGAAAACTGTTCATGTTGGAAACACACAACAAGATCAATTTTGTATTTCAGATAAGCAAGCCCTTCAATTAGCGGAATGGGTATGTATTATTGAGGATTATTACACTAAACTAAAAGGGCATTGGTGCCCAATGGACACTGAATGGGCAGTGGACGGACTTACAGGAAAATTATTTATCGTACAAGCTCGTCCTGAAACAATTCATTCCAGAAAAAAGGACAATGATTTAGTAGAATATAGAATTGATAATACTGAAAATGCAGCAATTAGATTAACAGGAATTGCAGTAGGAGATAAAATAGGACAAGGAAAGGTACAAAAAATGTATTCCCTTGATGGGAGAGATGGAACTTTTGATGGTGCTGACTTTCAGGAAGGAGATATTTTAGTTACTGAAATGACAGATCCGGATTGGGAACCAATCATGAAAAAAGCATCTGCAATTATCACCAATAAAGGAGGAAGGACTTGCCATGCAGCAATTGTTGCTCGTGAGATGGGAGTACCTGCAATAGTAGGAACAGAAAACGGAACGGAAGTCCTTTTTAACGGAGAGGAATTTACAGTAAGTTGTGCAGAAGGAGATGTTGGAAAAGTATATGAAGGAATTGTTCCTTTCAAATTGAAAAAGACAAAACTGGATAATTTACCGCAAACCAAAACTCCAATCATGTTGAATGTAGCCTCACCTGATTTAGCCTTTAAATTTGCGCAAATACCTAATGCAGGAGTAGGATTGGCAAGAGAGGAATTTATCATTAACAACTATATACAAGCACACCCTTTAGCACTTTTAAAACACAAAGAATTAGAGGATAAAGAACTATCAGAAAAAATAAGAGTACTAATAAGAGGATTTAAAGATGAAGAAACTTTTTTCATCAAACGACTATCCTATGGAGTGGCAAAAATTGCATCAGCATTCTACCCAAAACAAGCCATTGTAAGGATGTCCGATTTTAAATCGAACGAATATTACAACCTTTTAGGTGGAAGTTATTTTGAGCCAACTGAAGAAAACCCAATGATTGGATGGAGAGGAGCTTCTCGTTATTATTCCGAGCAATACGAATATGCTTTCGGGATGGAATGTAAAGCCCTAAAAAGAGTAAGAGAGAAAATGGGACTGGACAATGTTACCATTATGATTCCTTTTTGCAGAACAGTTGAGGAGTTACAAAAAGTATACAAGGTGATGAAAAAGTACGGTTTAGAAAGAGGTAAAGACGGGCTACAAGTATATTTAATGGCAGAATTACCATCTAATATTTTGATGGCAGAAGAATTTTCTGAACTCATTGATGGGTTCTCAATCGGTTCGAACGATTTAACGCAACTTACTTTAGGATTAGACAGAGATTCATCTTTAGTAGCCCATATTTATGATGAAAGAAATCCGGCAGTAAAACGCTCTATTTCTAACCTGATAAAAGTAGCAAAAAAGACAAAAACAAAAGTTGGAATTTGTGGACAAGGTCCATCAGATTATCCAGATTTCGCACAGTTTTTAGTAGAAGAAGGAATCGATACCATTTCGGTAACTCCTGACTCTATGTTAAAAACAATAAAAGCAATTCATAAAATAGAAACAAAAAAATAAAACAATGATAAAAGGAGGAGAGTTTTTAATTAAAGACCAAGAAGCAAAGGATATTTTTATTCCAGAAGAGTTTGGAGAGGATCAATTGATGATGGCATCTGCAACGAAAGAGTTTGTAGAAAAAGAGTTAGATCCGCATAGAGAAAGATTTGAAAAGAAAGACTATAAACTAACAGAGGACTGCATGAAAAAAGCAGGAGAGCTAGGTCTTTTAGGGATTAGTGTGCCTGCAGAATATGGAGGAATGGGTATGCCATTCAATACTTCCGTACTTATTTGTGATAAAATTTCAGGAGCAAATGGATCATTTTCAACTGCATTTGGTGCACATACAGGAATTGGAACTTTACCAATTTTACTTTATGGTGATGATGCACAAAGAGAAAAATACTTACCTAAATTAGCCTCTGGGGAGTGGATGGGATGTTATTGTTTAACAGAACCAGGAGCGGGTTCGGATGCAAACTCAGGAAAAACAAAAGCGGTACTTACTGAAGATGGGAAACACTACCTTATTACAGGTCAAAAAATGTGGATTTCGAATGCAGGATTTGCAAATGTATTCATAGTATTTGCCAGAATTGAAGATGATAAAAATATTACTAGTTTCATTCTAGAAAAAGGAATGGAAGGCATTACTTTAGGAGAGGAAGAAAATAAATTAGGATTGAACTCCTCCTCTACTCGTCAAGTATTTTTTAATGATGTAAAAGTTCCTATTGAAAGCCTTTTAGGAGGTAGAGAAAATGGATTTAAAATTGCAATGAATGCACTTAATGTGGGGAGAATTAAACTTTCGGCAGCAGTATTAGATGCTTGTAGAAGAGTAATTAGCCTTTCAACTAACTATTCTAATGAGCGTATACAGTTCGGAATTCCTATCTCTAAATTTGGAGCGATAAAGCATAAACTAGCTGATATGGCAGTAAAAACTTTTGCAGTTGAATCGGCAACTTACCGTGCAGGTGCAGAAATTGAAAAAAATATCCAAAGATTAGAATCAGAAGGAGTAGATCTTCAGAAAGCACACCTTAAAGGAATTGAAGAATATGCAATTGAATGTTCTATCGTAAAAGTATTAGGTTCGGACACCATACAATTCTGTTCGGATGAAGGAATTCAGATTTATGGAGGAATGGGATATTCGGCAGATGCACCTATGGAGGCAGCATATCGTGATGCACGAATTTCAAGAATATACGAAGGAACAAACGAAATCAATAAAATGTTATTAGTAGGCATGATACTTAAAAAAGCCATGAAAGGCGAATTGGATATTATGACTCCAGCAATGAAAGTTGCTGAGGGCTTAATGAGTATCCCCTCTTTTAACAAACCTGATGATAGTATCCTTTTTGAAGTTGAAAAAGAACATATTAAAAAACTGAAAAGAGCAATTTTGATGTGTGCAGGAAAAGCAGCACAACATTTTGCAATGACCATTGAAAGAGAACAAGAAGTGATGATGAACTTGGCAGATATGGTTATTGAAGTATATACTGCAGAATCTGCAATTTTAAGAGCAGAAAAACTAGTTATTAAAAATGGAGAAGAAACTACAGAACATCAAATTACAATGAGCAAATTATTTTTATATCAAGCCATTATAAACTGTAACCAATCAGGTGAAGAGGTGATATTATCTTTTGCAGAAGGAGACGAACAAAGAATGTTATTAATGGGATTAAAACGATTCACAAAAGGATATACCATTAACCCAAAAGAAATGAGAAGAAATATTGCAGCAAAACTAATTGAAGAAAATAAGTATTGTTTTTAAGGTTTACGAAATGACAAAAATCAAAAACAAAACAGTACTTATTACGGGAGGTGCTTCCGGAATTGGAAAGCTAATGAGCCGTTTGTCCTTAGCACGTAAAGCAAAAGTTATCATTTGGGATATTAATACTGAAAACATAGCAAGTACCTTAAAAGAGTTAAGTTCTTTAGGAGATATTTCTGCTTATGTAGTGGATGTTTCTAAACTGGAAGCAATAGAAGAAGCTGCACAACAACTCATAAAAAAACATGTAAATATTGATATTATCATTAACAATGCAGGAATAGTGGTAGGAAAATATTTTCATGAGCATAGTGCAAAAGAAATTGAAAAAACTTTAAATATTAACAGCTCCGCTCCTATGCATATTTGCAATCAGTTTTTAGGAATTATGATAAAAAATAATACCGGTCATATCTGTAATATAGCATCTTCTGCCAGCTTAATTGCTAATCCTAAGATGTCCGTTTATGCAGCTAGTAAATGGGCAGTTTTTGGATGGTCCGATAGCTTACGATTGGAAATGAAAGAATTAAAAAAGAATATTAAAGTCACTACTATTCTGCCATATTACATTAATACTGGCATGTTTGATGGAGTACAGTCTCGAATTCCTATTTTGGATGCAGAAGCAACTGCACTAACCATTATTAAAGCAATAGAGAAGAACAAAAAAATCATTACTATTCCTGGGTGGATTTATCGTTTTACTCGTTTCGGACAAGCCCTAATGTCAGTTAATATGTTCGATTGGTTTGCAGGAATCGTAATGGGAATCTATAAAACCATGGATGATTTTAAAGGGCGTAAATAATTAGCTTATCTTTGAAACATGGATATCGCAAAAATCGTAAATCTGCAAAAGAGATTCTTTAATTCTAACGCTACAAAAGATCTTAATCTCAGAATTGAAAATTTAAAAAAGTTGAAACTCATTTTAAAAGAAAATGAGGAAAAACTATATACCTCAATTTATACTGATTTTAAAAAATCAAAATTCGAAACTTATCTAACTGAACTTTCTATTATTTACAGGGAACTAAATGATGCAATTCGTAACCTAAAAAAATGGAGTAAGCAAAAAAGAGTTCGTACCAATCTCGCAAACTTGCCAGCAAAAAGTTATATCATTCCAGAACCTTTAGGAACTGTTTTAGTTATTTCAGCTTGGAATTACCCTTACCAACTTGCACTTATTCCAACTATTTCAGCATTAGCTGCAGGAAATACAGTAGTGATAAAACCATCTGAAATCCCAAAAAATACGAGCAAAATATTAGCCGAAATTATCAATTCAAATTTCAACTCAAATTATCTTACAGTAATTGAGGGAGGAGTAAAAATAACTACAGAATTACTAAAAGAAAAATGGGATAAGATATTTTTTACTGGCAGTACTAGTGTCGGAAAAATAATTTACCAAGCTGCTGCTGAAAGTCTAACTCCTGTAACTCTAGAGTTAGGAGGAAAGAGTCCAACTTTTGTTTTAGCAGACTGTAACATTAAGATAACAGCTAAAAGAATTGTTTGGGCAAAATTCCTTAATGCAGGACAAACTTGTATTGCCCCAGATTATCTGCTAGTAGAAGAGAAAATTAAAGATCAATTATTACTTGCTTTGAAAAAGGAAATAGAAAATGCTTATCCAAATATCAAAGAGGTTCAGGAAAACTATGTTCAAATTATTAATGAGCAAAATTTCAATCGACTAGAAAAACTTATTCCTAATCAAAAAGTTTATCATGGGGGACAAACAAATAATGAAAACAGAAGTATTGCCCCTACCCTTTTGCACAACATAAATTTTGAGGATTCCATAATGGAAGATGAAATTTTTGGACCAATACTTCCTGTCATTGCCTTTGAAAATTTAGATGATGTAATCAACAAAATAAAAGAGAAAGAAAAGCCACTCTCCCTTTATGTTTACTCCAAAAACAAAAATATAATCAGAAAAATACTAAATGAAATATCCTTTGGAAGTGGAGCAATTAATGAATCCATAGTTCAAATATCTAATCCCAATTTACCTTTTGGAGGAGTAGGCGCTAGTGGAATTGGGTCTTACAATTCTAAAGCAGGGTTTGATACTTTTACACACTACAAAAGCATTTTACACAAAACCACTTGGCTAGAACCTAATATAAAATACACTCCATTTACAGAATTTAAAATGAGAATTCTGAAATTCATTTTAGAGTAAAGCTTTTAGTATCTTTACAACATGAATTTTAAGACATTTAAGTTCGGAAACGAACTTCAAGAAGGGCTTGACATGATGGGATTTGAAAAAGCAACACCCATACAAGAACAAGCAATACCAATAATACAAAACGGAAAAGATTTAATTGCCTGTGCACAAACAGGAACAGGAAAAACAGCTGCTTTTGTTTTACCTATTCTAGATAAACTCACAAAATTAAAGCAAACTAATAAAGTGAAAGCCATCATTGTTGCGCCAACTAGAGAGTTAGCAAAGCAGATTGACATGCAAATAGAAGGATTTTCTTACTTTACAAACTCATCCTCCTACCCAATTTATGGAGGAGGGACAGGAACAGAATTTGAAAATCAGAAACAAGCCTTAGTAAATGGAACTGATATTATAATTTGTACTCCAGGTAGACTAATGGCACATTTGAAATTTAATTACTTTGATACTTCAGAAGTAGAACACTTCATACTTGATGAAGCTGACAGGATGTTAGATATGGGCTTTTATGATGACATAATGACCATTGCAAAACGATTGCCTGAAAAAAGACAGAACTTATTGTTTTCAGCAACTATGCCACCAAAAATTAGGACTCTGGCAAATACTTTACTAAAAGAACCTGAAAGTATAAGTTTAGCGATATCAAAACCAGCGGCAGGAATTACGCAATCTGCCTACATGGTGAATGATAACCAAAAAGTGAAATTGGTAAGAGAGATACTTAGAGAAAAAGGAAAAGATTTAAGTCATGTTCTTATTTTTGCTTCCAGTATAAAAAGTGTAAAAGAGATAAAACAAACCCTTAACAAAGCAGGAATGCGTGCAAGTGATATGCACTCAGGATTGGATCAGCACCAAAGAGAAGACACTATACGCGACTTTAAGAATAAAAAAATTAGAATTTTAGTAGCTACAGATATTTTGTCCAGAGGGATTGATATTAAGGAAATTGGACTGGTAATTAACTATGAAGTCCCTCATGATGCTGAGGACTATGTGCATAGAATTGGGCGTACTGCTAGAGCAGATAGAACAGGAGAAGCTATTACTTTTATTAACCAAAAACAAATCAGAAACTTTTTAGATATTGAAAAACTAATTGAAAAAGAAGTGCTAAAATTAGATTTACCAAAAGGATTTGAAGCTGGACCAAAATATAAAATAGCAGCTAAAAACAAGAATAAAAAACAGTGGAATAACAAAAAGAATTTTAAGAAGCCTGAGAATAGAGCTAACGCTCCAAAATAGGGGCATGATTTAGTTTTATTCTGGCATCAATAATTGGAATAGAACACGAAAAATGTTTATTGATGTACTTAGAATTTAAACCATAAATATCATTTGCAGGATTGGAACGAGTAAAAGTAACCCATATCCAATTAGAAAAATTTTTACTTGCAAAACTAGCATCATCCACTAAAGTAATAAGTCCAATCCTTTCTAAATTCTGTTTTTCTAGACTAGAAAACAAATCTTGTAATTCTCCTTTTCCTTCTAAAATTAAGTTTCCATTACTGACCAACCTTGGAGTAGAAAATCCATCTGGTAAATTAAGCTTAGTTAAACTTATAGCTAAGTCTCTTTTAATTTCTCCTGCTGCTGCAATAACAACTTTAGACCCTTCATTCAATCCATCTCCACTATAATCTAAAGTATCAATAGTAGTTTTAGTCTGAAAATGCAAATCCCTTTCCCAATTTACTCTTTCTAAAAAATGTGTAAAATATGCCTTTTCATCATTTACATCAGGAGCATTTTCATCATCACAAATAAATAAATATTTTGCTAAGGACATTTGCCCTGTCCCTAGTATATGATTAGCAATAGTTAATAATTCTTGTGGTTTTTTGATAGGATTGTAAGGAGTATATCGTTCACTACCCACAGCTAATAACAGTGGATGGACTCCTGCATCATCAACTGCATTAACAGCCTTCAACCCAGGAATTTCTTTTTCAATTGCTTTTCCAGTAATTGCATGTATAAGAGCTCCAAACTGAGAATCTTCTTGAGGAGGTCGACCTACAACTGTAAAAGGCCAAATAGCATTTTCTTTGGCATACACCTTTTTAACTTTCAAAACTGGAAAGTCATGTGTTAAACTATAATACCCCAAATGATCACCAAAAGGCCCTTCAGGTTTAACATCATTGGGATGTAATTCGCCACAAATAACAAAATCAGCATCTGCTGAAATAGTATAACCATCCTTTTTTGCATACCTAAAATTCCTGCCTCCTAATATTCCTGCAAATGAAACTTCTGACATACCCTCTGGTAAAGGCATAACAGCTGCAAAAGTATGCGCAGGTGGTCCACCTACAAAAATTGAAACCTTTAAAGGCTCGCCATTTTGATTTGCATTTTTCTGATGCACACCAATACCTCTATGTATTTGGTAATGCATCCCTATCTCTTTATTGGAAATATAATCATTACCCGAAAGTTGAACTCTATACATTCCTAAATTAGAATTCATAATTCCAGGATTTTCAATATCTTCAGAGTAAACTTGAGGCAAAGTAATAAAAGCACCTCCATCTTCTTTCCAACATTTTACTTGAGGAATATCTTCTATTTGTATTTCATAAAAACTACTTGGAAACCTAACCTTTAGTGGAATAGCGTAAATAGCATGCAAAGCAGCAAAAATAGATTTAAAAGGACTCTTAAAGGCTGAAGAAGGATTAGTTTTAAGATCAATCAATTGCTTAACCTTTTCTAAAGTATGACGGAACATAAACTTACTTCTATCTAAGGTCCCAAACAAATTAGAAGCCGCACGAAATTTACTTCCCTTTATATTTACAAAAACAATTGCCTTACCTGATTTAGCAAATTCATCCAAATGCAAAGATGCCATTTCCAAATTAGGATCAATTTCTTCTGTAATTGTAAGAATTTCCCCCCTCTTATCTAGTTTTGAAATACATTGCTGTAAGGATTTGTAAGCCACAGTTCTAAAAAAAAATTATCTATTTTCCATACTAATATAGCTTCTTTCAGTAGCTCCAATATAAACCTGTCTTGGTCTTCCAATTGGTTCATTATTCTCTCTCATTTCTTTCCATTGCGCTATCCAGCCTGGCAATCTACCAATAGCAAACATTACAGTAAACATATCAGTAGGGATTCCTAAGGCTCTATAAATAATTCCTGAATAGAAATCAACATTAGGATACAATCCTCTTGACTTAAAGTATTCATCTTCCAATGCAACCTTTTCTAATTTCATAGCAATATCCAATACAGGGTCTTCAATTCCTAACTCATTTAACACATCATCAGCAGCCTTTTTAATTATAGTTGCTCTAGGATCAAAGTTTTTATATACTCTATGGCCAAAGCCCATTAAACGGAATGGGTCTGATTTGTCTTTTGCTTTAGCAACATACTTTTCAACATCACAACTATCTGCCTTAATTTCTTCAAGCATCTCAATCACTGCTTGATTAGCACCTCCATGCAGTGGACCCCAAAGTGCGGCAATACCTGCTGAAACTGATGCATATAAACTTGCGTGAGAAGAACCTACAATTCTTACGGTTGAAGCTGAACAATTTTGTTCATGATCTGCATGTAATATTAGTAATTTGTCAAGAGCTTTTGAAATAATAGGATTTATCTCAGTATCCTGAGTAGGTAATCCAAACATCATATGTAAGAAGTTAGAAGTATAATTTAACTCATTTTTAGGATACATAATTGGTTGACGCCTTCTATTCTTAAAACTCCAAGCAGCTAAAGTTGGAAGTTTAGCTATAAAACGAATAATAGTACCATTAATTTGTTCCTTCGACCGGTTAGGATCTAATGATTTTGGATAAAAAGCAGTTAAAGCTGAAACTAATGAAGAAAGTACTCCCATAGGATGCGCTTTAGAAGGATATCCATCTAATATAGATTTTACATCTTCATGAACTAATGAATGCTCAGTGATATCTTTAGTGAATTTATCTAGCTCAGTTTTAGTTGGTAATTCTCCATAAATCAGCAAAAATGATACTTCTAAGAAAGTTGATTTTTCAGCTAGCTCTTCAATAGAGTACCCTCTATATCTTAAAGTTCCTTCTTCTCCGTTTAAAAAAGTAATTGCGCTTTCAGTAGAGCCTGTATTTTTAAATCCTCTGTCTAAAGTGATTAGTCCCGATTCACCTCTTAATTTACTTATATCAAGTGCATTTTCATTCTCAGTACCAGTAACAACTGGTATTTCATATACTTTCCCATCATAATGTAATTCAGCTTTCTTCCCCATTTCCTTTCTTTTATTTAATCCTGCTAATATAATTATTTATTGTTTAATAAACTTAAAATCTTTTCCTCTATAAATTGCTTGATCACCTAACATTTCCTCAATCCTTAATAGTTGGTTGTATTTAGCCATTCTATCCGATCGAGAAGCAGAACCTGTTTTAATTTGACCACAATTTAAAGCTACTGCTAAGTCAGCAATAGTAGTGTCTTCAGTTTCACCTGAACGGTGACTCATTACGGAAGTATAAGATGAATTCTGAGCCATTTTTACGGCATTAATCGTTTCTGTTAAAGTACCAATTTGGTTTACTTTAATTAAAATAGAGTTGGCAATATTATTTTCAATTCCTCTAGATAAACGATCAACATTTGTTACAAACAAATCATCACCAACTAACTGAACTTTATTGCCAATCTTATCTGTTAAACTTTTCCACCCCTGCCAATCATCTTCATCTAAGCCATCTTCAATAGATAAAATTGGATATTTTTCCGCCCAATCTGCCCAAAAACTTACCATTTCTTCTGGTGTTAATTTTTCTCCAGTCGACTGATGAAGATGATAAACATTTTCGTCCAAATTATAAAATTCTGATGCAGCAGCATCTATAGCAATATACATATCCACACCTGGTGTATAGCCTGCAGATTCAATTGCTTTTAATACAACTTGAATTGCTTCTTCATTGGAACCTAAGTTTGGTGCAAAACCACCTTCATCTCCTACATTCGTAGAATGCCCTTGAGCTTGTAATTCAGATTTTAAATGATGGAATACTTCTGTTCCCATTTGCAAAGCTTCAGAAAATGAAGCTGCACCAACTGGCATTACCATAAATTCTTGAAAGTCAATACTATTATCTGCATGAGAACCTCCATTTAAGATATTCATCATTGGTATAGGTAACTCTCTTGCATTAACACCTCCAATATAATTATACAGAGGCTTTCCGCTTTCCTGAGCAGCAGCTTTTGCGCAAGCCAAAGAAACTGCTAACATGGCATTAGCTCCTAAATTCGATTTATTTGATGTGCCATCCAAATCAATCATTTTCTGATCTATCAGTTCCTGTTCATAAACATAAATACCTTTTAATTCTTCATTTATAGATTTTTTAATATTATGTACTGCTTTTAAAACACCCATACCTAAATAGGTTCTTTTATCGCCATCTCTTAACTCAACAGCCTCATGTTTACCTGTTGAAGCTCCTGAAGGAATAGCTGCCCTCCCCATAACTCCATTTTCAGTTAACACCTCTGCTTCAACAGTAGGATTTCCTCTAGAATCTAAAATTTGACGCGCATGTATATTTACTATCCTTGCCATTGTATTAGTTTTTATGGCGTTTAATATTACTCACAAATTCATCAAATAAGTATCTTGAATCATGAGGACCTGGAGATGATTCTGGATGATATTGCACTGAAAAACAATTTTTATTTTTAAGTTTAATTCCCTCAATAGTATGGTCATTTAAGTTAACATGGGTCACTTCAATATTAGGATTATTGTTTATGTCTTCTTCTGAAATTCCAAAACCATGATTTTGTGAAGTAACCTCAGCTTTTTTAGTTCTTAAATTTAATACAGGATGATTTATTCCTCTATGTCCATTGTGCATTTTGTAAGTCGATATTCCTTCTGAAAGGGCCAAGGCTTGGTGTCCTAAACAAATTCCAAATACAGATTTACCATCATTAGTAATTTTTTTTACTTGCTCGATTACACTTGGCATTGCTGAAGGATCTCCAGGCCCATTTGATAAAAAGAAACCATCAGGGTTCCATGCCTTCATTTCTTCATATGAAGTATGAATAGGGAAAATCTTCAAGTAACAATCTCTATCCGACAAACAAGTTAAGATATTACGCTTAATTCCCAAATCCAAAACAGCAACTTTAATTGATGCATTCATATCACCTACAAAATAAGGTGTTTTTGTACTAACTGAAGATGATAATTCTAATCCTTCCATAGAAGGAACTTTAGCTAATAATTTTGTTAATTCAGCAACATCTGTAGTGCTAGTAGAGATAATTGCATTCATCGCACCTTTATCACGAATATGTCTAACAACAGCTCTTGTATCAATATCAGAAATTGCAACTTTATTTTGCTTTATAAAATAATCTTTTAAATTACCATCACCTCCGACACGAGAAAATCCAGTATTAAAATTCTTACAGATTAGCCCAGCAATTTTCATGTCAGATGATTCTACTTCGTCATCACTAACACCATAATTACCAATATGTGCATTAGTAGTGATCATCAATTGTCCGAAATAAGAAGGGTCAGTGAACACCTCTTGATAACCAGTCATACCTGTATTAAAACATAATTCTCCATTAGCAATTCCATCAACGCCTACAGACTTACCATAAAAAATAGTACCATCTGCTAATAGTAAAACTGCATCTTTTTTCTTATTGTATTTCATCTTCAAATTTATTTATAAAAAAAGGATAAAACCTAAGCTTTACCCTTTTATAAAATATTAAAAAGAAGTTAATTACTACTCTCCTTTTTCTTCTTTTTCTTCAGAGTTATTATTCGCTTTATTAGTTTCTTCAACTACAGGAGTTTCTTCAACTACTGGAGTTTCTTCAACTACTGGATTTTCTTCAACTACTGGATTTTCTTCAACTACTGGTGCATCTTCAATAATTACTGCATCTTCAACAACAGGAGTAACATCCTCAACTTTCTTAGATTTAGCTCTTCTTGCTTTTTTACGCTTAGGCTTATCAGTTGAATATTCTTCATTGTAGTCAACCAATTCAATAAACGCCATTTGAGCATTATCTCCTAAACGGTTACTTAATTTCAATATTCTAGTGTACCCTCCTGGTCTGTCAGCAACTTTAGTAGCAATATCACTAAATAACTCAGTAATTGCTTGTTTTTGCTTTAAGTAGGAAAATACAGTTCTTCTTGAGTGCGTAGTATCTTCTTTTGATTTTGTAATCAAAGGCTCAACATATACTCTCAATGCTTTTGCTTTCGCTAAAGTAGTTTTAATTCTTTTATGTTCAATTAATGAACATGCCATATTAGCAAGCATAGCCTTTCTGTGAGCTGCTTTTCTACTTAGGTGGTTAAATTTCTTTCCGTGTCTCATTTCTCTTATTCGTTATCTAAATTATACTTTTCAGTGTCAAAACCGAAAGTCAATCCTTTTTCCTCTATTAAATCTTCTAGTTCAGAAAGTGATTTCTTACCAAAATTTCTGAATTTTAACATATCAGATTTTTTGAAAGAAACCAATTCTCCTAATGTAAATACTTCAGCTGTTTTTAAGCAATTTAGTGCTCTTACTGATAAACCAAACTCCGTAAGTTCGGTTTTTAACAATTGACGCATATGTAAAGTATCCTCATCAAACTCTTCAACAATGTCTTCTTCTAAACTAATTTTTTCATCAGAGAATAACATAAAATGTTGAATTAAAATTTTAGATGCCTCAGTCAACGCTTGTTTTGGCTCAATTGAACCGTCAGTTGTAATATTTAAGTTCAACTTTTCATAATCCGTTTTTTGACCAACTCTGTAATCCTCGATATTATAATTTACATTTTTAATTGGTGTAAAAATAGAATCAATAGCAATTGTTCCTAAAGGAGCATCCTCTGATTCATTTTCTTCTGCTGGCACATATCCTCTACCTTTAGCAATAGTGAATTGCATTTCAAATGTAACTTTCTTATCCAATTCACAAATTACTTGTTCAGGATTTAATACTTGAAAGTTTGATAAACTACTTGCTAGGTTAGCAGCTGTAATAATATCAGTTTTACTAACTTTTAAAATCGCAACTTCAGACTCAACAGTTTCAATTTGTTGTTTAAATCTTACTTGTTTAAGGTTTAAGATAATTTCAGTAACATCTTGTACAACACCTTGAACAGTGGAAAATTCATGATCAACTCCTGTAATTTTGACTGATGTAATAGCATACCCTTCTAAGGAAGATAATAAGACTCTTCTAAGGGCATTTCCTACGGTTAAACCATAACCAGGCTCTAACGGACGAAACTCGAAGTCTCCTTGGTTAGCAGCCTCATTAATCATTACTACTTCATCTGGCTTTTGAAAATCTAAGATTTGCATGTTTTTTATTTTTTGATTATTCTTATTTAGAGTATAATTCTACAATTAACTGCTCTTTAATGTTTTCAGGAATCTGAATTCTCTCTGGAGCAGAAACTACTTTTCCTAATTGCGTTTCTCCATTCCATTGTAACCATTCAGATTCATTAGAACTAGCAGCAATTGAATTTGTAATTGTTTCTAAAGATTTTGAACGAGCACGTACTGAAACAATGTCACCAACTTTTAACGCATATGAAGGAATGTTTACATTCGCATCATTGACAGTAATGTGTTTGTGAGTAACTAGTTGACGGGCTGCTCTTCTTGACGGAGCAATGCCTAAACGATACACAACATTATCTAATCGCAATTCACACATTTGCAATAAGTTTTCACCTGTAACTCCTTTCCGTCTAAGCGCTTCTTTAAATAAATTAGAGAATTGCTTCTCTAAAATACCATAAGTGAACTTAGCTTTTTGTTTTTCCATTAATTGCACACCATACTCGGATTGTTTACCTCTCCTCCTTTGGTTACCGTGCTGTCCTGGTCCGTAAGCTTTTTTTGCTAGTGCTTTATCTGGTCCAAAAATTGGTTCTCCAAATCTTCTCGCAATTCTTGATGTTGGGCCTGTATATCTTGCCATATTTTTATCTTAATATAAATGAATTAAACTCTTCTCTTTTTCGGTGGACGACATCCGTTGTGTGGCAATGGAGTAACATCAACAATCTCGGTAACAATGATACCAGAGTTATGAATCGTTCTTATTGCTGATTCTCTACCTTGACCAGGTCCTTTAACATAAACTTTCACTCTTTTTAACCCTTTGTCAAGAGCTACTTTTGAGCAATCCTCAGCAGCCATTTGTGCAGCATAAGGGGTATTCTTTTTTGAACCTCTGAATCCCATCTTACCAGCTGAAGACCAAGAAATTACTTGTCCTCCTTTATTAGTAAGTGAAATAATAATGTTATTAAAAGTTGCCTGAATGTGAGCTTGACCTTCAGCTTCAACTCTTACTGTGTTCTTTTTAGTTGTTTTAGCCATAATTATATACTATTTCTTTTTGTTAGCAACAGTTTTTCTTTTCCCTTTTCTGGTTCTAGAATTGTTTTTAGTTCGTTGTCCTCTTAGTGGCAGACCCATTCTATGACGAATTCCTCTGTAACATCCAATGTCCATTAATCGCTTAATATTCATTTTAGTTTCAGCCCTTAACTCACCCTCAACAGTAAATCTATCGCCAATAATTGCTCTGATCGCATTTGCTTGGTCATCTGTCCAATCTTGAACTTTAATATCGTGAGAGATATTTGCCTCATCTAATATTTCAACTGAAAAAGATGGGCCAATTCCATAAATATAAGTTAATCCAATAACTCCTCTTTTGTTTTTAGGTAAATCAATACCTTTAATTCTTGCCATTATTAACCTTGTCTTTGTTTATACCTAGGGTTCTTCTTATTAATCACATAAACTCGTCCTTTTCTCTTAACGATTTTGCAATCTTCACTTCTTTTCTTTACTGATGCTCGTACTTTCATTTCTTTTAATTTTATTAGTACCTATATGTTATCCTTCCTTTTGTTAAATCGTAAGGTGACATTTCCATTTTTACTTTATCTCCTGGTAATAGTTTAATATAAAACTTCCTCATTTTACCAGATATATGAGCAACAATCTCATGTCCATTTTCTAATTCAACACGAAACATAGCATTTGACAATGCCTGTGTTATCGTACCATCTAACTCTATATTAGCTTGTTTAGCCATTTATCTTTTTTTCTATTTCTTCAAAACTTGATAATATTTCCGCTTTTCCTTTTCGAACTACAATAGTATGCTCAAAATGTGCTGACGGTTTATTATCAATAGTTGTTATTGTCCATCCATCATTATGCTGCAAAATACGCTTAGTTCCCATATTAATCATTGGCTCAATTGCAATAACTAACCCTTCTTTAAGCATAAC
Organism: Cryomorphaceae bacterium BACL11 MAG-121001-bin54; assembly: GCA_905182255.1. Classification (GTDB taxonomy): domain Bacteria; phylum Bacteroidota; class Bacteroidia; order Flavobacteriales; family BACL11; genus UWMA-0277. The sequence goes on from CAJJAH010000001.1 coordinate 144,760, forward strand.
CCCCCTTCCTCTTCTTCCATGATTAGGAACTTCAGGACTTTCATGTAGATTCCTACCTACACCGTGTCCAACCAATTCTCTAACTACACCATATCCAAAACTTTCAGCATGGCTCTGTACAGCATAACCAATATCACCAATCCTATTTCCAGCAACTGCCTGTTCAATTCCTTTGTATAGTGACTCTTTAGTAACTTTAAGTAATTGTTTAGTTTCAGCATCTACTTCTCCAACTTCGTAAGTAAAAGCAGAATCGCCATAATAGCCGTTCATAACTACTCCACAATCCACAGATAAAATTTCGCTATTTTCAAGACATCTATCATCGGGTATACCATGTACCACCTGATCATTTGGTGACATACATAATGTATTTGGAAAACCACCATAACCTTTAAAAGCTGGAACCCCTCCATTATCCCTGATAAATTCTTCAGCAATTTTATCTAATGCTAAGGTAGTTATCCCTGGTTTTATCAGCCCAGCTATTTCAGCGTGGGTCTTTGCAACAAGTAAAGAACTTTTTTTTACTAACTCTATCTCTTCTTCTGTTTTATAATAGATCATAAATAAATATGATTACATCATACTACCAGAAGATTTTCCTTTTATCCTTCCTGAATCCATTAATCCATCATAATGACGCATTAATAAATGACTTTCTATTTGCTGGAGTGTATCTAAAATAACTCCAACTAAAATTAATAATGATGTTCCACCATAAAACTGAGCAAACTGCATATTAATTCCTCCAGCCATAGCGAATGCTGGCAAAATAGCTACTAAACCTAAAAATAAAGAGCCTGGAAAGGTAATTCTTGACATCACAGTATCTAAATAATCAGCAGTAGATCTTCCAGGTTTTACTCCTGGAATAAATCCTCCATTCTTTTTCATATCATCAGCCATCTGATTAGGATTAACCGTCATAGCTGTATAAAAATAAGTAAAAATTACAATCATTACAAAGAACATCAAATTGTACCAAAACCCTCCAAAATCAGTTAATACTGCAGCAACTCCTTGTAAGCTTTCATTTTCAGAAAAGCCAACTAAAGTAATTGGGACAAACATAATTGCTTGTGCAAATATAATTGGCATTACTCCAGCAGCATTTACTTTCAAAGGAATAAATTGTCTAACTCCTCCGTATTGTTTATTTCCAACCACTCTTTTAGCATACTGTACAGGTATCCTTCTAGTACCTTGAACCAAAAGAATAGTAACTAAAATCACAAATAATAATGCTAACATTTCAACTAAGAAGATAACTAAACCACCACCTGCCGACCCTAATGCAGATACAAATTCTTGAACTAATGATTGAGGTAAACCAGCAATAATACCAATCATAATTAATAATGAAATCCCATTACCAATTCCTCTGTCTGTAATCTTCTCACCTAACCACATTACAAACATAGTACCGGTGATCAAAATTATAATTGAAGACAGCCAGAAACCTCCTGCAGGCAATAAGAATGCTGACTCAGGTAATGTTGCTTTTAAATTAGCAATATATCCAGGAGCCTGTCCTGCTGTAATTAATATAGTTAAATATCTTGTAATGTTATTAATTTTTCTTCTACCACTCTCGCCTTCTTTTTGTAACTTCTGGAAATAAGGAATAGCCATTCCTAGCAACTGTATTACAATAGAAGCTGAGATATATGGCATAATACCCAAAGCAAAAATAGATGCTTGTGAGAAGGCGCCTCCTGTAAACATATTTAATAAACCTAAAAGTCCATCAGAAGTTTGGTCCTGTAAAGCGGAAAGCTGAGCAGGATCAACTCCAGGAATAACAACAAAGGTTCCTAGCCTATAAATAGCTAGAATTCCTAAGGTTGTTAGGATTCGATTTCTCAAATCTTCAATTCCCCAAATATTCTTTATTGTATCTATTAATTTTCTCATCTTACTTTTCTAAAATAGTTGCAGTACCTCCCGCTTTTTCAATAGCAGCTATTGCAGTCGCAGAAAATGCATTTACAGTGATATCTAACTTTGCTGTCAAATCACCTCTGCCTAAAATTTTCACTAAATCAGTTTTTTGTACAAGACCGTTATCAATCAAATCTTGTTTAACTACTTTTCCTTTCAATTTTTTTGAATCAACTAAAGCTTGAATAGTATCTAAGTTAACACCATTATACTCTACTCTGTTCGGATTTGTAAATCCAAACTTAGGAACCCTTCTTTGTAGAGGTTGTTGCCCACCCTCAAATCCAATTTTCTTAGAGTATCCTGAACGAGATTTCTGACCATTGTGTCCTCTAGTGGAAGTACCACCTTTTTTAGAACCTTCTCCTCTACCTACTCTTTTAGTACTTTTAATTGACCCTTTTGCAGGTTTTAAATTGTGTAATTCCATGTATGATTATTCTACTAAAGTTATTAAGTGCTTAATTTTAGCAACCATTCCTAAAATTTGTGGTGTTGCATTATGTTCCACTACAGCATTCATTTTTCTTAGACCTAGAGCATCTAAAGTTCTCTTTTGATCTTTTGGTCTTCCAATTCTACTCCTAACTTGTTTAATTTTTATCTTTTCCATTATTAACTATATTATCCGTTAAATACTTGATCCATTGTTATTCCTCTTTGCATTGCAATTGTTCTTGCATCTCTTAATTCTAATAAAGCCTTTAAGGTTGCTTTGACTAAATTATGAGGATTAGAAGATCCTTTAGATTTTGCTAATACATCTTTCACACCAGCACTTTCCAATACAGCACGCATCGCACCTCCAGCTTTTACTCCAGTACCAGGTGAAGCGGGCTTAATTAAAACTTGAGACCCACTAAACTTGGAAGCTTGTTCATGAGGAATTGTACCTTTAAAAACAGGGATTCTTACTAAATTCTTTTTAGCAGCGTCGATTCCTTTAGCAATAGCTGTAGCAACATCTTTGGATTTCCCTAGGCCTATACCTACAATACTTTTTTCATCACCAACTACGACAATTGCTGAAAACCCGAAAGTTCTACCACCTTTAGTAACTTTTACTACTCTTTGTATTCCAACTAATCTGTCTTTCAACTCGATATCACCAGAAATTGTAACTCTTTTATTTTGTGCTAATTTTAACATATCTAATTCTTAAAATTTTAGTCCTGCATCACGAGCTGAATCAGCCAATGCTTTTACTCTACCATGGTATAAAAAACCTCCTCTATCAAAAACTACTGATTCAACACCAGCTTTTTTAGCTGTTTCAGCAATTAGCTTCCCAACTTCAGCTGCTTGTTCTGTTTTTGTGCCTTTAGCCTCTTTGGAAGAAGCAGATGCAAGTGTACTTGAATTTATGTCATCAATGATTTGAGCATAAATTTCTTTATTAGATCTGAAAATCGCTAATCTTGGTCTTTCTGAAGTACCAGAAACTTTCTTCCTAATAGCATATCTTACTCTTTGTCTAGAATCTTTTTTTGATTGTGTCATCTTATTATCTTAATTTAACTTGCAGCTGTTTTACCTGCTTTCTTTCTAACGTATTCATCAACATACCTAATTCCTTTTCCTTTGTAAGGCTCGGGCTTTCTTTCGGCTCTAATTCTTGCAGCAACAGCTCCTACTAATTGCTTATCACATCCCGAAATAGTTATTATTGGTGCCTTTCCTTTTTCAGTTTCAGCTACAACCTTAATTTCAGTAGGAATATCAAATACTATATTGTGAGAGTATCCAGTTGATATGTCTAAGTTCTGCCCTTGAGTTGCTGCCCTGTAACCAACACCTCTTAATTCAAGCTTTTTAGAATATCCTTTAGTTACACCTTCAATCATATTGGCAACTAAAGCTCTGTATAAACCATGCTTTGATCTATGGTCTTTGTGATCAGATTCTCTAGTAAATGTAATTATATTATCATCAATTTTTACAGATACACTTGGGTCAATATCTTGCGTAAGCTCACCTAACTTTCCTTTTACAGTTATAATAGAACCCTCATGAGTTACAGAAGCTCCTTCAGCAATTGTTATTGGATTTTTTCCTATTCTTGACATTTCTTTATCTTATTAATATACGTGACAAATAACTTCACCACCAACATTTAAATTTTTTGCTTCTTTATCAGTAATTATACCTTTTGAAGTAGAAAGAATAGCAATTCCTAAACCATTAATTACTCTTGGTAAAGTTTTTGAATCAGCATACTTTCTTAAACCAGGCTTACTGATTCTTATTAATTTTTTCATCGCTGGTAATTTAGTTTGTGTATTATACTTCAACGCAACTTTAATATTACCTTGATTATTAGCAGTTTCTTCAAATTTAAAGTTAAGTATATAACCTTTAGTGTGAAGTATTTGCGTAATCGCTTTTTTCATATTAGATGAAGGAATTTCAACAACTTTGTGACCTGCCATCTGAGCATTTCTGACTCTTGTTAAATAATCTGCTATTGGATCTGTAAACATTTTTCTTTATTCTTTATTAAATTACCAACTTGCTTTTTTCACACCAGGAATTAATCCAAAATTTGCCATTTCTCTAAACATAACACGAGAAATTCCAAATTGTCTCATATACCCTTTTGGTCTTCCTGTAAGTTTACATCTGTTATGCATTCTTATAGGAGAGGCATCTTTAGGTAATTTTTGCAATCCCTCATAATCACCAGCAGCTTTTAATGCAGCTCTTCTATCAGCATACTTAGCAACACACTTTGCTCTTTTTACCTCACGGGCTTTCATTGATTCTTTTGCCATGTTTTATTTTTTAAATGGTAAACCTAATTCTCTAAATAATGCTAAAGCATCCTCATCTAGATTAGTGTCCGTAACAAAAGTCACATCCATACCTGTTATTTTATTAATTTTATCAATACTAATTTCTGGGAAAGCAATTTGCTCTTTTATACCCATAGTATAGTTTCCCCTACCGTCAAAACCTTTTAAAGGAAGTCCAGCAAAATCACGAACCCGTGGCAAAGTAGAAGTTACAAATCTGTCCAAAAACTCATACATTTGGTCACCTCTTAAAGTTACTCGTACACCAACAGGCATCCCTTTTCTTAACTTAAAATTAGAAATATCCTTAGTTGAATTTGTAAGAACAGCTTTCTGACCAGTAATCATCGTCATTTCGTTCTGAGCAGCTTCAATTTGTTTTTTATCAGATGCAGCACTTCCAATACCTTGGTTAAGACAAATCTTAACTAATTTTGGCACTTGCATTACCGATTTATAGTTCCCTTTGAGATTATTTACAACCTCAACTTGGTACTTTTTCTTTAATCTTGGTGTGTATTCCATTATATAATTACTTCTCCTGAGTTCTTAGAATATCTAACTATTTTACCTGACTTTTCATCCATTTTTCTACCTATTTTAGTAGCTTCTCCTGACTTAGGATCAATCAACACCAAATTAGAAATATGAATCTTAGCCTCTTGCTTTACGATTCCTCCTTGTGGATTAGCAGCATTTGGTTTTGTGTGCTTTGATGCTAAATTAGCTCCTTCAACCATTGCTCTGTTTTCCGTTGGATATACTTTAATAACCTTACCTTTTACTCCTTTAGAGTTTCCAGTAGTTACTATAACTGTATCGTTCTTTTTTATTTTAATTTTTGCCATTTTCCTTAGTTTATAACACCTCTGGTGCTAATGAAACAACTTTCATAAAATCATTGTCACGTAATTCCCTAGCGACTGGTCCAAATACACGAGTACCTTTCATTTGTCCGTTTTCATCAATAATGACGCAAGCGTTATCACCAAAACGAATATAAGATCCATCGGGTCTTCTCACCTCTTTTCTAGTTCTTACCACAACAGCTTTTACAACCTGTCCTTTTTTAATACTTCCTGAAGGCATAGCATGTTTTACTGTGCCTACAATTTTATCACCAACTGAAGCGTAACGCTTTTTAGTACCCCCTAATACTCTTATACAAAGGATTTCTTTAGCGCCGCTGTTGTCAGCTACTTTTAATCTTGATTCTTGTTGTATCATTTTACTTAGCTCTTTCGATTATTTCAATTAATCTCCAATTTTTATTTTTACTTAATGGTCTTGTTTCCATGATCTTTACAGTGTCACCCTCATTGCAAGAATTTTCCTCATCATGAGCAACAAACTTAGAAGTCTTTTTAAGGAACTTCCCATAAAGTGCATGCTTGACCTTTCTCTCAATAGAGACAACAATGGATTTCTCCATCTTGTTTGAGGTAACTACACCAATTCTTTCTTTTCTTAAATTTCTTTCCATCTTTATTATTTTGAAGTATTTCTTCTTTTTGAAAGTTCTGTCATAATTCTTGCTATTGTTTTTCTAGCAAACTTAATTTGCAAAGGATTCTCCATTGGAGAAACTGCATGACTCATTTTCATTTTAATTAACTTATCTCTTTCAGTCGCTAAAAGATCTTGAAGTTCATTTTCTGGCATATCTGATAATACTTGTGCTTTCATCTTTTATTAGTTTTGTAAATCTCTTCTGATTACAAATTTAGTTTTGATTGGTAATTTTTGTGCTGCTAATCTTAATGCTTCTTTTGCAGTTTCCATATCTACACCATCACATTCGAAAAGCATTCTTCCTGGACTTACTGTTGCTGCCCAATATTCTGGAGCTCCTTTTCCCTTTCCCATCCTTACCTCTGCAGGTTTTTTAGTGATTGGTTTGTCTGGAAATATTCTAATCCAAACTTGACCTTGCCTTTTCATGTGACGAGTAACCGCAATACGCGCTGCTTCAATTTGACGAGCAGTCATCCAGCATTCCTCAAGTGCCTTAATTCCATATGATCCAAAAGACAATACATTACCTCTTTGAGCATTTCCCTTCATCTTGCCCTTTTGCATCTTTCTGAATTTTGTTTTCTTTGGTTGTAACATTTCTTAATTCTATTCTAAGTTCTAAAAACTATCTTCTTCTATTATTTGGTTTCCCTCCTCCTGCACCTGATTTTTTCTTAGGAGCTTTAAAGTGTAACATTAAGTCGGGTCTACCATAAATCTCACCCCTACAGATCCATACTTTAATTCCGATAACACCATACTGTGTATGAGCCTCTGCTAAAGCATAATCGATATCAGCTCTGAAAGTATGTAATGGGGTTCTTCCATCTTTCATCATTTCTGAACGAGCCATCTCTGCTCCATTCAATCTACCAGAGATTTGAACTTTAATACCTTCAGCTCCCATTCTCATTGTTGATGCAATCGCCATTTTAGTAGCTCTTTTGTAAGAAATCCTGCCCTCAACTTGTTTTGCAATACTATCTGCAACCAAAGTAGCCTCAAGTTCTGGTCTTTTTACTTCAAAAATATTAATCTGAATATCTTTGTTCGTAATTTTTTTAATTTCCTGTTTTAAAGTTTCAACTTCTTGCCCTCCTTTACCAATAATAATACCAGGACGAGCAGTATGAATAGTAATAGTAACTAACTTAAGAGTTCTTTCAATAGCAATTTTAGAAACACTACCTTTAGCGAGTCTAACTCTTAAGTACTTTCTGATTTTAGCATCCCCTACTAATTTTTCTCCAAAATCGTTACCTCCATACCAGTTTGACTCCCATCCTCTGATAATACCTAATCTATTCCCAATTGGGTTTGTCTTTTGTCCCATACTATTCTTTTGTGTCTATTTGTTTACTGTCCACCACTAAAGTTACATGGTTAGATCTTTTTCTGATTCTGTGTGCCCTTCCTTGAGGGGCAGGCTGAACTCTTTTTAACATTCTTCCTCCATCAACTGTAATTTCAGAAACATAGAGATTAGCTTCATCCATTCTTTTACCTTCATTTTTTGTTTCCCAATTAGATAAAGCAGACAATAAAAGTTTTTCCATTCTACCAGAAGCTTCTTTTGGATTCAACTTTAATTCTGCTAAAGCCTTATCAGCATCTAAACCTCTAATTAAGTCAGCTACTAACCTCATTTTTCTTGGTGAAGTTGGACAATTATTCAATTTAGCAAAAGCAATTTTTTTTCTTGCTTCTTTCATTGCATCTGCTTTTATTCTTTTTCTAGCTCCCATTTACTTATCTTTTTCTATTAGTTCCATGACCTCTATAAGTCCTTGTTGGAGAAAACTCACCTAATTTATGTCCTACCATATTCTCAGTTACAAAAACTGGTATAAATTGTTTTCCATTATGCACTCCGAATGTTTTACCGACAAAGTCAGGAGATATCATAGATGCTCTTGACCAAGTTTTGATTACTGAATTTTTTCCTGACTCATTCATTACATCAACTTTTTTCTGTAGTTTATAATGTATAAATGGTCCTTTTTTTAACGATCTAGCCATAAATTATTTCTTTTTTCTTCTTTCGATTATATACTTATCAGAAAGTTTTTTCTTATTTCTTGTTTTAAATCCTTTAGCAGGAACACCATTTTTATTTCTTGGAATACCACCTGAATGCTTCCCTTCACCACCACCCATTGGATGATCAACTGGATTTTTAATTGTTGCTCTAACATTTGGTCTTCTTCCTTGCCATCTACTTCTCCCTGCTTTACCAGAAACTTGTAATTGATGCTGTGGGTTAGATACTGAACCAATAGTAGCAAGACAAGTAACTAAAATTCTTCGTATTTCACCAGAAGCTAATTTTACAGTAGCATAATTACCATCTCTTGCCATAAGCTGTGCATAAGATCCAGCACTTCTAACCATAATAGCTCCTTGACCTGGCTTCAATTCAATATTATGAATTACTGTACCTAAAGGTAATTCGCTTAGCGGTAAAGTGTTACCAACTTTAATTGAAGCTTCTTTAGATGAAATAACTTCCATACCAACCTCTAATCCTGCAGGAGCAACTATATATCTTTTTTCACCGTCAACATAATGTAATAATGCGATATTAGCGGTTCTGTTAGGATCATATTCTATAGTAGCAACTTTTGCAGGGATACCAAATTTATTTCTTTTGAAATCAATTATCCTGTATCTCTTTTTATGACCACCACCGATATTCTCAATAGTCATTTTACCAGTGTCATTTCTACCTCCTGACCTATTCTTCTTAGCTAATAAACTTTTCTCTGGTCTAGCAGTAGTAATCTCATCAAAAGTAATTGCTACCTTATGTCTTTGACCTGGAGTTGTTGGGTTAAATTTTCTTAATGCCATTTTTAATCTTATTAAATGTTACTATAGAAATCTATAGAATCACCTTCTGCTAAGGTTACTATCGCTTTTTTATAGGTAGCTGTCATTCCTACAATCATTCCGGACTTAGTTCCTCTTGCTCTTTTCTTTCCAATACAAACCATAGTTCTAACTGAATCAACTGCTACATCAAACATTTCTTCAACAGCTTTTTTGATTTCAATTTTATTTGCCTTTCTATCTACAACAAAAGCAAAACGATTAAACTTTTCGCTTGCGTCTGTCATTTTTTCGGTTATTACCGGTTTTTTTATAATACTCATTACTTAAAGATTAAAAATTCTTCTCAATTTCGTTGATTGATGATTCCATAACCATCAATTTATTAGCGTTCATCACATCGTAAGTATTTAATTCTGAAGCTAATACCACTTTTGCCTTACCTAAATTACGGGATGACAAAAATATATTTTTATTTGACTCAGCAAGCACTAATAACGTTTTATTATCTAATTGATCAAAGTTATTTAAGAAGTCCATGTAAGACTTGGTCTTTGGAGCATCAAAAGAGAAATCCTCTAACACAATGATATTCTTATCCTTAGCCATATAGGACAGAGCTGATTTACGTGCTAAGCGCTTAACTTTTTTATTTAATTTAAAGTCATATTTTCTTGGTCTAGGTCCAAATACTCTACCCCCACCTCTAAACAATGGATTTTTGATGTCACCAACTCTGGCTGCACCACTTCCTTTTTGTTTCCTCAGCTTTCTCCTACTACCCTTAACATCTGATCTTTCTTTAGCTTTGTGGGTACCAGACCTTTGAGCTGCTAAATACTGCTTTACATCTAAATAAATTGCATGATCATTTGGCTCAACACCAAACACATCTTTGCTTAAATCAACTTTTTTGGAAGTTTCTTTTCCTTTAATACTATGTACTGCTAATTTCATTATTTCTCTATTATTATGTATGAATTATTAGCTCCAGGAACAGCTCCTTTAACTACTATCATATTTTTTTCAACTAAAACTCTTAACACCTGTAAGTTTTCAACTTTAATTCTTTCATTACCCATTTGACCAGCCATACGCATACCTTTAAATACTCTTGCTGGATAAGAAGCTGCACCAATTGAACCGGGAGCACGCAATCTGTTGTGCTGACCATGAGTTGCATCACCAACTCCTCTAAAATTATGACGCTTTACAACACCCTGAAAACCTTTACCCTTAGAAGTACCAGTTATAGTTACGAAATCGCCTTCTTCAAAAATATCAACATTGACTACATCACCTAACACAACGTCAGAATCCGCTGGAAACTCAATTAATTTTTTCAAAGGAGTGGAATCTGCCTTTTTAAAATGACCTAAAGCAGCTTTTGAAACTCTACTTTCTTTTTGATCAGCAAAGCCTAGTTGAATAGCATTATAGCCATCAATTTCTTCTGTTTTAACCTGAGTAACCTTACAGGGACCTACTTCTAATATTGTACATGGAATGTTTTTACCTTCTTCAGAGAAGATAGATGTCATTCCTATTTTTTTACCTATTAAACCTGGCATCTTTTTCTTTTTTAAATTACTTTAATTTCAACATGAACTCCACTTGGTAGCTCCAACTTCATCAATGCATCAATTGTTTTCGATGATGAACTATAGATATCCATTAATCTTTTATGGTTAGCTAATTGGAACTGTTCTCTTGCTTGCTTGTTAACGTGAGGCGATCGCAATACTGTAAATATTTTTTTGTGTGTTGGTAATGGAATTGGACCACTAACAATTGCTCCTGAACTTTTAACAGTCTTAACGATCCTCTGAGCTGATTGATCTACTAATGTATGATCAAACGATTTTAATTTTATTCTAACTTTCTGTGCCATAGCTATATTAATTATTCTCCTTTAATTTTCTTAATTACTTCTTCTGAGATATTTTTTGGTGCTTCAATGAAATCAAAAAATTCCATTGTAGATGTTGCTCTACCAGACGTAATTGTTCTTAAATCTGTAATGTATCCAAACATTTCTGATAATGGTACTTTTGCAGTAACAACTTTAGCGCCTGCTTTATCATCCATTCCCTCAACTTGCCCTCTTCTTCTATTTAAATCTCCAATTACATCTCCCATATTTAATTCAGGAGTAATAACTGATAACTTCATAATTGGTTCAAGAATCTTTGGAGATGCTTGCTTTGCAGCTGCTTTAAATGCAATCTTAGCACACAATTCAAATGATAATGCATCAGAATCTACATCATGATAAGAACCATCATACAATCTCACTTTCATTGTGTTCAATGGAAAGCCAGCTAACACACCATTAACCATGGCCATTTTAAATCCTTTTTCAACTGAAGGAATAAATTCTTTTGGAATATTACCTCCTTTAATTGCATTTTCAAACTGCAGACCCTCACCCTCAAAATCAGCATCAGCTGGAGATAATTCAAATTTTATATCTGCAAATTTACCTCTACCCCCAGATTGCTTTTTAAACACTTCTCTATGATCAACTGCAGTCGTGATTGATTCTTTATATGCAACTTGAGGAGCACCTTCATTACATTCAACACCGAATTCTCTTTTCAATCTATCCATGATAATTTCCAAGTGTAACTCACCCATTCCCGAGATAATTGTTTGTCCTGAATCTTCATCAGTTTTCACTGTAAATGTAGGATCCTCTTCAGCTAACTTACCTAAAGAGACACCTAATTTATCTAAATCCTTTTGTGTTTTAGGCTCAATAGCAATACCAATTACTGGATCTGGGAAGTCCATAGATTCCAATACAATAGGGTTTTTTAAATCACATAAAGTATCTCCAGTTTTAATATCTTTAAAACCTACTAAAGCTGCAATATCTCCAGCCTCTAAACTATCAATTTGATTTTGCTTATTTGCATGCATTTGATAAATACGAGAAATTCTCTCTTTTTTACCAGTTCTTGTATTCAAAATAAAAGTACCTTGATTTAACACGCCTGAATAAGCTCTTGTAAAACATAAACGACCAACATAAGGATCAGTTGCAATTTTAAAAGCTAAGGCAGCAAAAGGAGCTTCAACAGAAGGCTTTCTACTTTCCTCAGCATCAGTATCAGGATTTACACCAACAATTGATTCAACATCTAGAGGAGACGGTAAAATTTCCATTACCATATCCAACATTGCTTGTACACCTTTATTTTTAAATGCAGAACCACACATCATAGGAATTACCTTCCCAGAGATAGTAGCTTCTCTTAAAGCTGCTAAAATTTCAGCTTCAGTTAATGAATTTTCATCTTCAAAATATTTTTCCATTAATGATTCATCAAATTCGGCTACAGCTTCTAACAACTTTCCTCTATAATCTCTTGCCTCATCAATAATATCAGCGGGGATTTCAACTTCTTTAAAAGTCATTCCATGATCATCTTCATTCCAAACAATACCTTTAAAGTTGATTAAATCAACAACACCCTTAAACGTCTCTTCCGCTCCAATTGGTATTTGCAAAGGCAATGCGTGAGAACCTAACATTTCTTTTACTTGGCGACAAACATTTAAAAAGTCAGCACCTTGACGGTCCATTTTATTTACAAAACCAATTCTTGGCACATTGTAATTATCAGCTAATCTCCAGTTCGTTTCTGATTGTGGCTCAACACCATCAACAGCAGAAAATAAGAAAACTAAACCATCTAGTACTCTTAATGACCTATTTACTTCAACTGTAAAATCTACGTGACCAGGAGTGTCAATAATGTTTACATGATAATCAGTACCTCTGTATCCCCAAGTTAAAGTAGTTGCTGCAGAAGTAATTGTAATTCCTCTTTCTTGTTCTTGTTCCATCCAATCCATTGTAGCAGCACCATCATGTACCTCTCCAATTTTATGAGAAACTCCTCCGTAATAAAGAATTCTTTCTGTAGTAGTAGTTTTTCCAGCATCAATGTGAGCTGCAATACCAATATTTCTTGTGTAATTTAAATCTCTAGCCATTTCTAATTAAAATCTAAAATGTGAAAATGCCTTATTTGCTTCTGCCATTCTATGGACATCTTGCTTTTTCTTATAAGCAGTACCTTCTTCCTTAAAAGCGGCCATCAATTCTGCCGACAATTTAGCATCCATAGTTTTTTCATTTCTTTTTCTTGCAGCAGTAATCATCCACTTCATTCCTAAAGAAACTCTTCTATCCTCTCTTACAGGATGAGGTATTTGGAAAGTTGCCCCTCCAATTCTTCTTGATCTCACTTCAACATGAGGCATTACATTTTCTAGCGCTTTTTCAAAAACTACTAATGCTTCTTCCTCTTCAATTTTAGCCGCAATACTATCTAAAGCGGTATAAAATACTTTAAAAGCAGTATTCTTTTTACCGTCTAACATTAGATTATTTACAAACCTTGTTACAGTTACACTACCGAACTTAGGGTCTGCTAATAAAATTCTTTTCTTGGCTTTTTTCTTTCTCATTACTTATTATGTATTATTTCTTAGGTTTTTTAGCCCCGTATTTTGATCGTCTTTGAGTTCTCTCACTTACTCCTGATGTATCTAAAGCACCCCTAACTATGTGGTACCTTACTCCAGGTAAATCTTTTACTCTTCCCCCTCTAACTAATACTACAGAGTATTCTTGAAGATTATGACCTTCACCTCCAATGTAAGCATTTACTTCATTGCCATTTGTTAACCTAACCCTTGCAACTTTCCTAAGCGCAGAGTTTGGTTTTTTAGGAGTTGTCGTGTAAACCCTAGTGCACACTCCCCTTCTTTGAGGGCAGCTTTTTAAGGCTAACGATTTACTTTTTTTCTGTATATTAGTCCTTCCTTTTCTTACTAATTGTTGTATTGTTGGCATATTATATCTTTACTAAAATGGGCGGCAAATATAGTAATTTATTGATCAAAACTGAAATCACATTCATTTTTTTTCACCTATTTTAAAATCCTGATTTTGTTCTAATAAACAGGTGTTAATATTATTCCTTTTAAAGTCACATTTTATGTGCAATAAAAAAGGCACTAAACAAATAGTACCTTTTTTCTTTTTTTGGATTTGTATTTTTAATTTACACTTAATTTAAAGATTACTTTTTCTTTTTGTTCCACTTCGATTTCTATAAAGTAGATGCCACTTGCTTTGTTTTCTCTTTTTAATATATATTTATCTGTGTCTCTAACACTATGCTCCTGTATTAACTTGCCAAACACATCAACCACCCTAAGGCTTGCCTGTTTTACCTCTCTACCAAAATCAACTGTCGTCTCTTGCTTAAATGGATTAGGGTAAATACTTAAAGCTATCCCAGAAGACAACTGACCAATACTCGTCCCAATATATTCGAAGATATTTGATTCTACAACACATCCATTCGCATCTGTTACAATAACAGAATAAGATCCATAATTACCAACAGTATACGTTATAGCACTACCTATTGATATAAGTGGAAAAGTCTGCTCTATCCAAGAATAGGAATAAGGAGCTGTACCTCCTGATGGAGTACCTGCAGTTAGCACATATGAACTCTCAGTAATATTTACACTTAATGCTTGAGGTTCTGTTACATTATAAGTGAAATCACGCTCACAATCATTACCATCTTCAACTGTTAACGTATAACTACCAGCGCTTAAATTATTCGCTAATGGCGTTATTTGACCCGAACTCCAAGCATAACTATAAGGAGAGATTGTACCAGAAGAAGAAGCTAATATACTTCCCGTAATACCACTATAACAATCTACATTATCTATCGTAACAGTATTCATTATTGCTGAATACTCTATAATTTCTAAAGTATCAGTGACAGTACAACCAAACGTATTATTATAATCAGCTAATAAAACATAAACACCTGCAGATAAACCATCCGCCTGTACACCAGATGAAATAATAACTCCTGTATTATTTGCATTCTCCCAACTATAACTATAACCAGCACTCAAATTAGGGTTTAAAACAGTTAACACCCCTGTTGAAGAAGCATTACAAATAGTAGTAGTAGCAGATATTGCAGCTACAGTATAAGCATCATAATTAACTACCTGCTGATTCACACCACCTGCAATAACAGAGGAGGGACAATTATTAATATCTGTTAAAGAAACTGTATAATCTCCAGAACAAACATTCAATATATAATCATTATTAATAGAATGAGAAGTAATGGATCCTGTCTGATTATCTGTGAGCAAAGCACTATACAAAGCAACCCCCCCAGATAAACTATCAACCAATATAGTACCATCACAAGCACCTAAGCAACTCTCTATAGTATTGATGGATGTATTAAAAGTCAAGCTAGAAGGCTCAGCTAAAACAATACTACCGTTTACCATACAGTCATTTGTATCTTTAATAGTTACTGAATAAAGTCCGGAATACAAATTATCAATAATAGCTGTTATGGCAGAAGAACCTCCATACCATTGATAAGTATAAGGTCCATGACCTCCAAAAGCAGTTACCTGTGCACCTCCATCATTATAACCAAAACAGCTTACTTCATTACTATCTAAAACACCACTAGCGTACTGATATAAAGAAGTAACATTCACATCCATACTCTCTATATAAAAACGTAAGGTATCTGTACTCGCACTAGCAGTACACCCTTTATTATCTGTAACAGTAATAGTGTAAGAACTATCAGATGAATTATAATTATCTGCCAGTAAAGAACTAGCAGTAGTTGTTGTTTGAGGTAAGTTTATGTTATCATCCCAAACATAAGTATAACCTGGAGTTCCCCCCTGAGCAACAGCAGATAAACTAGCAGTATTAACACCAATACAATAAGGTAGTATGGTTTGAGAATCATCTATATCAATTACTAATTCTGTAGGCTCATTCGTAAATACTGTATCACTTGCACTGCACCCTTTTGCATCTGTAACTACAACTATATGTAAGCCTGGAGTTAGTGTATTAATGGTATCTCCTACCCACTGCCCATTATCCCAATCAAAAACATAAGGCAAAGTCCCTCCTACTGCTGTTGCTGCTGCTAAACCATCATCAGCACCATAACAGTCTATCCGATCTAACTCAAACGCCTCCATACTCAAAGGCTCAGGCTCTGAAATGTAAATACTATCAACAACCTCACAGCCTAAAACATCTCTAGTAGTTACAAAATAACTACCCTGTAATAAACCTACTGCAGTATCCAAATTAACACCAACACTCTGCTGACCTTGACTCCAAAAATAAGTATACCCACTAGAAAATCCACCAAACGAACTAATAGTAGCAATACCATCACTATCTCCATAACAACTAACATTCTGAACAGTAGTTAAATCAGATTCTATCAAATCGTTCTCAGAAATATAAAGACTATCAATAACCTCACAACCCCAATCATCTGACAAAGTAACCGAATGATAACCAGAAGTTAAACCATTAGCAATAACTGAAGTCTCACCATTGTCCCATAAATAAGCATAACTAACCTGACCGCCACTAGCATATAAAATAGCCTTACCTACACTATCACTATAACAAGCTATACCCTCAACAAGAACTAAACTATCAATACTTAAAGCAACAGGAGGCTCTGGAACATTCAAAGTATAATCAACAAAACATCCCCTAACATCATAAATATGTAATACATAAATACCAGAAAGTAAATCAAACAAAGTATCGCGTTGGGAAATATAACTCGATGAAGATTGTAAAGTATCATTCTGAGAATCTAACCAATAATAAGTATAAGGACCCCAACCACCTCCAGCATCTCCAACTAACATACCCGTATTATCACCCTTACAAGAAATACCAAAAATCTGAACAGAACCCTGAAGTGCAAGCTGAGGCTCAATAACATTAACAGAAGCAAAAGTATCACAACCATTAGCATCCTCAACAGATAAATAATAACTACCCGCAATCAAACCAACAGCAGTGTCATTATCACTAAAACTAACAGGATTACCACTCTCATACCAAGAATAAGTATAGCCAGGAGTACCTCCAGCAGAAGAACCAACAACAACACCAGAACTATCACCATAACAAACAGCAACTTTAGAGGAAGCCAAAGCCTGTAATGGATAGGAAGGAGATGAGACTATTACAGTATCTCGCATCATACAATCATTATCGTCTACAACTGATATAATATAAGTCCCTCCTGAAAGATTTTCAAACAAACTATCTAAAGGGTAGGCGTTAAGACTAAGAATTCCATTTAAAAAGTATGTATAATGGTCATTTAATCCACCTTCAGCCAAGATACTGATTTGCCCATCAGAACCATTGTAACAATTTACACCAATAGGGAAAGAATTAACTGATACGGGGTTTTGTATTTGAACAGCAACAATTGTATCCTGAGAATTACTTATTCCAGCAGCAACATTAACAATATATGTTCCTGGAAATAAATTTGTAAAAGTATAACTACTTACAGATAGATTAAGTGCAGATAGAACTAAAGAGCCATTCATATCAAGTAACTCTGCATTCCATAATGGCAGAAGAGTATCTGGACTACAAGTTATAGTTGCATCATCACCTAAACATGAAGCTTGAGTAGTCGTTAAGTCTAAATCAAAACAAGCTGAAACAGTTATCACAACTGAATCAGAAAGAATACCAGAAGCACAAGAACCTACAATTGAAGCAAAATATGTAGTTGATGATGATATGTTAACAGGTAATGTTGGGCCTATACCTAAAATATTTCCATTCGCATCAGTCCAAGTATTTGATCCAGCTACAACAGGAACATAAGCAATTGTATTAATGGTATATGAATTAGCTGGTGTATTTGGTAAAAACTCCCAACCTTCATTAGTTGCTGTCCAAGGAAGTGGCCAGTTTCTAGGTAATAACAGAACAGGATCAGTAACAATATCCCAATTAGCTGATGTAGCATCTACTAAACCATGAACTCCATTACCACCATTCCAACCAGTACATAAAGGCTTGTCTTGAAGAAACATTTCAATCTTATCAGACCCTTCATACAAAACAACTTGCGCTGTATATAAATCCGAGGTACAAGAAAACATTGGCACAGCACACCAAGTTACAACAAATTTTCTGTTTGGTGCAATCCCAATCATACCGTAATAAACTGCTCCTCCAATTCCTGTATTTATATCTTGCCAAGGTGCCATTATTGCATTCTCAGGCAATCCACCAGGATTAGGAATTGCTTGACCAATATTCCAGGGAGAATACGCACTAGCTTGAGTACCATCAAAAGTAATATAACTATTTCCAGAAACTACTAAAGAAGTGTACGGAACACCATAAAAATTAAAGGTGAAGCCAATCGGAACTAGTACATCGTGCTGATCATCAACTGACATTGAACTCTGATTAGCACTTAAAGCATATAAAGTATCTTGATAGCTACCACACACTGAAGTATCATTAGAAATAATAATCTGTGCGTTAACTGAATTATAACCAATTAGTAATATCACCAAAAAAAATAGCCCTCTTTTCATAATTTAATGTTTTATTTTATAATCAAAATTAGGTAATATTGTTAGAAACCACAATACGTTATAAAGCGTAATTTTGTTTTATCTTAATTTCTTTTATCTTAATTTCTTTTATCTTAATAATGTTACCGAACCTTTTTTGTCATAATGATGACCATCAACACCCTTTCCTTCAAAAACATAAAAATAAACGCCCGCTGGCAAATCTTTTCCAGTCGATTGATCAACGCCTGCCCATGATTTATCCGATCCAACCCATGTATATACTGATTGCCCCCATCTATTAAATATTTGGACATCCACTATTCCCATGGCATATTCAAAGAACAAAAACTCATCATTAATACCATCTTGATTAGGAGTAAATACATTATTAACTTCTGGTATACCTTGAACTTCAATGATAAATTCAACAGAATCTTGGCAACCTGTAACTTCATTAGTTAACATTACAAAGATATAATTAGTGCCTAATTCTTTTTCCAAAAACTCATGATCAAAGACTTGATTATCTATTTGATTAACTCCATTAAGATATTCTGCTGAACCATTTTGCCAAATCCATTCAAACCCATAAGATTCTACAGAAATAGTTGAATCAATGAAGCGAATTTTCTTAGGACCATGAAAAGGACCTGCATAATTGATTGTAGTAACCTGTGCAATAAATTCAATCGGCTCAGTGTACAAAATAGTAGTTGCAACATCAACGCATCCGTTGGCATCATTGACAGAAACGGTATAGCTAAATCCTGCTGATAAATTATAAGCTATAGTGTCTCCAATAATTGTATTGCCAGCACTATTTGACCAATAAATATCATATCCAAAAATATTATTATTTTCAACTCCACCATCTATTGTTACTTCAGCCCATCCATCAGCTGCATCAAAACAAGAAACTTGGTAATTGGAAGATGGGTTTGATTCAACGACAGAAATAATAAGTTCAGATGGCTCAGTAATTAAAATAGAACCACTTCCTTCACATCCA
The DNA here is from genome assembly GCA_905182255.1 of Cryomorphaceae bacterium BACL11 MAG-121001-bin54. Classification (GTDB taxonomy): domain Bacteria; phylum Bacteroidota; class Bacteroidia; order Flavobacteriales; family BACL11; genus UWMA-0277. The sequence continues at coordinate 164,308 of CAJJAH010000001.1, forward strand.
TTTATATCAGTTGATGTAACCGTGTATTGCCCCGCACTTAAAATTGTAGCAGTATGCTGATCAGACGATACTAAAACTCCAGCATTATCAAACCATTCAAAAGAAACACCAGATCCTGTAGCAATAGCTGAAGCATCAGAAGCTCCAAAACAACTGACATCAAAATCTCCATAATATAATGAATCTACTTCAACTGAAGCAACAGGAGCGGCAGGCTGAAGAATTACAATGGTATCAGTGTAAGTACAGCCTTGAGCATCAGATACTATAACCGTATAATTTCCTGCAATTAATCCAGTTGCAGTTTGAGTTACTTGAGTGTTACTCCATAAATAACTAATTGTTCCTGATCCAGTAACGGTATTCACAATTGCATCTCCATCACTTAGACCAAAACAACTAACATGATTTGGAATAATATCACTAATTATAGATGCATTTTCTGTTACTTCGTAATCTTGCGTAGAAATACACCCCTGTGCATCAGTAATTTCTACTGCATAGGTACCTGCAGTAAGATTTGATAATACAAACCCACTATTAATATTTACTAATAATCCATTTGGATATACACTTGTTGTATCCCAGTTTAAAGAATATGGTGAATTCCCTCCTGAAATAGTTAAATCTATTTCACCATCATCTAAAGAATAACAACTAACGTTTGTAATATTTACAATATCTATAATTGGAGTCGATCCAGGGAGAATAGTAAATGACACACTATTATCACATCCATAATATGGAATTCCAAAAGAAGCACTATCAGCGTAGTGAGTAACTAACCAATAGTCTCCAGAGGAAAAAGCACCAAAATAAGTCCCAGCTCCATTACTAATATCTAATCCTGATGGATTTCCAGAGTTATCATTTTCCCAAGTGTAAGTAAATAAAGGATCAGGGTCTAGTACCTGCGCTGTACCATCATTAGTGTTATAACAAGTTGTAGAAGATGTTGTAAAAACAGGATCAGGTATAGTTAATAAAGCATTTATCTCTCTCTGAAAACCCTGTGAACCAGTACCAAAGGTAACTGCACCCTCACAATTATTATCATCTGTAATATAAATAGAATGCATACCTGTTGCTAAATTAAAAATCAAAGAATCATTTATTATTGGAACTTGATTTAGTGCAGGAATAGGAAATGAATTGGCTTCTAAAATGTCATAATAATATCCTCCTGTACCACCATTAACATGAACCCAAAACTGTCCATTTTCAGCACCTAAACAAGTTGCATCAACTTTATTATAAATATCATATTGTAATTGATCTGGTTGATTTAAATATGTTCCAATTGTTATTTTACAACCATTAAAATCCTCAATAACAACCGCATAACTACCAAAAAATAATGAACTAATATTGTTACCTGTTCCGGTGTAAGAGTTTGGGCCATTCCAGCTATACGAAAAAGGAGCAATACCTCCAACAACATTAGTCGCTGTTAAAGCTCCATCATATAAACCAAAACAAGATACTGAATTTTCTGTTATAATCACTGAATCCGGATTCATACTATTGGTAATAGAATCTAAATCAAAGCTAGCCTGAGCAATACAATTTCTTTCATCCATGACTGTAATCGTATATTGATCTGGTTGCAAATTATATGCGCAAGGTGTAGTTTGTAATATTACATCGTTCCAGGCATAAGCATAATTTGGGGTTCCTCCACTAGCAATAGCACACAATTCACCTGAAAAAGTATTAGAACAATATGCGTATATAGCTAGACTATCAATTATTTCAACTTCTAACTTAGTAGGCTCAGTAATTAATACAGTATCTGATGCTGTACATCCATTTGCATCTGTAACATAAACTGTATGTATACCGGGTGTTAAACTATCAATATTCTGACCAGTAGGTCCGTTAATACTATCCCAAACAAAAGTATAACCTAAAGTTCCTTGAGTAGCAGAAGCAAAAGCCGTACCATCATTGAAACCAAAACATTGTACAGGTTGAGTTGGTAATTGACCTGGTATTGGAGCACCATTACCTATTGCATTAGCAAATAATTCATCTGGCTGAGTAATAGTAAATGTAATTGTCTTCCTACATCCTATTGCATCCTCAATCAAAACATCATGACCACCATAACACATGTTAAAAGCAGTATCAGGCCCACTTCCATTATAAACCTGACCAATATCCCAGTTGTATGTATGTGGTAAAATACCACCTCCTGAAGAAAATTGAATATTTGCATCGCAGGCTCCAAAGCAAGAAACTTGATTTAATATATTAACAACTCCTGTAATAGCAGGATGAGAATTTACAATATCAATAGACGATTGAGACGTACATCCATTTGCATCAGTTACTGTAACAGTATGAGTTGCTGCCCATAAATTAACAGCTAATTGTGTGTTTTGACCATTATCCCATGCATAAGTGTATGGGAATGTACCTCCAATTGCATTCTCTGCATAAGCAATTCCTGAAGAATCTCCATAACAATCAACATCCGAGTACAAGGTTGTTACTGTACTTAAAGGGTCTTGAGGTTGAGTAACAGTAAAAGAAGTGTCCTGAGTACAAGTTGGATTTGCCAAATCCGTAATTGTAACATTGTACGTTCCTAAAATTAAATTATTAATTTCACTTATTGTTCCAGTTTGTCCATTTGAGAATGCATAAGAATAAAGTCCAACTGTATTTAATGGCACTAAATTTATAGACCCATCTGTACCTCCATAACAACTAATATCCGTTACAATTATACTGTCAATAATTTGACAATTCTGAGACTTAACTGTAATTGAAAATAGCAGTCCTATAAATAGAAAGAGTACCGACTTAATTCTAACAGCACTTTTTGATAATTTATTTCTCATATTTTTAGTTATATATTTATTCTTCATTTCTCAATTTTATCTTTTTTAACAATTTTGCAAATATACGCTTATATTAATTAGCACTTATTTAGTAGGTAATATTTAGCAACAATCAATTTTTAATAAACTTATTCTATTATTATTTTATGAAACAATTTAACTCCACCCACTTCGATTTCTATAAAGTAGATGCCACTTGCTTTGTTTTCTCTTTTTAATATATATTTATCTGTGTCTCTAACACTATGTTCCTGTATTAACTTGCCAAACACATCAACCACCCTAAGGCTTGCCTGTTTTACCTCTCTTCCAAAATCAACTGTCGTCTCTTGCTTAAATGGATTAGGGTAAATACTTAAAGCTATCCCAGAAGACAACTGACCAATACTCGTCCCAATATATTCGAAGATATTTGATTCTACAACACATCCATTCGCATCTGTTACAATAACAGAATAAGATCCATAATTACCAACAGTATACGTTATAGCACTACCTATTGATATAAGTGGAAAAGTCTGCTCTATCCAAGAATAGGAATAAGGAGCTGTACCTCCTGATGGAGTACCTGCAGTTAGCACATATGAACTCTCAGTAATATTTACACTTAATGCTTGAGGTTCTGTTACATTATAAGTGAAATCACGCTCACAATCATTACCATCTTCAACTGTTAACGTATAACTACCAGCGCTTAAATTATTCGCTAATGGCGTTATTTGACCCGAACTCCAAGCATAACTATAAGGAGAGATTGTACCAGAAGAAGAAGCTAATATACTTCCCGTAATACCACTATAACAATCTACATTATCTATCGTAACAGTATTCATTATTGCTGAATACTCTATAATTTCTAAAGTATCAGTGACAGTACAACCAAACGTATTATTATAATCAGCTAATAAAACATAAACACCTGCAGATAAACCATCCGCCTGTACACCAGATGAAATAATAACTCCTGTATTATTTGCATTCTCCCAACTATAACTATAACCAGCACTCAAATTAGGGTTTAAAACAGTTAACACCCCTGTTGAAGAAGCATTACAAATAGTAGTAGTAGCAGATATTGCAGCTACAGTATAAGCATCATAATTAACTACCTGCTGATTCACACCACCTGCAATAACAGAGGAGGGACAATTATTAATATCTGTTAAAGAAACTGTATAATCTCCAGAACAAACATTCAATATATAATCATTATTAATAGAATGAGAAGTAATGGATCCTGTCTGATTATCTGTGAGCAAAGCACTATACAAAGCAACCCCCCCAGATAAACTATCAACCAATATAGTACCATCACAAGCACCTAAGCAACTCTCTATAGTATTGATGGATGTATTAAAAGTCAAGCTAGAAGGCTCAGCTAAAACAATACTACCGTTTACCATACAGTCATTTGTATCTTTAATAGTTACTGAATAAAGTCCGGAATACAAATTATCAATAATAGCTGTTATGGCAGAAGAACCTCCATACCATTGATAAGTATAAGGTCCATGACCTCCAAAAGCAGTTACCTGTGCACCTCCATCATTATAACCAAAACAGCTTACTTCATTACTATCTAAAACACCACTAGCGTACTGATATAAAGAAGTAACATTCACATCCATACTCTCTATATAAAAACGTAAGGTATCTGTACTCGCACTAGCAGTACACCCTTTATTATCTGTAACAGTAATAGTGTAAGAACTATCAGATGAATTATAATTATCTGCCAGTAAAGAACTAGCAGTAGTTGTTGTTTGAGGTAAGTTTATGTTATCATCCCAAACATAAGTATAACCTGGAGTTCCCCCCTGAGCAACAGCAGATAAACTAGCAGTATTAACACCAATACAATAAGGTAGTATGGTTTGAGAATCATCTATATCAATTACTAATTCTGTAGGCTCATTCGTAAATACTGTATCACTTGCACTGCACCCTTTTGCATCTGTAACTACAACTATATGTAAGCCTGGAGTTAGTGTATTAATGGTATCTCCTACCCACTGCCCATTATCCCAATCAAAAACATAAGGCAAAGTCCCTCCTACTGCTGTTGCTGCTGCTAAACCATCATCAGCACCATAACAGTCTATCCGATCTAACTCAAACGCCTCCATACTCAAAGGCTCAGGCTCTGAAATGTAAATACTATCAACAACCTCACAGCCTAAAACATCTCTAGTAGTTACAAAATAACTACCCTGTAATAAACCTACTGCAGTATCCAAATTAACACCAACACTCTGCTGACCTTGACTCCAAAAATAAGTATACCCACTAGAAAATCCACCAAACGAACTAATAGTAGCAATACCATCACTATCTCCATAACAACTAACATTCTGAACAGTAGTTAAATCAGATTCTATCAAATCGTTCTCAGAAATATAAAGACTATCAATAACCTCACAACCCCAATCATCTGACAAAGTAACCGAATGATAACCAGAAGTTAAACCATTAGCAATAACTGAAGTCTCACCATTGTCCCATAAATAAGCATAACTAACCTGACCACCACTAGCATATAAAATAGCCTTACCTACACTATCACTATAACAAGCTATACCCTCAACAAGAACTAAACTATCAATACTTAAAGCAACAGGAGGCTCTGGAACATTCAAAGTATAATCAACAAAACATCCCCTAACATCATAAATATGTAATACATAAATACCAGAAAGTAAATCAAACAAAGTATCGCGTTGGGAAATATAACTCGATGAAGATTGTAAAGTATCATTCTGAGAATCTAACCAATAATAAGTATAAGGACCCCAACCACCTCCAGCATCTCCAACTAACATACCCGTATTATCACCCTTACAAGAAATACCAAAAATCTGAACAGAACCCTGAAGTGCAAGCTGAGGCTCAATAACATTAACAGAAGCAAAAGTATCACAACCATTAGCATCCTCAACAGATAAATAATAACTACCCGCAATCAAACCAACAGCAGTGTCATTATCACTAAAACTAACAGGATTACCACTCTCATACCAAGAATAAGTATAGCCAGGAGTACCTCCAGCAGAAGAACCAACAACAACACCAGAACTATCACCATAACAAACAGCAACTTCCGAGGAAGCCAAAGCCTGTAATGGAAATCCAGGAGCTGAAATAGTTACTGGAACATTTAACAAACAAGATGAAGAATTGTCAACAACAGTAATGATGTGAGAACCAGCACTTACATTATTAAAAAAAGTATCTAACGGATGAGCATTAGTATTTAAAACACCATCTAAATAAAAATCATAAAACAAAACATTAGTATAGTCCTCAACAGAAACCTGAATTGAGCCATCTGTATCGTCCCAACAGTTAATGTTAGTATTTGAAATAGCAAAATAAATTGGAGAGATTGTATCAGAAGATAATGAATTTTCAGCACACGTAGATTCTGAAGTTAAATAAAAATATTTAATACCACCAACAAGTGATGAGGCAGGAACTACTTCTGACTCATTTGGGTAGCTAACATCAGATAAGATAGTGTAAGGACCCCCAATGTTTGCAGCACCATAAATATGATAAACTGTTGATGAACTTGCACCAATACTTGAATTCCAATTAAAAGTAACATCTCCATTTGGGGATTCCCAAGCACATTCAAAATCAGGAGCAGGCAAAGAATCAGCCGCAGTAACTTCAATAGTAATGGTTGCGATTGTAATTGCATTAGCAGGGCAAAAATCATCAAAAGCTTTTATTGCAAAAGTATATGTGTTAGATGTAATCCCACATCCAGCATCTGTAGCAACATGACTACAAGCAGTTTGCCACTCAAAGACCCCCTCCACAAGTTGAAGTCCTGTTATAGGTGGTGCTAAACCAGAGGTGTTCACAAAAGTAGCACAAGGAGGATTATCGCAAAGAGAATTAGTGATATAATCATCAGATACTTGCCCTCCTGAAATTTCAAGAGTAACATCTTGCAATAATCCATTAGCATATAAATCATTATCAGTAGCAGTAATATTAAATGTGACTAGGTCTCCTGCTGAGACAGTTTGAAAACTTAAAGAAGGTGGAGAAGTGCTTAAAACAGGAGGAAGATTAATTGCTCCATTAGGCAAAATAGGGCAAGCAATTAAAACAGATTGAATCTCCCTGTAAATTGAAGCAACTTTTTGACCACACTTAAACGCATCTACCCTAATTACAGAAGAAAAATTACCAGCTATATTTGATGCATAATTAATCTCTCCTGTTTGAGCATTAAGTGTAACTCCTCCTGGCAAAGGATTGTTAAAAGTATAAGGTGCAATAAAAGCAATAGGCAAAGGATTCAGACCAGGATTATAAGCTGTTCCAAAACCAATGTCATCTAAAGGTTCATCCCAAGAATATGACAAACTATCTAATTCAAAATCAGAAGCATTTGGTGTGTAAGAAAAAGAATAACCAATACATATAATTGTTTTAGGACTTTCATTAAATTTTGGAGAATTATCATAGCAAGGATCAGCAGGCAGAATATTACCATTAGCATCAGTAAAAGGAAACATAGAAGCTCTTAAAGTAAATCCTTCACTTGGGTTTGCTGGAGTAAGGATGACTAAATTAGATATTGCTCCATTTCTACAACAAGAATCCCATGTGAAAAACCAGCCAGTAGCAGGAGGAGTCCCTGGTAAAGCAACAGGTTGTGATTCATATAGATATTCTTCAACTGCACCAACAGGATTCGTATTGCAATCCAAACAAGCATTACCGCTATTAAGAGCATCTCCTGGAGGTGAAATATCAGTACTAGACACATAATCAAGACTAATATTGGATATTGGATTTACCCCACCATCCCAAACATCTATTGTCTGTGCAAAAGTAGAAAGAGTAGTTCCATCACAGTCACGATAAACTTTCATTTTAAAAATATACTTACCAACATCTGGGTTATTAGGGTCTTTAATACATTCCCATGTAATTTCACCTCCCATTATGTGAGTTGCATGAGTATTAACAAAAGCAAATAACACAAGTATTATTAGTATAATTTTTTTCATATCATTCGTATTTTCTACAAAAATACAAAATTATCAGCTTAAATCGACAGTATTTTTCTGCAATCTTAGGTACTCAAACAGTAAAAAAGAAAATGCAATAGCTAATCCAATTTATATCAATAAAATTAATAATCTATTTATCACAAAAAAAATACAAACAAGCGGTATTCAACTTAGATATAAACGTACTTTTGAAATTCTAAAAAATATTATGGAAGACTATTTACAAAAATTAAACCCAGAACAAAAATTAGCTGCTCAACACCTTAAAGGCCCCTTAATGGTAATTGCTGGAGCAGGTTCAGGCAAAACAAGAGTCCTTACTTATCGCATTGTTCACTTGCTAAAGACAGGAGTTAATCCACACAATATTTTATCATTAACCTTTACAAATAAAGCATCTAAAGAGATGCGAAACAGAATAGAAAATATTGTAGGAAAAAATAATGCAAGGAGCCTTTGGATGGGTACATTCCACTCAGTATTTTCAAAAATATTACGCTTTGAAGCTGATAAACTAAACTACCCTTCTAATTTTACAATTTATGACACTGATGACTCCAAAAGTTTAGTGAGAAGTATCATAAAAGAACTAAATTTAGACAAAGATATTTATAAGTTTGGCGTTATCAGAAATAGAATTTCTTCTTTAAAAAACAACTTCATTACTCCTGCTGGATACGCAAATAAAGCAGAATTATTACAAACTGATAAAATTGCAAAGCGAACAGAATTTGGAAGGATTTATCAAACATATGTCCAAAGATGTGAAAAAGCTTCAGCCATGGACTTTGATGATTTACTATTAAAAACCTATCAACTACTAGATAATCATCCAGATGCTTTATTAAAGTACCAGCAGAAATTCAAATACATATTGATTGACGAATATCAGGACACCAATCACATTCAATACCTGATCATTAAAAAACTTGCTGCCCTTAACGAAAATATATGTATTGTTGGTGATGATGCACAAAGTATTTACGCATTTAGAGGCGCTAATATTCAGAATATCCTCAACTTTAAGATAGATTATCCTGATTTCAAAACCTATAAGCTAGAACAGAACTATCGATCTACTTCCACTATTGTTGAGGCGGCTAATAGCATAATAAAAAATAATGAAAAACAACTTGAAAAAAACATCTGGACCAACAACATTAAAGGCCATAAAATAATTGTTTGCAAAACAGGCTCAGACAATGACGAAGGAAGATTGATTGCAAACACAATTGGCGATATTGAAATGCGCGAACAAGCCCAGCATAAAGAATTTGCAATTTTATACAGAACAAATGCTCAGTCAAGGGCTTTTGAAGAATCATTACGAAAAAGAAACATAGCTTACAAAATTTATGGTGGACTTTCGTTTTACCAAAGAAAAGAAATAAAAGATTTACTTGCTTATTATCGTTTAGCAATTAACCCAAATGATGAGGAGGCTTTTAAGAGAATTATAAATTACCCAACAAGAGGTGTTGGGGCAACAACTATTCAAAGACTTAATGTTTTTGCGAATGAATATGATAAAAGTATTTGGGAGGTTATTAATAATTTGGATGAGATAGAAATTAATATCAATAAAGGTACCCAAATTAAGCTTAAAGAATTTGCCCTAATGATTAACAGCTTTATCATAAATACTAGAAAAAAAGATGCTTATATTGTTGCGGAAGAAATTGCAAAACAAAGTGGATTATTTAGCGATTTATACACTGATAAAACTCCCGAAGGTGTTAGTAGATTTGAGAATATTCAGGAGTTGTTAAACGGAATAAAGGATTTTAGTGAAACAGCTGAAAAAGGAGTTAATAAACTACCTGATTTCATGCAAGATGTTGCCTTATTAACAGATCAAGATAAAGAAACTGAGGAAGATTTTAATAAAGTAACTTTAATGACTGTTCATGCGGCTAAAGGATTAGAATTTCCTTACGTATTTGTTGTTGGTCTGGAAGAAAATCTTTTCCCTAGCATGATGAGTGGCGAAAGTCAGGAAAATTTAGAAGAAGAAAGACGTCTTTTCTATGTTGCCATAACAAGAGCTGAAAAAAGATTATTTTTATCTTTTGCCTCATCTCGATTTAAATGGGGACAATACACAGATTGCGAACCAAGTCGATTTATAAGTGAACTGAATGAAAGCTTTTTAGAAAAACATGAAATTACACCAAAAAATAAAAACGAACTAAGTCCTCATAAAATTTATGCTAAAACTAAGTTTAAGAAACAAGAAATCTCTCCTGCTACAAAAAAGTTTATTGCCCCTAAAAACTTAACAAATATTAATAGAGCAAAAAATATCAGTATTAATGAGAGTGATCTTAGTAAAATACAATCTGGAATGAAAGTAAAACACGCCAGATTTGGAGAAGGAAAAGTTTTGACTGTTTCAGGAGAAGGAGCTGACAAAAAAGCAGGTGTATTTTTCAGTAATATTGGACTAAAACAACTATTACTTAAGTTTGCCAAACTTGAAATTTTATAATAAGTTAAATGAAATAGCGTAATCGGTATTTTTTAATTTATATCATTGTTCGTTTTATTTATAATGTTCAAATACTTCTTGCAATTATTTTCGTCAATCTTTAACTGACTTTGCAAATCCGCTAGAGATTCAAAATATTTTTCATCTCTCATTCTTTTTAAAAATTCTACTTTTATCTCAGCATCATAAATGTCATCTGAAAAATCAAAAATATGCACCTCTAATGAATGCTTACACTCATTAAGAGTTGGTTTATTACCAATATTTAACATACCAAAACATTGCTTATTTTTCAAAATTACTTTCACAACATACACCCCATCAAATGGAAGTAATTTCCATTTATTTTCAATCAGAATGTTAGCGGTAGGATAAGATAATGTTCGCCCAATTTTATTTCCTTTTACTACAATACCACTAATTGAATACTTATACCCCAAATAAGCATTGGCTTTTTCTATAAATCCCTGAGACAATAACTTTCTTATTTTTGTTGAACTAACAGTAACTTCTGACTCATCCTGTGGTGGAATTTTTTCTAATGTAAAATTATATAATTCTGAAAGTTCTTTCAACTCATTGTACGACCCCTCTCTATTTCTTCCGAAATGATGATCGTAACCAACGACCATGTGTTTCATTTTCAATTTATTTACCAATAAATCTCTTATAAAATTAACTGATTTTGTTCTTGAAAAATCTTTTGTAAACTCGTGAATAATAAAATGCTGAATTCCAGATTTTTCTAATTCTTTTATTTTCTCATCAATCGTGTTTAATAATTTCAGTTTCTGATCCTCAGGCTGTAGAACGTGCCTAGGATGAGGATAAAAAGTTAGCAAAACACTTTCTCCTCCTTCATTCTGAGCAATTTCATTCATGCGTTTCAAGACATATTTATGACCCTTATGCACCCCATCAAAAGTACCTAAAGTTAATACTGAATTAATATCTGAAGGGAACTGATCTATTGAATGATAAACTTTCACTTATTTTTTAATTTTAGGTATGTTGAAAAAGTGTTCAAAATTAACAATTAATTTAAACCGATTAATATTAGTACAATACAATTTAAAAATAGTAAATTTGCATCCGATTTAAATTAAATATTTTAACGACTTTAAAAGATATAAAAATGTCAAAAAACACCGGAAAAGTATCACAAATTATTGGGCCTGTAATTGATGTTTCATTCGAAAACAATGAAGCTGGATTACCTAACATCTATGATTCATTAGAAATTACAAGAGCAAATGGAACAAAATTAGTATTAGAGTGTCAACAACACATTGGTGAAGATACAGTAAGAACAATTTCTATGGAAACTACTGATGGTATTAGTAGAGGAACCACTGTGGTTGCTACTGGAGCACCTATCAAAATGCCTATTGGAGAAAATATTAAAGGTAGAGTTTTCAATGTAATAGGAGATGCTATTGATGGAATGGAAAACTTAGATAGTACTAACGGATTGCCGATTCACAGAGATCCTCCAAGATTTGAGGATCTATCAACAGCTACTGAAGTATTATTTACAGGCATAAAAGTTATTGACTTAATTGAGCCTTATGCAAAAGGAGGGAAAATTGGTTTATTTGGAGGGGCTGGTGTTGGAAAAACAGTGCTTATTCAAGAATTAATTAATAATATAGCGAAAGGCCATGGTGGACTTTCTGTATTTGCTGGTGTAGGAGAAAGAACACGTGAAGGAAATGATTTATTAAGAGAAATGTTAGAGTCAGGGATCATCAATTACGGTGAAGATTTTAACCACTCAATGGAAGAAGGAGGTTGGGATTTATCTAAGGTTGACAAATCAAAATTAGGAGATTCAAAAGCAACATTTGTTTTTGGTCAGATGAACGAACCACCTGGAGCAAGAGCAAGAGTTGCACTTTCTGGTCTTACTATTGCTGAATACTTTAGAGATGGTGAAGGAGATGGAAAAGGGAAAGACGTACTATTTTTTGTAGATAATATTTTCCGTTTTACCCAAGCAGGATCTGAGGTTTCTGCATTACTAGGGCGTATGCCATCAGCCGTGGGGTACCAACCAACATTAGCTACCGAAATGGGAACAATGCAAGAACGTATTACTTCAACTAAAAACGGATCTATTACTTCTGTACAAGCAGTATACGTACCTGCTGATGATTTAACTGACCCTGCTCCAGCTACAACATTTGCTCACCTGGATGCAACTACGGTTCTTTCAAGAAAAATTGCCGAATTAGGTATTTATCCTGCAGTTGACCCATTGGATTCAACCTCAAGAATTTTAACTCCTGAAGTAGTTGGTGATGAGCATTATAAATGTGCACAAGACGTAAAAGAGTTACTACAGAGGTATAAAGAATTACAAGACATTATTGCAATTTTAGGAATGGATGAGTTATCTGATGAAGATAAATTAGCCGTAAGTAGAGCAAGAAGAGTTCAAAGATTCTTATCTCAACCCTTCCATGTTGCTGAGCAGTTTACAGGCTTAAAAGGATGTTTAGTTGATATTTCAGATACCATTAAAGGATTCAATATGATTATGGATGGTAAAGTAGATCAATATCCTGAAGCTGCATTTAACCTTGTAGGCTCAATTGATGAAGCTATTGAAAAAGGTGAAAAAATGTTGGCTGACGTCAAATAATTAAAGTATGATTTTAGAAATAATAACACCAGAAAAAGAAGTTTTTAACGGAGAAGTCACTTCAGTAAAATTCCCAGGAGAATCAGGTGAATTTGAAGTACTAAATAATCACGCTTCTATCATTTCAACTTTAACAAGTGGAAATGTAAGAGTGATTACCATTGAAAATAAAACTGAAAACTTCACAATAAATGGTGGCGTAATTGAAATGAAACAAAACAAAATTATTGTTTTAGCTAATTAATTTTTAAGCATTAAATTTAGAAAGAGGATTACAATGTAATCCTCTTTTTTTTTGTTATTTTGAAAAATGAAAAATCACTTTTTTATAATTCTTCTTTGCGGTATTCTTCTAAGCTCATGTTTACCAAAACAAAAATTTGAATTACAGGAGGGTGATTTATTATTTCAAGATTTAGATTCTTCTCCACTTTGTGATGCAATTGAAAAGGTAACACCTGGATACAAAGATGCTAATTTATCACATATTGGCTTAGTAGTTTTAGATAATGATACATTAAAAGTTTTAGAGGCTATTCCACCAGAAGTTATTTTATCAGATATAAAATTGTTCTTTAATCGTTCTAATGATACAGAAGGGAAACCAAAAATAATAGTAGGAAGATTGAAAAAAGAGTTTCAACATTCAATTAAAGATGCCATTATTTATTCTAAAAGTAAACTAGGGATAAAGTATGATGAAGAATTTCTAATCAATAACAACTCATACTATTGTTCGGAACTAATCTTTGAAGCATTTGAAAAAGATTCTATTTTCAAACTAAATCCAATGACATTTTTAGATCCTGTGACAAATGAAGCACTGTCTGTTTGGGTGAATTACTATTCTAAACTAGGTGTTAAAATACCACAAAACGAACCAGGAATTAACCCCGGAATTATGTCCTTATCAAACAAAATTGAAATAATATATTTATATGGAATTCCTGATGGAATGAAATATTAAAAAGCCCTATTTCATATTCATTAATAATTATATATTTACAAATTAGAATACAAATAATCAACTAAAATAGATACAACTATTATGAAAAAAATAATATTAATTACACTTACCTTTACACTTACAATATGTAATTTAAAAGCACAAAATTTACTCAAAAAAAATCTTAATGAAGTTATTGTATCTGCAAACAGGGCGCAAACTAAAGGAAACATTACTAATATTCAAATAATTGGCCAGCAAGAAATTGAAAATGCACCTGTACAAACTATCGAAGATTTATTAGAATACGCAATGAATGTAGATGTAAGACAAAGAGGAGGACAGGGCGTTCAAGCAGATATTAGCATGAGAGGAGGTTCCTTCGAACAAGTACTTGTCATGCTAAATGGCATTAAGTTAAATGATCCTCAAACAGGACATCATAACATGGACTTACCTGTAAATTTAGAGCAAATTGAAAGAGTTGAAATAATAACTGGAGGAGCAAGTAGAGTTTTTGGAAATTACGCATACACAGGAGCTATAAATATTATTACAAAATCAGATATGGCTAATTCTATAGGCATTAGTACTGGCGAAAATAAATTTAAAAGTGGGAGCATTAATTACCATACTTCTACTGGCAAGCTGAAACATAACATTTCAGTAAACCAGAAAGAAAGTGATGGATATATTGAAGGTATGGACTATAAAATAAAAAACTACTATTACCAAGCAAAAACAAATATTGATGGAATAAATGCACTCTTTAATGCAGGTTACACTAACAAGGAGTTTGGAGCATTCAGTTTTTATACGCCAAAATACCCTGATCAATTTGAAAAAACACAAACTACTTTTGCTTCATTGCAAATTAGAAGGGAGGGTGAAATAACTTTAGATAATAAGATCTCATGGAGGAAACACAATGATGAATTTATATTATTTAGAGAAAATCCATCTTGGTATCACAACTTTCATGAAACTAATGTGTTTTCTATGGATATGAATGCCATACAAAAAACAAAAACAGGAACTAATGTAATAGGAATGGAAATAAGAACTGACAATATCATATCTAATGTTTTAGGAGAGGATCTCGAAAATCCAATTAAAATTGATAGTAATAATTTTTATTATAAAGGAGCTAGTAGAACAACTACAAATCTTTTTATTGAAAAAAATATTAACTTTAATGATTTAACAATATCTGCAGGAATTATGATGAATATTGATTCTGAATATGGAAATGAGTATTTTCCTGGTATTGATATATCATATGATGTTAACAGTAATATTAAAGTATTCGTTTCAAGTAACAAATCAATGAGGACTCCAAATTATACAGAATTGTATTATGAATCTCCTACTGACTCAGGAAATATCAATCTTACAGCTGAAAATTCTATTAATAAAGAAATCGGTCTAAAATGGAATGGTCGTTCGCATAATACTACATTCACTTACTACGAAAGAGAAGGAAGAAATATGATAGATTGGGTGTTAATAAATGGAGATAGTATTTGGAGGACCCAAAACCTAAATCAACTTACAACGATAGGATATGAATTTAACTCTAGAATTAATATTAATAAAATGTTCAACTCTAATTTTCCAATTTCTTTTTTAAGTATTAACTATTCAATGAATGAATCAGATAAAAATTCAGATGGCTTTCAATCAAGATATGTTCTAGATCATTTAAAATCAAATTTTTCATTGACTGCAAGTCAAGATATTAGTAAGAAGTTAAGAATTGACTGGAGGGCATCCCATCAAGATAGAGAAGGAGGATTTACTGATTTTTATAGCAAAGAAGAAGTCGAATACCTTCCTTTTTGGTTAATATCCACAAGACTTTCATTCAAAGTATTTAGTAACAATACAATGTTCTTAGAGATAAATAATCTACTTAATAATGAATATGTAGATTTTGGAAATATACCTCAACCAGGAAGATGGATGAGAGCTGGAGTTAAAATTACAATATAATTAAGATTTTAATTTCTTATTATTCAGATGTCTATTAGCATCTCTTTTTGTCTTAAGTTGCATCTTTTTGTCAAATGATTTCTGCAAATCAGTATCCGTTTGGTTTGCCAGACAGAGTAATACAAATAATACATCAGAGAGTTCCTCTCCTAAATCTTTTTGATCTGTTTCTTTAAAGGACTGTTCACCATATTTTCGTGAAATTATACGGGCGACCTCACCTACTTCTTCTGTTAGGACTGCCATATTAGTAAGCTCGCTAAAATAACGAACTCCATATTTTTTTATCCAAACATCAACTTGTTTTTGTAATTCAGTAATTGGCATTATTCTTTATTTTTTGTATCAATTATTATAGTTACAGGACCATCATTGACAAGGCTAATCTTCATATCCGCACCAAATACCCCAGATCGCACCAGGCTACCAATTGCTAAAGACAAGTTTTTTTTAAATTGTTCATAAAGAGGAATTGATTTTTCTAATTTGGCTGCCTTCATATATGATGGTCGGTTTCCTTTTTTAGTTTTAGCATGTAAAGTAAATTGACTCACAACAATTACCTCTCCACCTGAATCAATAATGGACTTATTCATCACTCCTTTTTCATCTGAAAAAATTCTAAGTGCCGCAATTTTACTTGCCAACCAAAAAGCATCTTCTTCAGTATCCTCAATTTCAATTCCTAAAAAAACTAAAAGTCCGTGATCAATTTTTGTAATTTCTGTTTCTAAAATTACGACTGATGCTTTTTCTACTCTTTGAATTACAGCACGCATAAGTTAATAATCGTTTGTTCTAAAATGCTCCTCTTCTTCTATTAGCATTTTCAGGTAATTTCTATAACGACTTTCAGCAATATCTCCTTTTTCTAATTCAGACTTCACAGCACATTGAGGTTCATTTTTATGAATACAATTATGGAATTTACATTTTAATTTTAATGCAAAAAATTCAGGAAAATAATTAGCTATTTCAGTTGCTTTTAATTCAACAAGGCCAAACCCTCTAATTCCTGGTGTATCAATGATGGATGCCCCAAAATCAAGATCATGTAACTCCGAAAATGTTGTTGTGTGCTGACCCTGCATATGAGTGTCAGAAACCTTCTTAGTGTTAATATGTAAATCAGGTTGTAAATAATTTACTAGCGTAGATTTACCCACTCCAGAATGCCCTGAAATCATATTCAATTTTCCTTTCATCACCTCTTTTATATTTGATAAGTCATCATGAATAACAGAAATAGCGAAACAAGTATAGCCAATTTCTTCATACACTTTTTTCAGTTTATCGTATTGGATTTTCAATTTATCACTTAATAAATCTACTTTATTAAATAGAAGTATTACTTCAATTCCATAAGCATTAGCAGCAACTAAAAAACGATCAATAAATCCAGTACTAGTAACAGGACTATTTAAGCTTATCATAAGTAACGCTTGATCAATATTGGCTGCAATAACATGAGTTTGCTTACTTAGGTTTACTGATTTTCTGAGAATATGATTTTTTCTATCGTGTAAATTAGTAATCATCCATAGTTCTGAATCTTGAACCACAGCAACCTTATCACCAACTACGATTGGACTAGTACTTTTTATTCCTTGAATACGAAATTTACCCTTAAGACGACATTGTACTAATTCTCCTGTATCCGTTTTGACGGAATAGCGTTTGCCCGTTGTTTTTGTAACTACTCCATTCATTGGCGCAAATATACAATTAGATTTTTCTTATATTTGCGTATAATAAAAACTATTAATTATGAAGAAAATACTCGCTTTATTGTTCTCTATTCCACTTTTAGGAATTGCACAAAACACAGTTTGTTTTAATATTGAAGCGAATCCTAGTCCTAATGTTTTAGCTCTTTCACCTTTTACAAAATATGTAGATGTGCTAGGATGCTTTAGTATCTATGCAGAAAGCACTATTTCAGATTCTAAAGTTTTACATGCAGCAGCTGTAGCTGCCGAATTATTAGACAACAATGAGGATGGAATAGTGGATGATCCTCAAATTGAAGCGCAACTTATAAACGAAAGTGCATTAATACCAATATTCTTTCAAGATGGGAATCAGGCAATGTATACTTTTTTCAATAATTACAATGGTGATGGAGTAAGTGCAGTTTTATATAACAATGAGATAGACCCAACTCAAACAGGACACTGGGGGAATGATGCCTCAGTGGAAGAAATAATGCATACAATCAACCATGTAGGACATACTAATGTCTATCCTAATGCATTTAGTTTACAGGTAAACTCTTCACTTTTGACTGCTGCAATGGATATAGCTAGAGGAGGACAATTTATGAGCGTACCTAACAGCTACCCCGCTTCTGCATGGTATCATTACTATGACCAAACTTGCGATTATGAGTGCATGGCAATTGAATATATCTATTGGGCACAAGTAAGTAATATGGGAATTTTGGATGATGCTCAAACTGCTTCTGGAATTGCAAACGAATGGGAACCTTACAATGCTTCTCTTTTACAGACTATGGATTCGTTGATCTTTATCTTAATTACTGACCCCCAATACAAATTACCACAGATAGCTCCTAATGGAAATTACTGCCCCACTCCTTCAGCTATTTCTGAAATACAAACAGAAAAGAAATTAATAAATATTGTAGATGTATTGGGGAGAAATACAACAGCTAAAATTAACAATCTACTCTTCTATATTTATGATAATGGAATTGTAGAGAGAAAAATTATTATTAATTGAAAAAACTAATACTGATATTTACATTCTTGTCTTTAGTATTATTTTCACAAAATACTAATCATTGGGAAACAGTAGTTTTTGAAGATGACTATTGGAAATATCTGGAAGGTAATTTTGAGCCAGATTCTAATTGGAGAGAATTAACTTTTAATGACTCTAACTGGCTTCAAGGTATTGGAGGTGTAGGATATGGAGATGGTGATGACAATACTATTATCAACCCAGTAACATCACTTTATTTACGGAATATTTTTGTTATTACTGATACTTCCGAAATTTCTGAAGCAATTCTTAACATTGATTATGATGATGCTTTTGTTGCTTATCTAAATAATGTAGAGATTGCCAGGTCAAATATTGGAAGTTTTGGAGATCATCCATTATACAGCCAGGGATCATCTTCACTTCATGAAGCTCAAATGTATCAAGGAGGAAGTCCTGATCAATTTATTATAAATACCCAACTATTAAATAATACCTTACAACAAGGAAATAATATCTTGTCTGTGCAAGTACATAATGATAATATTTCTTCTTCAGATTTAACAGCACGAATATTTCTTTCAGTAGGAGTTAGTACTACAAATACTAATTATTCACCAACTCCTTCTTGGTTTCAACCTCCTCTTATTTTCACAACATCTAACCTTCCTATTGTGGTAATCAACACTAATAGTCAAAATATCATGGATGATCCAAGAATTATCTGTGATATGGGTATTATTGATAATGGGTTTGGAACTGTTAACTCAATAAATGATCCATTTAATGATTACAATGGTAAAATTAGCATAGAATATAGAGGAAGCAGTTCACAATCCTTCCCTAAAAAACCTTATGCGCTGGAAACTCAAGATTTAAATGGAAACAATAATAATGTTTCACTTTTGGGTATGCCTATAGAAAATGACTGGATATTATATGCTCCTTATTCAGATAAAGCATTGATGCGTAATTTTTTAACTTTTGATTTAGGAAGAAAAATGGGGCATTATTCGCCAAGAACTGTTTATTGTGAACTGGTAATAAACGGAGAGTATAAAGGTATCTATATATTAATGGAAAAAATAAAAAGAGATAATGATAGAGTAAATATTGCTAAATTAGATTCGGACGATTTAGCAGGGGATAGTTTGACTGGGGGATATATAATTAAAATAGATAAGTATACAGGAAATGGCGGTTTAGATTGGATGTCAGACTTTCCTAATACAGGTGGAGACCCATTGTATATTCAGTATCATTATCCTGAAGCTACAGCATTACAACCACAGCAATTAAATTACATTGAACAATATGTAGATAGTTTTGAATACGCGTTAAATGGCTCTAATTTTACTGATACTTCTATTGGATATTCTAAATATATTGATATCAATTCTTTTATTGACTTTTATATAATAAATGAGTTTGCAAAAAATATTGATGGATACAGACTTAGCACCTACATGCATAAAGACAAAGAAAGTAAAGGAGGTAAACTCGCTATGGGTCCATTTTGGGATTTTAATTTAGCATTTGGAAATGCTGACTATTGTAGTGGTGGAGTTATATCAGGGTGGGAAGTAGATGGTGGCTGTGGATATAATAATCCTTTTTGGTTTGAGCGCCTTTTGGATGATACATTATATGAGAACAAACTTAAATGTAGATGGGAATATTTACGAGAAAGAAGTTTTCATCAAGATTCTCTTTTTAACTTTATTGATAGCTTAGCTCTTTATTTAGATGATGCTCAGCAAAGAAATTTCCAAAAGTGGAATACTTTAGGCACTTATGTTTGGCCTAATTATTTTGTAGGGAGTACTTATCAGCAAGAACTAATTTTTTTTAAAACATGGATTGGGAATAGACTATCATGGATAGATAATAATTTAGGAGGAAATTGTTATGAAGTTTTAGGTTGTACCGATCCATATGCATGTAATTATAATCCACAAGTAAATACTAATGATGGGAGTTGTAATTATGATTCAGCATCATATGATACGCTTTTTTCAAATATAAGTATAATTTGGAATGGGTTAAATTTATTATCATCAGGAAATTATTCTTACCCTTTAATTAACTCCTCTGGATGTGATAGTATTGCAAATATTAACTTTACTATTATTATTTCAGACATCTACAATATTTCTAATTATCAAAACAAGTATTTGATTAAAATAACAGATGTTTTAGGTAGAGAAGTAAAAGCAATTAGGAATAAAACCCTTTTATACATCTATAGTGATGGAAGTGCAGAAAAGAAAATTTTTAAGTAATAATTCTTTTCTCTTTTTTATCTTTACAAAATGTCAATCAACATTAATAAAGTCAATAAATTTTATGGAAATCAGCAAGCACTGACTAATGTTTCCTTTTCGCTGAACAAAGGGGAGATAGTCGGATTCCTTGGCCCTAATGGAGCTGGGAAATCTACCTTAATGAAAATTATAACTTGCTATTTAGAACAAGACAGTGGTAAAGTTCAAGTTTGTGATTTGGATACTATAGAGCAAAACTTAAAAGTAAAAGCAAAAATTGGTTACCTGCCAGAAAACAATCCGCTTTATACTCACATGTACATTAAAGAATACCTAACTTTTGTTGGTAGAATTTATAAAGTTGAAAATCTTAATAACCGTGTTACTGAAATTATTCAACAAACAGGTTTAACCGCTGAACAAAACAAAAAGATTGATGAACTTTCAAAAGGATTTAAACAAAGAGTTGGTTTGGCTGCAGCCCTAATTCACAATCCTGAAATTCTAATTCTTGATGAACCTACAACAGGCTTGGATCCTAATCAATTGTTAGAAATAAGAAATCTGATAAAAGAAATAGGAAGGGATAAAACTGTACTACTTTCCACACATATTATGCAAGAAGTAGATAAAATGTGTAACCGAGTAATTATTATCAATAAAGGTAAAATTGTAGATGATAAATTGATTTCCAACTATCAGAAAAATAATATTGACTTAGAAGAACATTTCAGGAAATTAACTAGTTAGAAAAATACCCAATAAATAAAAAATAAAAATAACAGCAATTTTATAAAATTTTATAAATTTGCAAAGTAAAGTGGATAGATTTGGCCTATTGCAACCACTGAAAAAAATGCTAAAACAGTATTTCCTTTAGCGCTTATTCGCCAAATCTTCCTTAATAAAAATTAAACTTAAAATTAAGAAGATGTCATATTATTTCACATCAGAGTCCGTCTCAGAAGGACACCCAGACAAAGTAGCAGACCAAATTTCGGATGCATTATTAGACAATTTTTTAGCCCAAGATCCCCACTCAAAAGTAGCATGTGAAACACTAGTAACTACAGGACTAACAGTACTAAGTGGAGAGGTAAAAACAGAAGGCTATGTTGATGTGCAAAAAGTAGCGCGCGGGGTAATCCGTAAGATTGGATATATAAAATCAGAATATCAATTTGATGCTGATAGTTGTGGTGTTATTTCAGCAATACACGAACAATCTGCTGATATTAGACAAGGAGTAGTTGAGGGAGAAGGTCTGAATAAAGAGCAAGGTGCAGGTGACCAAGGAATGATGTTTGGATATGCAACAAATGAAACTGAAAATTTGATGCCATTGGCCTTAGATATTTCTCACAAAATATTGATTGAATTAGCAGCAATTCGTAAAGCAGGAAAAGAAATGACTTACCTGCGTCCAGACTCCAAGTCCCAAGTTACTTTAGAGTACAATGATGACCACACTCCTAAAAGAATTACAGATATTGTTGTTTCTACGCAACATGATGATTTTGCAGATGAAAAACCAATGCAACAACAAATTGAATCTGATGTAAGAAACTTATTGATCCCCAAAATTAGAGCACAGTTATCTATTGAAAATTCGGCTTTATTTGGAGAAGAAAAATACCATGTAAACCCTACTGGAAAATTTGTAATTGGAGGTCCTCACGGAGATACAGGATTAACTGGAAGAAAAATTATTGTAGATACCTATGGAGGGAAAGGAGCACATGGTGGTGGTGCTTTTTCAGGAAAAGACCCAAGTAAAGTTGACCGTTCGGCAGCTTATGCTACTCGTCATATTGCAAAAAACCTAGTAGCAGCTGGTGTAGCTGAGCGTATATTGGTACAAGTAAGTTATGCTATTGGTGTAGCTGAGCCAATGGGAATTTTTGTGGACACATATGGAACTTCAAAATTAAATTTAAAAGATGGTAAGATTGCTGAAATAGTAAAAGAAATGCCTTGCTTCAACTTGAAACCAGCTTCAATTATCAGCCGTTTAAAGTTGAAAAATCCTATTTATTCAGAAACTGCAGCTTATGGACACATGGGAAGAAAATCTGAAACTAAAATCGTTAAATTTTTAGTTGGAAAGGAAGAAAAAGAATTTGAAGTAGAAACTTTTACTTGGGAGAAATTAGATTGCCAAGAAGAAGTGAAATCTGCTTTTGGATTATAATATAAAAATATTATAAACAAAAAGCCAAGCAAATGCTTGGCTTTTTTATATCAAAATTACTCGTTATCAGCAGTAATCTCTAAATATGTATTACCTCATCATAAGCATCAGCAACTGCTTCCATAACCGCTTCACTCATTGTTGGATGAGGGTGAATAGCTTTCAATACTTCATGCCCTGTAGTTTCTAATTTACGAGCAACTACTGCTTCAGCAATCAATTCTGTAACATTATATCCTATCATATGGCAACCTAACCACTCTCCATATTTAGCATCAAAAATAACTTTTACAAAACCATCTTTATGTCCAGCTGCAGATGCTTTTCCAGATGCTGTAAAAGGAAATTTACCAACTTTAATTTCATATCCTGCTTCTTTTGCAGCTGCTTCAGTCATTCCTACTGATGCAATCTCAGGACTAGCATAAGTACAACCAGGAATATTTCCATAATCAATCGGTTCAGGCTTTTGACCAGCAATTTTCTCGACACAAGTAATTCCTTCAGCTGACGCAACATGAGCAAGTGACTGATTTGGTAATACATCACCAATTGCATGATATCCACTTATATTAGTATTATAGTAATCATCTACAATAATTTTACCTTTTTCTGTTTTAATTCCTACTTCTTCTAATCCTATATTCTCAATATTAGCGACAATACCAACAGCTGAAAGAACCACATCACATTCTATAGTTTCTTCTCCTTTTTTAGTTTTTATAAGGACTTTACAACCAGATCCACTAGTATCAACTTTCTCAACTGAAGAGTTAGTCATCACCTTAATTCCTGACTTTTTGAATGATCTTTGTAGCTGCTTAGAAATATCAATATCTTCAATAGGTACAATATTTGGCATAAACTCAACAACAGTAACATCAGTACCCATTGCATTATAAAAATAAGCAAACTCAACACCAATTGCTCCTGAACCAATAATCACCATTTTTTTGGGTGCCTTTTTCAAAACAAGCGCATCTCTATATCCAATGATTTTTTTTCCATCCTGTGGTAAATTTGGGAGCTGTCTGCTTCTAGCACCTGTTGCTATAATAATATTTTTTGCTGAATAATCAATTGATTTACCATCAACAGTAACAGCTACTTTATTTCCTGGCTTTATTTTTCCAAAACCATAAATTACTTCAACTTTATTCTTTTTAAGTAAATATGCTATTCCATTACTCATTCCATCAGCAACATCTCTGCTTCTTTTAATAATTGCAGGGAAGTCAGTATGCGCCTCTTTTACAGTAATTCCATAATCTTCAGCATGATTAATGTATTCAAACACTTGAGCTGACTTTAATAATGCTTTAGTTGGAATACATCCCCAGTTTAAGCAAATTCCACCTAAACTTTCTTTTTCAATAACTGCTACTTTTAACCCTAATTGTGACGCACGGATAGCTGACACATATCCTCCAGGTCCACTTCCTAATACAATAACATCATAGTTCATTTTACTATTTTTTTAAATTCATAATTTAGACTACAATATTAGATAAAACATCTTAAACTTAGATATCGTTCATACATCTTTTTTCAAGGCTTTAAGACTTTGCAAAATAACAGTCACAAACACTAGTAATTTTAATAACTATATCTAATGCATTTAGTTCAAATTTATTAATAAGTATCTGAATCAATCAAAAGTGTTGTAATACTTAAATTTTGTAAGTTTGTGTATTAATTCTTAAAGATGATAAATTACTATATTTCTTATTCAAACCCACACAGGCATTTTGTGGATTTTGAATTTACTGCCAAAACAAATGGTGCAAATAAGATGCAGTTTCAGCTTCCTGCTTGGCGTCCTGGAAGATACGAACTTGCTGATTTTTCGCAAAACATCCAAAAATGGGCTGCCTTTGACGAAAACAATAACCCACTTGCGTTTCAAAAAATTACAAAAGATTTATGGGAAGTTATTTCTGAAGATGCAATGGAAGTTACGATTACCTATAACTTTTATTCTAATCAATTAGATGCAGGATCCTGTTATTTAGATGAACATCAATTGTACATAAACCCTGTACACTGTATGTTTTATATTGTTGGCAGGAAAGAAGAAAGTTATACTTTAAATCTAGAAATTCCTAGCACTTATAGAATTGCTTCCTCAATGAAGCAAGAAGAAAATACTTTAACAGTAAAGGGTTATGATTTGTTAGCTGAATCGCCAGTTATTTGTTCAGATAGTCTACAGCATGGAACTTATGAAGTTGATGGAATCACATTTCACATATGGTTTCAAGGAAAATGCAATCCTGATTGGGAGAAACTCAACAAAGATTTTACAGCTTTTACAAAAAGTCAGATAAAACACTTTGGCGGATTTCCTGTTGATGAATATCATTACTTTTTTCAAATCACTCCGTATAGAAGCTATCATGGTGTAGAACATACCAAAAATACTGTTTTACTTTTAGGACCAGGTAACGAAATAATGGACAAAAGATATGAGGATTTATTGGGAGTTTGTTCACATGAGTTATATCATACTTGGAATATAAAAGCTATCAGGCCAGTAGAAATGTATCCATACGACTATACTAAGGAAAATTACTTTCGAACCGGATTTGTTGCTGAAGGTGTAACTACCTACATGGGAGATATGATGCTGTATAATTCTGGAGTATTTAATTGGGAAGAGTTTATTAAAACTCAGAATCAGAATTTAGAAAGACATTTAACCAACTACGGAAGATATAATTTATCTGTAGCTGATAGTGGTTTTGATAATTGGTTAGATGGTTACAAATTAGGCTCTCCTGACAGGAAAACCTCTATCTATCCTGATGCGGCTCTTTGTATGCTGATGGTTGATCTAGAGATTATAAGAAATACAGATGGAAGGAATAGTTTACATTCTGTAATGAAAGAGTTGTATGAAGAGTTTGCTCAAAAAGATAAAGGATATACTGAAGATGATTTTAGAAATATCTGTGTAGCATTTGGAGGATTAAAAGTTGCTGAGATTTTTGAAAATCATATTTATGGAACTGAGGATTACATCCCAACTTTAAAAACTGCTTTAGCAGTTGTAGGTATTGAATTAAAAGAAAAGAAAAACCCTAACCTTTCTGCACAATATTTTGGATTTGTTGCTGTAAAAGAGGATGGTAAAGTAATTATAAAGAAAGTAGAGCCAAACTCTGTAACAGACAAAAATGGAGTAGCTCCTGAAGATGAAATTACAAAAATAAATGGAGAAAAGATAGAAGGAAAGCTTTCTGATATTTTAAAAAACTGTAAAGATGAAGTTACATTTACAATAAAAAAGAAGTTCTCAGAAAAAGCAATACCTTTAGCTATTGGAAATAATTATCAATTATTAGAATTTATGAAAATGGAGGAAGCTAAAGATGAACAATTAACGTTTAGAAAAGTATGGTCTAGCTAAGATGAAAAAGTCTATCTATATATTATTTGCGTTACAATTAATTACAACAATTAGCTATGCGCAATGTAATGGTTCTTTAGATTTATGTTCAAAGCAATACAATGAGGTAGCCTATCTAACAACACATAATGCCTTTAACTCATCAGAAGATGGATTGTTATTTCCTAATCAAAGCTATAATATTTCATCTCAACTAAATGATGGGGTTAGAAGTTTAATGATTGATGTATATAATCACTTTGGCACTCCAACGGCATATCATTCTCTTTTTATGCTTGGAACAATCCCATTATCTAATATATTTAGTGGTATCAAAACATTTTTAGATAACAATCCAAATGAAGTTGTAACAATCATACTAGAATGTTATGTGACAGCTAACGACATAGAAAATGAAATTAACCAGTCTGGATTATCTAATTATTTATATACTCATAATAATTCAATAGGGTGGCCGACACTTCAGAACATGATTGACAATGACAATAGACTTATAATTTTTACTGATGAAGATGATGCAAGTAGCTCACAAAACTGGTACCATTTTGTTTGGGACTATGCAGTAGAAACACATTATAGCGTTGAATCTATTAATGATTTTACATGTGACTTTAACAGAGGAGATCCTTTGAATGATTTGTTTATCTTTAATCATTTTGTCACTGATGCTAACTTAGGATATGGACTTTATACTGAGTCTAATGATGTAAATGCAAATCCATTTTTCATTAATAGAGCTCTTGGATGCCAAAACCAAACTAATAAATTCCCTAATTTTATAACAGTAGATTATTATGAATTAGGTGATGGATTAGCTGTGGTTGATCAACTCAATGGTCTTACTACTACTTCAACTATTAACCAAACGAATAGTATAACTACAAGAAAGATAGTAAGTACAAGAGATATAATTGGACGAGAGGCTGAGTCAAAAAATAACTCTCTACTTTTTCATCTTTATGATGATGGGACTGCAAGTAAAAAGATAATTATTGAATGAGAAAAATAACAATACATAAAGGAAAAAAGTATAGCATATGCTCTTGTGGACTGAGTAGCTCCTACTGCCTTTATGTGATAATGCTCATAGGAGCATATAATCAGGAAAATAAAACAAATTATAAATCTGTTAAGATTATAGCTGAACAAACAACTAAAATAAATATTAATTCATCAACATGGAAATAAAAAAAACACTATCAACTTTACTAAGCATACTATTTTGTGCAGTTTCATTTGCTCAGAAGTGTCCCACAAGGAATCAACTACCAAGCCCTTGCAAGAGATGCTAATGGCGATGTACTGATGAATCAAACTTTAACGATTCAGTTTTCTGTTATATCAGATATCAGACTACTTCAGCTGTACAGTTGGCAAGAAACCCACACAGTATCTACTAACGATTATGGTTTATATACAGCCATTATAGGACAGGGAACAGCAACATCTGTTGGTAGTTCAGTAGCATTTGATTCTATTAATTGGGGAGCCTCCAATCATTTATTAAAAGTAGAGGTAAATTATGGAGGGGGTCTTGTAGATATGGGAACCACAGCATTTATGAGTGTTCCTTATGCACTTTATTCAGGAGGAGGAGTATCTCGAATAGTTGCAGGAGTTGGAGTATTTATTAGTCCAGCCGTAGGTACTGGAGAAGTAACAATAAATGCATATGGTGGTGGTGTATTTGGTGGTGCTGCCACAAGTGAAACATTTTATATTACATTTGCTACAAGTCAAGATTTTAAGGTAAATCAACAGCCTTTATATGACGATGGTATTGTTAGATTTGGATGGGATGCTCCCGGAAATGATATAGAATTTTATCTTATACCTGGTTCAGAACCAAGTGGTATTAATCCAGCAACTGGTGTCCCATGGGGAAATATACCATCTCTAGGGTCGGGATTTCCTGCAAGTCAATTACAAGCAAATGTTTGGAATAATGATTCGTTTTTACCTTCAGTTAGCACTTTTATTTCTCCTGGGGTGACTTATGACTTAATGCCTACTGGTGTATTTGCTTTGGAGCGCGGTTCAGGGACAATTAGCCCTTATTATGATCAGGCAAATCCTTATATTGCCCCAAATTTCTCAGGATTTAATTCCCACCAATTCATATATTGGAAATCCTCCACCATTCCCTACTTATAATTTTATATATCATAATTTAGGGTCATCTAGCAATACAACATTACAAATCACCAGAATATCAAATGAATAAGGAGATAGATATAAAAGATAAAATATTTGAGATATTTATATCAGAAGATGAAATTTCATCTATAGTTCATTCAATGGCTAATCAGATTAACAATAGTGGAGTTAAAGATCCTCTTTTTATTGCCGTATTAAATGGATCTTTCATTTTTGCAGCAGATATCATGAGAAAAATTAATATCCCAAACTGTGAAATATCTTTTATCAAGCTTTCCTCCTATTTAGGCACTGAAACTACAGGTAAAGTAAATGAATTAATTGGATTAGGTAAAAATATTAGAAACAGAAATGTTGTGATTTTAGAAGACATCATAGATACAGGAATTACATTAGAAAAAATAATGTCATTACTTGAAAAAGAAGAAGTAGCAGATATAAAAGTAGCTACATTATTATTTAAGCCCGAGGCTTATAAAAAAGATATTGAGATTGACTTTATAGGAAAATCAATCCCAAATGATTTTGTTGTAGGATATGGCCTAGATTATGACGAAATTGGTCGTAATTTGCCACATATTTATAAACTAAAAGAATAGAACATGTTAAACCTAGTATTATTTGGTCCTCCTGGGGCTGGAAAAGGAACACAATCCAACCTGTTAATTGATAAATATAATTTAGTACACCTATCGACAGGGGATATTTTAAGAGGAGAGATTACAGCAGGAACATCCTTAGGCCTAGAGGCAAAATTGATTATGGATAGAGGTGATTTAGTTTCAGATGAAATAGTTATCGGTATGATATCTTCCAAATTAGATAATAACCCAAATTCAAACGGATTTATTTTTGATGGCTTTCCAAGAACAGCAGCACAAGCTAATGCTTTAGATAATCTCTTGTCTGATAAAGGAACATCAATATCTGCAATGCTTTCATTAAAAGTAGAAGATGCAGAACTTATAAAAAGATTACTCGCAAGAGGACAAGATTCAGGAAGAGCAGATGACAAAAATGAAAGTATAATTGCCAATAGAATTAATGAATACAATAATAAAACAGCTCCATTAAAAGATTTCTATGCTAATCAAGAAAAACTTTCAGAAATTGAAGGCTTAGGAAGTGTAGAAGATATTGCTCATAAATTAAACTCTGTTATTGACAATCTTTAAATGAGAGTTAAAAATTCAAACTTTGTTGATTATGTAAAAATCTTCTGCCGATCAGGTAGAGGCGGTGCCGGTTCATCTCATTT
The DNA here is from genome assembly GCA_905182255.1 of Cryomorphaceae bacterium BACL11 MAG-121001-bin54. Lineage (GTDB taxonomy): Bacteria > Bacteroidota > Bacteroidia > Flavobacteriales > BACL11 > UWMA-0277. The sequence continues at coordinate 194,257 of CAJJAH010000001.1, forward strand.
TTTGAGAGATAAAACTACTGCTAAAGGTGGCCCTGACGGAGGTGATGGAGGGCATGGTGGAAGCATAATCATTAGAGGAAATAAACAAATGTGGACCCTACTCCACTTACGCTACAAAAAACACATTTTTGGGGAACATGGTGGAATAGGAACTGGAAATCATAGTTTTGGGAAAGATGGGAAAAGTAGCTATATTGATGTTCCACTAGGAACAATTGGAAAAGATGCTGAAACAGGAGAAGTCCTATTTGAAATCACAGAAGAAGCAGAAGAGCATGTTATAGTTAAAGGAGGTATGGGAGGTAGAGGAAACTCTCACTTTAAATCCCCTACTAATCAATCACCAAGATATGCACAACCAGGAGGAGATGTAGTTGAAGGTTGGTTTGTGTTAGAATTAAAAGTATTAGCAGATATTGGTTTAGTAGGCTTTCCAAATGCTGGAAAATCAACTTTACTTTCAGTAGTTTCAGCTGCAAAGCCACAAATAGCTAATTATCCCTTTACAACTTTAGTACCAAATTTAGGAATTGTTTCCTACAGAGGGGATAAGTCATTTATTATGGCAGATATTCCAGGAATAATTGAAGGCGCTTCAGAAGGGAAAGGATTAGGATTACGATTCTTGCGTCATATTGAAAGAAACTCCACATTACTATTTATGGTTCCTGCAGATTCGGATGATATTGCAAAGGAATACGAAATACTTTTAGGGGAATTACAAAAATATAATCCTGAATTATTGGATAAAGATAGGATACTTGCAATTAGTAAATCAGACATGTTGGATGAAGAATTGATAGCCGAAATAAAAGAAGAATTACCAACTGACCTTCCTGCTCTATTCATTTCTTCAGTAGCACAGCAAGGAATAACTGAACTGAAAGATTTAATCTGGAAAAAACTAAATGAATAATGGAAAATCTGCAGAAAATAGATGAATATTTTTTCAGATTAATTAATTCTTCAGGATGGGAACAAATGGATGAATTAATGATTCTCATTTCTTCAAAATGGTTCTGGATTCCGCTTTATCTTTTCATACTATACAAGCTCTACAGTAAATTTTCTGTTAGCTTTATTAAAATATTACTATCCTTAGGCTTGCTAATTTTTCTAGCAGATTTTGGCTCAGTTCATTTGTTTAAAGAAATTTTTCAAAGAGCAAGACCTTGTTATGCCTTAGAAGGAATAAGAATAGTAGATGGGTGTGGAGGTCCGTTTGGTTTTATTAGTTCGCATGCGGCGAACTCTTTTTCTCTTGTATTTTTTATTGCATTACTTTTTAGAAATTATTGGGGGTTTGTACATTTATTCTCTTGGGCAGTACTAGTTGGCTTTAGCAGAGTGTATTTAGGTGTTCATTATCCTTTTGATATTTTGGGTGGTATGTTTTGGGGACTATTTGTAAGTTTGCTAGTATATTATATTTATAAAATGAAAATAAAAGATTTTGATTGGCTTTGGTTTGGTTGGCTCGTATTAGTTGTAATCTGGAATTTTGTTTGGCCTAAAGTACCACCTATTGCTGATGTACTTGTAGCTATAATTTTATCGCTTGCTGTAATTAAAATTAAAAAAAGAAATACATGAAAAAAATACTACTAATATCCTTAATACTTATAACAGGATTTCAATCTTTTTCACAGAAAGGAAAAAAAGGGATTTCTTTTTCTTTAGAAATTAATACAAAAAATGATTTACAAAAACCAAAACTGGTTGTTGGGATAGTAGTCGATCAAATGCGTTATGATTACATCTACAGATTTTGGGATGATTTTGGAAACGATGGTTTTAAAAGACTTATAAATGAAGGTCATTTTTTTAGGAATGCACAGTTCGGATATGTACCAACTTATACTGGGCCAGGACATGCGAGTATATATACAGGAACAACACCCTCCGTACATGGAATTATAGCAAATGATTGGTATGATAAGAACTCTGAAGAATATATTTATTGTGCTGGAGATGGAGATATGCATACTGTTTGCGATTGTGATCAGAAAAATACAGATGTAGTATCTGCTGATGGAAAAATGTCACCACATCACATGCTTACAACAACTTTCAGTGACGAATTAAAACTTTTTAATAATGAAAGTAAAGTATTTGGAATCTCGCTAAAAGATAGAGGGGCAATTTTACCTGCAGGACATTCTGCTAATGGAGCTTTTTGGCTAAGTAGTGATGGAAAGTGGATTACTTCTTCTTTTTATATGGATCAACTTCCTGATTATATTAAAACAATAAATGATAACAATCCTTCAGAAACTTACCTTAAAGGAGAGTGGGCTGTAAAAGGAGAGTTTTCTCATAATCTTGACGCTTTATTGCTAACTGGTGCAAAATCGATAAAAAAGACGCCATTTGGGAATAGTATCTTAAAAGATCTGGCAATTGATATTATAAATAAAGAAGAATTAGGACAAGGAAAAAATACAGATATAATTACTATTAGTTTTTCTTCTACTGATTATATTGGTCATAAGTACGGGCCACATGCTGCAGAAATTAAGGACACTTACATCCGTTTAGATAATGATATCGCAGATATTTTGAATAATCTAGACAAAGAAATTGGAGCGGAAAATGTAGTGCTTTTCATTACTGCTGATCATGGAGTTGTTTCTGAACCACAAGAACTTTTAGAAAGAAATATTCCTGCTGGATATTTTGATGGATCTGTTATGAAAACAGAATTATCAACTTATCTAATTACTAATTATGGTGAAGGAGAGTGGATAAAAAACTATTCTAACAACCAATTATTTTTAAATCAAAAATTAATTTCAGAACGAAACATAGATCTTCAAGAAATTGAGAGAAAATGTGCTAATTTTTTCTTAAAATATGAATGGGTTAAAAACACATATACAGCAACTCAAATAAATGAAAACGAATATAACAATTCATTTCATTCCTTAATTCAAAGAGGTTATAATCAGAAAAGATCGGGTGATGTAATTGTCAGTTTACAAACTGGTTGGCTATCGTCTTATTGGGAAAAAGGAGGTACAACTCACGGATCATCTTATAGTTATGACACTCATGTACCACTAATTTTCTGGGGTGGAAAAATACCTCAAGGACAAACGGACAGAAAAGTTAATATCCGTGATATTGCACCAACAATTTCTACAATTTTAGGAACGGCATATCCAAATGGCTGTACCGGAAATCCTTTACCAGAAGTAACTGAGTGAAAGAAGTAAAGGCAATAGATTATTCGATTTGGATTGGAGAAAATTCTCTTTCAAAACTTGATATTTCTACTTACTCCAAAGTTGCTATTTTGGTAGATGAAAACACCAAGAGAGATTGTTTATTCAAACTTCCACAAATAGAAAACGCTCTTATTATTGAAATTAAATCAGGGGAGGAATACAAGAATCTTAGCACATGTAATTTCATTTGGGAACAACTCACCATAAATAATTTTGACCGAAATGCACTACTCATCAACCTAGGAGGAGGAGTCATTGGTGATATAGGAGGGTTTTGTGCTGCTACTTATAAAAGAGGGTTAGAATTCATTCACATCCCTACTACTTTATTGGCTATGGTGGATGCATCAGTGGGTGGAAAAGTAGGAATTGATTTCAAAGGGTTTAAAAACCAAATTGGAATTTTTAATAATCCAAATGCAGTATTAATTTATCCTAAATTTTTAGAAACACTTGAAGAAAGCGAGTTGAAGTCAGGTTTTGCAGAAGTGGTAAAACACGCCTTGATTTCAGATAACTCTCTTTGGTTAAAACTTAAGAATACGCCTTTTGCTGATTTGGATTGGGAAGATATTATTGATACCTCTGTTCACATAAAAAATAAGATTGTTTTAGCAGATCCTTTTGAAAAAGGAGAACGAAAGAAACTCAATTTTGGGCATACTTTTGGTCATGCAATTGAAAGTTATTATTTGGAGAAGGGAACGCCCATTTCACATGGAGAAGCAGTATTTATGGGAATGATATTAGAAACTGAAATTTCTGATTTATCAGAAACTAATAAAAATGAAATTAAGAATTATATCCTTAGTGATTTTGCTTTACCTTATACTCCAAATAAAACATATTTACATAAATTCCTATTAAACGATAAGAAAAACCAAAATGAAAAAATTAATTTCACGTTATTAAGTGGAATAGGAAATTGTTCAATTGATAATCTTTTCTCTATAAATGAATTATAAAATTTCACATCCTACAAAAGTGGTGGAGTGTGAGATTGATCTACCTGCTTCAAAAAGTATTTCAAATCGATTATTAATCATTCAAGCACTTTGCAATCAAGAATTTGTAATTTCAAATCTGTCAACCTCTGAAGATACCAAAGCTTTACAGAAAGCTTTAACAGCTAATGAAACTACAATTAATGTTGGTGCTGCAGGAACTTCTTTTCGATTCTTAGCGGCTTATCTTTCTACTTTGGTTGGTAATAGATTTATCTTGACTGGGAGTAATAGAATGAAAGAAAGACCCATTAAAGAATTAGTAGATACTTTACTAGATTTAGGAATTGAGATAAAATATTTGGAAAAAATGGGTTTCCCTCCTTTATCCATTTTAGGCACTGAAATAACAGAGAATAAAGTAAGTATTGATGGGCAAATAAGTTCTCAATTTATTTCTGCAATTTTGTTAATTGCTCCAACTTTAAAAAATGGAATAAAACTTAAAATTCCTGGTGAAATAGTTTCTAAACCCTACATAATAATGACTTTAAAACTTATGCAAGAATTTGGAATTATTCATACTTGGCAAAAAAATACAATTGAAATAATACCTCAGAAATATAGTGCAAAAGACTTCAATATAGAAGCTGATTGGTCGGCAGCATCTTTTTGGTATGAAATTGCTGCACTTTCTAGTGGCTGTAATATTAAACTCATGGGATTAACTGAGAATTCTATTCAGGGAGATAAAAAAGTGATTGAGCTATTTGAAAATTTAGGGGTACAAACTAAATTTAAAAATGGAAGTATTATACTCACTAAGAAAGAAGAAAATATCATTTCAAAAGCAATAAACTTAATCAGTACACCAGACTTATACCAACCTTTAAAATGCACTCACTTGTCCAAGAATTTAACAACTAAATTTTTAGGACTACAAACTTTAAAAAACAAAGAAACAGACAGAATAAAAGCAGTAGAAAAAGAATTGTTAAAATTAAATACAACTAAAAAAATAACGACCTACAAGGACCACAGAATGGCAATGAGTTTTGCTCCTCTATGTTTAAAATATGACACATTACAGATAAATGATGTGGATGTTGTAGGCAAATCATATCCTAACTTTTGGAATGACTTAAAAAAAGGAGGTTTTATAATAACGCCATTAACTCACTAAGACAAAATATCTCATGAACTACTGCATGATCGTGAGATAACTTATTTGGGTTAAAATAAACTCCTTGCATACCAATTTTTTCAGCACCTAATATATCAACAGGGAAGTCATCTCCAATCATAATACTTTGATCCAAATTTGCCTTTGCTTGATCTAATGCAAACTCAAATATTTTAGCATTTGGCTTCTTTACTCCTACTTGTTCGGAAGTTACAATCACATCAAAATATTGTGTTAAATCAGAATGTGCTAATTTAATATGTTGCACTTCTTCAAATCCATTAGTAATTATATGGAGTGAGTACTTTTTTTTCAAATATAATAGCACTTCATGGGTATAAGGGAAAAGAAAAGTTTTAGTTGGACATTGCTGAATGTAAGCCAAGCCAAATTGTTCTGCTAGTTCTGAATCATCAATATCGTATTCGGCTAAAGCTAGTTGAAATCTTTTTCCTCTTAACTCACCTTTCTTAATCTTGTCTTTTCGATATAAATCCCATAATTTTTCATTATGTATTTTATATTTTTTTATAAAGTTATCTGAGTTATCTATTCCTTTTTCAATTAGTTTAAAGTCCTTAATTAATTTCAACAGTGTTGTATGAGAATTTTTTTCAAAATCCCATAATGTTCGGTCTAAATCAAAAAAAATATGTTTTATCATTAATATAATTTTCTTATGAAATGCATATTATGTTTCTTAATATTCTCTTCTCTTCGCTCACTAATAAAATGATTAAATACTGAATTCTGATTTTCCAAATTAATTATTTCCATTTTAAATATGTATTAATTTAAGCATATCCTCATACACATTTCGCCAGCCCTTCCATTCCCCCGTATCACTGAATGTATCGTTATGCCAAATGCTTATTAACATTCCATCTACTTGTTTTACTTCATTTATAATTTCCTCTAATTGCTTAACCACTTCATCAGGATTTAACTGCATATTAAACTTTAATATATCATCAACAATTGCAAAAGGATAAACTTTAATAGGTAAAACTTGCTCCACATCTAGATTATAGAATGTAAATGAGCTAGCAATTCCTGCTCTAAATCCTAAAGTAGAGGCGTAACCCATTGTATAATCATTACTAATACCAGCTTCTAATAAACGTTTATATGTTTGAGGCAATGATAGTTGTAAAAAATGTTGACGACTAAAAGTAACTTCTCTTCTTTGAATATCCTCAAGACGTTTTATCTCAACTGCTAATTGGTTTTCTTTAATACTTGAACCAAAAGATGGGTGAATACCAACTGGAGCCAAATCAGCTAAACGTTTTACTAAAGCTTGAAATTTACTATTTGTATAAGAAATATTTTTATCATTCAGGCCATAATCTCCAAGTAGCACAAAATAACGCAAATCAATATCATATTTTTTCTGTAAATTAAATTGTAAAGAAAACGTATCAAAAGGATCTTTTCTTTTACCTAAGCTAACTGCAACTGCCATTTTTAAAGAATCAGTATCAAAGCTTAACACTGCTTTTAATAAAAATGCAACAGAACGCACAAAACCTTTGCCTTTGTACAGAAACGCATTGTCAATATCAATAGTTGAAATGTACTTAAATACTGGATATTTTATTTGCAAATCAGGAAACTTATTCTCAATAACACTTATTAATTGCTTAGCCCATATATTTACTACTGGCTTTTGTAAAAAATTATGTTTGAAAGCTACACTCTCTTCTGCTTTAAATCGATTATACTTATCTTTTAAGTGAGGTAGATATTCCTCATACCTACTTACTAAATAGAAGCTTGACGCAAAAATATCATATGCAAAAGCATTTTCGTTTGAAGATTGAAAAAAAACCGGACAATTTTCATGCTCACCTACCTGAATTAACACTTCATTTATCCCTCTTTCATTCAATAAGGAATGAGCCTCTATAAATATTTCACTATCACAGATTGGTAATAGTGAATAATTTAGTTTTGAATTCTGAGCATTTAAGTAAGTATGCTTTTCATCAGTTAACTGATACTCAATTTTGTAGATTTCATTAAAAATTAGCCCAAAGACATACTGGTGTCTAGTTGTAATCTTAGGAACATATATTAACAAGCTTTGCATTAGGCAAATATAAAAAAAAGGGCTTATCACAATGATAAACCCTTTCTAGATAATTAATTTGCTATTTATGCTAATGCATTTACATGCTTAGATAATTTTGACTTTAAATTAGAAGATTTATTCTTATGAATAATATTTCTTTTTGTCAATTTATCCAACATACCAGCAACTTTAGGAAATAAAGCAGCTGCTTCTTTTTTATCTGTTAAAGCACGTAAAGATCTTACTGCATTTCTTACAGTTTTATGCTGATATTTATTTAACAATCTTTTTGTTTCTGATTGTCTTATTCTTTTTATTGCTGACTTATGATTTGCCATAGTTTTAAATTTTAGTAGCCCGACGGAGAATCGAACTCCGGTTACATGGATGAAAACCATGCGTCCTAACCACTAGACGACCGGGCCATAATGTTCTCAAAATTGAGGGTGCAAATTTATATTTTTTTTAATATTACACGAAAAAATTATTCATTATTTGTTTCAAAAGAAAATTTGTATCCCATTCGTTTAGCAGTTTTTAACTTTTGATTGTTGTTCATATCTAGTATTTGATGAACAGAAACTACTTTAACATCGTTGAAATTTGGCGCTTGTAAATCAAAATTTAAAGCATAAAGCATTGTTTCATTAATAATTTTATCAATTTGTACTGTATTTATTTGTTGATTTATAAAGTCATTAAACAATAAACCTAACTGTTTATCACCCTCCACAAAAAAATGCTTTTCCTTATTAACAAATACACGAGCTATTAAATAACCCGCATCATTCATACGATTATATTTAAAGGAATCAGAAAGAAAATTATAGATATTAATCACCCCGCAAAAAGATCTTAATATATCTTCTTTAACATATTTTGTTTTATGAATTGAATGTGAATTTTGAAAATCAAAAATATTTGAATGCATGTGGAAAAGTAGAGTATCTCCTGAAAATTTTAATTTTGATTCAAAATTACCAGCTGAAGAATAAATGACCTTCACATCTTTATCAGACAATTCATTATTAATAATATCTGATTTAGCTTTTAAACATTGCTGAAATTCAGCAAAGACAGACTTAGTTTTTCTAAAAACCTCTTGCTTTGTACTAGCTTTAGTCATTAGTAATTGAACGATCTTTTCTTTATTATTCATCTTTTAATATGATTTTGCAAATAAAACTCTATTAGTCGAATGGCTTCCCGTAAAAATACATACCCCATCCTCTTTTTTAACATCCAAAGGAATACATCTTATTGTTGCTTTAGTTTCTTGTTTAATTAATTCTTCTGTTTCAGATGTGCCATCCCAATGCGCATAAACAAAACCACCTTTTTCAATTAACTTTAAGAATTCTTCTTTAGAGTCCGCTTTATAGGTTTTTTCTTCTCGAAAGGTTAATGCCTTTTCATATAAATTATCTTGAATTTTATCTAACAGATGTTCAACCTTATTTTCAATATCTATTATCTGGAAAGTTTCTTTCTCCAAAGTATCTCTACGAGCTACTTCGATAGTACCATTTTCTAAATCACGAGCACCTAATGCTAATCGCAATGGCACTCCTTTCAATTCATATTCCGCAAATTTCCAACCTGGCTTATGTGTATCTCTATTATCAAACTTAACAGATATACCTTTCTTTTCTAGCGCTTTCTTTACTTTATTAGCAACTTCTGATACAGCAACTAATTGCTCTTCTCCTTTGTAAATGGGTACAATAACTACTTGAAATGGCGCTAATTTTGGAGGTAAAACTAATCCGTTATCATCAGAATGTGTCATAATTAAAGCGCCCATCAAACGAGTTGAAACACCCCAAGAGGAAGCCCAAACATATTCTTTCTTTCCTTGCTTATTGGCAAATTTTACATCAAATGCTTTTGCAAAATTTTGTCCTAAAAAATGAGATGTACCTGCTTGTAAGGCCTTCCCATCCTGCATAAGTGCTTCAATACAATAGGTCTCCTCAGCACCTGCAAAACGCTCGTTAGCTGATTTCAACCCCTTAACAACTGGCATTGCCATAAAGTTTTTAGCAAAATCAGAATAAATACCAATCATCTGCTCAGTTTCCTCTATTGCTTCTTTTTTAGTTGCGTGAGCTGTATGTCCCTCTTGCCATAAAAACTCAGTAGTACGCAAAAATAATCTTGTACGCATTTCCCATCTTACTACATTTGCCCATTGGTTTATCAAAATTGGTAAATCACGATAAGATTGTATCCATTTACGATAAGTATCCCATATAATAGTTTCAGATGTAGGACGCACAATTAATTCTTCTTCTAATTTAGCTGCTGGATCTACAATTAAACCACTACCGTCTTCAGCATTTTTCAATCGGTAATGAGTGACAACAGCACATTCTTTTGCAAAGCCATCAACATGAGCTGCCTCCTTACTTAAATACGATTTAGGAATAAAAAGAGGGAAATAAGCATTCACATGACCTGTTGCTTTAAACATTCTGTCTAGTTCTGCTTGCATTTTTTCCCAAATTGCAAATCCATAAGGTTTAATTACCATACAGCCTCTTACTCCTGAATTCTCTGCTAAATCAGCACCTTGTACAATCTCATTATACCACTGTGAATAGTCCTCTTCTCTTGATGTTAGTTTTTTCGCCATTTTACTTTAAAAAATGTAATTTTGTGATATTATTTTCGTTTACTTATAAAAGCTGTACAAAACTAACAAATTAAACTAGCATAAGTTTATGCCTATCAAACAAAAAAATACTACCATGAGACCTTTACTTTTTACCTCTGTCGTTTTGCTTTTTTTATCTTCTTGTATTACATCCAACTATGTGCATTACAGCGATCCTAATTATCTTGGTAGTGATGAATTTAGTAGTTATAATGATATTGCAACAGAACACATATCGGAAATAGAGCAAGTACAAGATATAGACACAATAAATGATAATTATTACAACGAATATGATGTTGCTGATGATTATTATGATTATAGTTTTTCTTCAAGAATAAGAAGATTTCATAGGCCAATGTACTACAGCAATTATTATGGTGGACTTTACACTGACTATTACTGGTATAATAACGATCCTTTCTATTGTGGAACAAGTATATATTACGGATACAATTGGAATTCTCCTTATTATTCATACTATTCTCCATATTACTATAACAACTATGTTGGCTATTACGCTTATGGATACAATAATTACTACCATAACACACCAACTTATACCTATTTCAATACTAACAATAATAACCATACAACTGGACATAGAGGCTCATTATCATCACATTCTAGCGTAAGAGGAGTAAAAACAAATACAATTATCCCTAATACTAATTTTAATAAATCCAACGTAAATATTAGGAATCAGAATACTTTTAAAAATAATGGTAATTCTCTTACAAAGAATACTTCAATAACAACAAAATCTTACAGAACTAATACAAGTATTAAAACAAACCCCAACAGAACAAATACTTATACCAAAACAAACAACTCTTTCACGGAAAAAACATCAACTAAGACTAATACAAAAAAAAGAACTCGTTCATATACTACTCCAAAATCTAATTCCAATAACAGAAATTATAACTCAGGAAGTAGTAAATCTAATAACAGAAGCAGATCCTCTGGAGGTTCAAATAGAAGAAGTGCTAAACCAAGAAAATAACAAATGAAAAAAGGATTATTAACCCTAACAATTATTGCATTAAGCAGTATTACTTTATTATCTCAGAACGAGATTGATGCTTTGCGTTTTTCTCAAGACGCAGCATTAGGCACAGCTCGCTTTACAGCAATGAGTGGTGCGTTTGGCTCTTTAGGTGGAGAGTTTTCAGCACTAAGTCTAAACCCCGCAGGAATTGGCATGTATCAATTTTCTGAATTTAGCTTTACTCCAAGTTTCAACTTAAATAGCACAACTTCTTATTACGGAAGTAAAGAAAATGACTTCAAATCAGGGCTGAAAATAGGCAATATAGGAGTTGTTTTTTCTAGTCCTATGGAAAATTCAGAATGGAAAAGAATCAATTTTGCAATTGGCTGGAATCAATTAGCAAACTATAACAGTAACATGAGAATTCAAGGTGAAAATAATACATCCTCATTAGCTGATAATATATTAGCGATTTCTCAAGGTAACTCTATTGATGAGTTAAATACATTTTATTCTGCACCTGCCTTCTGGACTGACTTAATTGATTTATCAGATAACAGCGTAGACACAACAACTAATTGGTATGCTCATGATAACGGAAATTATATTTCTAACGTAAAAGGAAATTCTTCAAAAAATCAAGCTAAAAGCATAAATTCTTCAGGAGGAAAAAATGAGTTCATTTTCTCAATAGGGAGCTCATTTAACGAACAGTTATATTTAGGAGCTACAATAGGAATTCCCACATTAGATTATTATGAAAAATCAACTTATAGCGAAACAAATTTTGAAGATACAATTAATGGTTTACAAGAATTTGTCCTTCAGGAAGAATTAAACGTTTATGGAGCTGGGCTAAATCTAAAAATAGGAGCAATACTCAGAGTGTCCGAAAAATTGAAGCTCGGCGCTGCCCTACACACTCCTACAGCTTATAGCATTGAAGAAACTTACAGCACAAGTTTAACAACATATTTTATTGAAGAAAGTTTTACTGAACACTCTAACTCTAACTACTTTGAATACGATTTAATTACCCCTTGGAAAGCAATTTTAAGCGCATCATCATTGTTAAGTAATAATATTCTATTAAGCGCTGACTATGAAATAGTTGATTACGCTTTTTCAAACATGAAATCGAGTCAATATACATTTACTGATGAGAACAATATTATACAGGAATTATATACGAAAACTTCTAATATTCGTTTAGGTGCTGAGATAAATTTTAAACCTTTTATCATAAGATCTGGTTACTCAAAATACGGAAGTGCATTTGCAAATAAAGATTACAGTAAAGAAAATTATAGCTTTGGATTAGGAATAAATAATGGCGGGTACTATTTGGATATTTCTTATGTATTATCACAAGGAAACAGTGAACAGCTAATGTATAGTGAGGATTATATTGATCCTATTTCTATCGTAAATACAAATCATAATTTAGTATTTACCATAGGATTCAGGTATTAATCAATAATTTTTACGTAACTAATTTGCCGTAGAGAGTAGAATTGGATTTACCAAAAAAAGTCTTAAATTTACAATTACAGTTTTGTCCATTCAATTGATTCAACATAACTATTCTAAACAAAAAAGAGCTTTAATAAAACCGGTGATGTGTTCTATTAAATTGGTAAATGTATCATCTAATCATTTAGATGTTGCAGTCTAGATTTATTTTTCTTTATGTAACTCAACGAATATCCAGTCATTTTTACTATCTCATCATTTGATTTTTTACTACTAATTAAATTAAAAGCTATCCTTTCTCTCTGAGCCTTAATATATTCTCCAGGTTTAAAACTAGAACTTAAATGATATATTGCTGCATGTTCTAAATTAAACACAGATTGAATAGAGTTAACAGTCACAATATTTAAATTTTTATCAATATATTTTTTTATTTCAACCACTAACTCTTCATTTGTAAAAACAACTTTTTTATTTAATCTAAATTTAAAAATAAAAACTAATGCTGCACAAACTATTATTAAAATTAGAATATAGATAAAATATAGGCTGTTTGGTGTATTTTTCAAATTCTTATAATTCAAGAACCCGACAAATTTTTCAATATTTTTAAATTTATAAACACCATGAATACTTCCAATGCTTATTGATTTGTCATTTTTGTATATTGCACCTTTATTGAATTCATCAATTATTACATTTGGGTAAAAATTATTTTCCTTTAGGTCAAGTATAGCAAGATCATTGTCCCCTGATAATACTAAAAAGTCGGATAGCTTTTCAATTGTATGATATTTTAAATTTAACTCAATTTTATTAATCTCTCGTACTTGCTTAGCATCATAATCAAAAACAATTAGAGTTGAATTATTTGTTAGAGCATATATCAAATTACCAGAAGCAACAAGATCTTCCACTGAATCGTTAAACTTATACAAAACTTTTGTATCGTAATTATCAATATTTAAAGACTTTAAGAAGAACCCATCTGCAAAGAGAAACTCTTCTTCAAACTCATAACCATCTCTAAAATTTTTCCTTAAAGGAGCAATTCTTTTTTCTTTTAAATAAATTGGTTCAAAATCTTTAGATAATAAATTGAATTTAAATATTCCTTTGTCAGATGTAACCAAATAATTATTTTGATTTAAATAAAAAATATCTCTTATATTTCCTATTTTTAATTTTAAATCAAGGTGAATGTTATTATTATAAATATGAAACTCATCATCACCTTTTAAATATAAGAGACCGCCATAGCATACAAAAGCTATAGTATCAAATTCTTTAATTTGCCCATCTACATAAGTAACCGATTTTATTTTTTTATCCTTGTAGAAAACCCCTCCGTATGAGCCAATGAAATTTTTTGATATTGACCTAACACTTTCATAGGGTTTATAAGAATAATAATTTGACTTATAAATTAATAGATGACCTTTAGAAATTATGTATAAATAGTCATTAAAGTATAGAAAGTCCGTTACAGATTTAGAGTAAGATAATTGGATAGGAATCGGTGACTGCTTAAATCTTACATCAAATTTAATTGAATTAAAATATTTATCAACTGGACCTCTTATTTTTAAATTATGCTTTACTAATTTCCTCCCATATTTAATAATGTACACCCCTTTATTGGTACTAAGATATACATTATTGTCAATAGAGAGAATATTATAAAAAACTTTTTCATTGTAGATTTTATCTATTTCATATTTATTGTCATCTAATGAGAAGCCTAACTTAGAAAATAAGAAAAAAAGAAAAAAAGAAAAGGTCTTGAATTTATACATATTAAATTTCTAGTAATATTTGCTTAAATATGTTCTCATTCTTCTTTTTAAAGAATTTGGAGTGCTATTTTGCAGGGTTGTTTCGTTATTATTTTCAAGGTAATTCCTTAATATAGTATCATTAAAAAGAACATGATATCTGTTTAAAAGCTCAACAACCCTTGAGTTTCTATAATCTTCGTCTAACTTAGTAAATATTTTTTTTATTTTTGGATTTATAGATTTGTTTTTTGCTTCAATAATTTCCTCTTTTGCAATAAGATTTGTACCAACGCTTTTTCGTGAAATACTTTCTTTAATCCAAATATTATCTTCATATAAATAATTTATCAATTCGTTTATCTCTTTAATTTTTAAATTATCTTTTGTGCTAAAATCAAGTTTATTTTTCATATAGTATTGTATATTTATTTCACAAAAATAGAGTTAACTATAAAATTCATAAATAAAAAAAGTAATTGTTTTTTTAAAAAAACATTGAAGAATCATTATACAATCTAGTAAAATGACAATTATTTTTATTAAAATAAATTGTCATTTTAATATACAAATTATCCTTTAAGCCAATAAATTATCTTTAAACATATATATGACGGATATATGCAACATCTAAGGTCAAGCTCTAATCTCAAATAAAATTTACTATCTGCACATCTTCATATGCTAATCGACATCTCTAAATACTTTTGGAGTTAATTGATTAAATCAAATTTCTCAGCAAAAAATCAGATGTATTAATTAATTATTATTAGAAATATAGTATTATTCTGAACGCACATGTTCCAACACTCAACATTGTAAATAACTCATAGTACTTAATGGAATAGTTAACGTTACCAGTAACACTTAAAAATCAATAACAGGAATTTATAATTTGAATAAGGAAGTTTTATAATCTAAAAATCGGATACAAAATTACTCAACCGCATCAGAATTCTCTAACCTTCTAAACTAATCATTGCTCGATTAAGTCCTGATTTAGCCTTTTGATGTATTCCTCTTTCATAGTCAAAGTCAGATAGAGATAAACATTTTTCAAAGTAGATTACTGCTTTTTTATAGTCATTTTTCTTTTCGTAAATCAAACCTATTTGTAAAGCAGACATAGGAGCATAGTAGTTTGAGGATTTTCTTCCTAGATCAAATGATTTTTGATATTTATCAATTACCTGTTCGTCAATATAATTCAGCTTTGATTCAATACGAGCTAATCGATAATAATATTCATCAAAAAATCTATTATAGTCTGATAAATTATTTATACTAGTTAGCTCTAAATGTGCTTTATTATAATATCCCCCATCATAAAATAGTCTTGCTCTCAATAATTTTGGAGAATTAATATGATTTTTATCAGCCTCATTTAAAGCAACTTTATCCTCATCAATAAATGCTTCTCCTTCTGATTTTATTTTTTTCAAATAACTAATTTTTTTATTAGTATTTTCTTTTAAAAAAGCAATCCAAGCCAATTTTTGATAAGCTGACTTTATATAATTATTTCCTTTAAAATTATTAAGAAATTGAATAAAGAACATTTCAGATTTCTCAAAATCCAATTTATACAAATAAGACATTCCTTGTAAATAATCCAAATAATGAAAGTCATATTTCCCTTCAGAGACCGGACGATCTTCCAACACTTTAATGCATAATTCATTACTTCCTAACTCGTGATAAAGACGAGCTGCAGCAAAATTTAACAAATAACTATCAGAATACTTATTTCCTATTTCATCTATTAAATAATTGTAAGCAACTTCATCATCAGTCATATTTAACTGCAAAAAAGTAATTAAAAATAAAATTTCTGAATGATAAATATCCAATTCTTCATCTTCCAACAAAGATCTTAACTCTGACAACCCAAGCTCTACACTTCCCTCCATACCTACTAAGCTTAATACCCATTGATATTTTTCAGGAACAGACCCAACCAAAGTATGTAATAATCCTAAGCCTTTTAAATTGAGCTTAAACTCAGGAAATTTCTCTTTATTTTTTTCCAAAAGAGAATAAGCTTTCTGGATTTCATATGCAGCAGTTAAGTATTCATTAAACTTTAAGCGAGCAAAAGCCCATTGCAAATGCACTTCAGCTTGAGCGTATAAGTAATATGGAGAACTATCATCTCCATCTTTAATAAAATCAATTCTAGCTAATTTAAAAGCCTTTTTAGTTGTGAAAAAATCTTCTTCCTCACCAATGAGAATCGTTAAAAAATCAATATAATTATGATGCAAAAAAAGGATAGCATTATCAGGATATTCTATTTGTTCTATTTGAAGCAATTTATTAGCAGCTTCAAATTCCAAATTTATAATACAGGCGTACGATTGCTTCATTCTTTCGTTCATCTGAAATGATGCAAGCAAAGAGTTGGTTAAAAAAAGAAATAGTAAAGTTAAAATTCTCATTGTATAAAAAAAGGGACTCCAAAAATATGAAATCCCTTTAAATTAAGTTAGTTTATCACTAAGCTTGTTGCTCTTGAAATATATTTGAATCAACCATGATTCTACCACAATGTTCACAAACAATTATTTTTTTATGCATTTGAATATCTAATTGCCTTTGTGGTGGGATTTGACTAAAGCAACCTCCACAAGCATCACGCTCAACAGAAACAACTGCTAAACCATTAGATAATTTACTTCTAATTCTCTTGTAAGCGTTTAATAATCTGTCTTCAATTACTTTTTCTGCTTTTGCAGAATCTTTCATTAGAGCAACTTCTTCTTTTTCAGTTTCTTTGATTATTTCATCAAGTTCACTTTGCTTTATTTTTAATTCTTCCTGTTTTTCAGTAATTTGAGCTGTACAGGCATTGATAATTTCAGTCTTGTGCAAAACATTAGCTTCATTTTGAACTTTATTCTTTTCTGCTATCTGAATTTCTAAGTTTTGAAACTCTACTTCTTTTGTTAGAGAAGTAAATTCACGATTATTCTTGATATTTTTTAATTGCTTTTCATACTTTTCAATAGCATCTGTAGCCAACTCAACAGTATTTTTATTAGCTATAATATTACCATTAATGATTATTAACTCCTCATTAAATTTCTCTAATCTAGTATTTAATCCTTCCATTAAATCTTCTAGATCTTCAATCTCCAAAGGCAATTCACCCCTGATAATTCTAATTTTATCAACCTCAGTATCTATTACTTGAAGTTGGTGTAAAGCTTTCAATTTATCTTCAACGGAAGTTGTATTTTTTTTAGTTGTTTTTGCCATTATAAGTACTTTATCGGATTTGTATTCACTTTTGATAATCGGACGGCAAATTTAGTAAAATTTTTGACAAGCAAATCATAAATCAAATCCTTTGTAAATTGCTCACTTTCATAGTGCCCTATATCTGCAATAACAATCTTATTTTCAGCATCAAAAAACTCATGATATTTAAAATCAGCAGTTATAAAAATATCCGCATTTGCATCTATTGCATTTTTTAATAAGAAACTGCCGCTACCCCCGCAAACTGCAACCGTTTTAATCATTCTCTTTAGTAAAGGAGTATGCTTCACGCAATCTGTTTGCATGTTCAGTTTTAAATTTTCAAGAAATACCTGCTCATCAATAGCTATATTCAGATCACCAATAATACCTGAGCCTACCAAAGCTGTAGTTAAATCTTTTTTTGGCAACAAAACCTTACAGTTTTTTAACATTAATTTTTCTGCAATTTTAGCATTTACACCATTATGCACATTATCCAAATTGGTGTGAATTGCATATATAGCAATGTCATTCTTTATCGCTTTTATAACAGTTCGCTCAATATAATTAGATCCATTTAACTTCTTAATTCCACTAAAAATAATAGGATGATGAGCGATTACTAAATTACAACCAGTTTCTATTGCTTCATTAATTACATCTTCTGTACAATCTAAAGTAACAAGGGTAGACTTAACTAATGTATCAGGATTTCCAATAATTAGACCGCTATTATCATAGGTTTCTTGATACTCTAATGGAGCAAAAGATTCCAAAAAACTAGTTATTTGTTTTATTTTCATTTTTCAAAAATACAAAACCAAATCTATTCATCAATTTCTAATATCTTAAATCTAAATCTTATATTTGCTGAAGATGAAATGGACTAATTTTAATATAAAAACTTTTAAATATATTACACATTTTCTATTATTTCCTTTATCATTCTTTTACGGAATCATTACTAGTACCCGTAATTTATTATTTGACTTTGGAGTTTTTAAAGAAAAAAATTATCCAATACCTATAATTTGTATTGGCAATTTATCAGTAGGAGGGGCAGGAAAGACACCTCACACCCAATATCTTTATGATTTATTAAAAATTAAGTATAACGTTGCTGTACTAAGTAGAGGATATGGACGTGAAACTTCTGCTTTACAAATTGTTAAAATTACAAGTAAGGCTTCTATCGTAGGAGATGAGCCTTTACAACTAAAGCAAAATAATCCCGAATGCTTAATTGTGGTAGAAAAGAACAGAAACAAGGGAGTACAGCATATTCTACAAAATTTCCCAAAAACAGAAATTATATTATTAGATGATGGATATCAGCACAGATGGATAAAGGCAGGATTTAATATTCTTGTTACCTCGTTCTCATCTCCTTATTATGATGACTATCTTATGCCATTTGGCAGATTAAGGGAAAGTAAGAGAGGAGGAACAAGGGCAAATGCTGTAATTTTCAGTAAAAGCCCTGAAAATACCAACCCAACTTTGAAAAAAGGAATGCTAGAAAAGCTAAACCTCTTTTCTCATCAAAAAGCTTATTTTTCAGTAATTAAATATCATAAATTTAAATCTATAAGCAATAATACTGAGCTAGAAGAACTAGACAAATATAGCATTACTTTAGTGAGTGGCATTTCAAATGCAAAACCTCTGACTGAATACCTTAAAGAGAATGGGCATAATATTAATCATTTAGAGTACTCTGATCATCATAATTACTGCCTTCATGATATTGATAATATCTTAGCTAAACATAGAGCCGAAGAAAGCACAAAAAAACTTATCTTAACCACCGAAAAAGACGCAACAAAACTAAGGCAGTTTTTACATCACTTTAATGATATTAATTTTTATTATATCCCTATTGAAATCAAAATTGACCAATCAGAAACATTTAAAAAACAGATACTTGATTATGTTGAAAAAAATTAAGAACTCAGTAGAATTCTTACAAAAAAAAACAAACTTCAAGCCTCAATTAGGGATAATACTAGGAACAGGACTTGGTGGTTTAGTAAATGAAATTGAGATTGAACACTCTATTTCTTATGAAGAGATTCCTTACTTTCCAATCTCAACGGTTGAAGGTCATTCTGGGCGATTAATTTTTGGAAATCTTGGTGGAAAAAAAGTAGTTGCTATGCAAGGTCGGTTCCATTTTTATGAAGGCTATGACATGGATATGGTTACATTTCCTGTTAGAGTAATGAAATTACTAGGAATCAATAATCTAATTGTTTCCAACGCAAGTGGTGGAATAAACCCTGTATATGAAGTAGGTGATTTGATGATATTAAGTGATCATATTAACTTAATTCCTAACCCTTTAATTGGTCAAAATATTGAAGAGTTAGGACCAAGGTTTCCTGACATGAGCGAAACTTATTGTCCTAAACTTATCACAAAAGCTGAAGTAATAGCAAAAGCTAATAATATTCCCGTTCAAAAAGGAGTTTATATTGCCTTAACTGGTCCTACCTTGGAAACTCCTGCTGAATATAAATACATGCGTATTATTGGTGGCGACACAGTTGGCATGTCCACAGTACCAGAAGTAATTGTGGCTCGCCATATGGAGATTCCTTGTTTTGCAATGTCAGTAATTACTGACCTAGGTGTCCCTGGAAAAATTAAAAAAGTAACTCATAAAGAAATACAGGCAGTATCAGAAATAGCAGAACCAAAACTAACCCTAATTATTAAAGAACTCATAGCCTCAATATAATGAAAAAAATTACCCTTCTAATAAGCATCTCACTAATTACTATAATCAGTAATGCACAACAAACTGCTAATCTTTTATACAATTGGCAAGATACAACTCTAGTTGGATCATGGTCATATGACAACACCTATAACGAATGCTGGGGCATGGTCGTAAATGATAGGGAAATAGCAATTATTGGCTCAACTGCAGGAACTCACTTTTTTGATGTTACTGACCCTGTAAATAGCACTGAAGTTGCTTTTGTTGCTGGAGCATACACTGGAGGGGGAGTAATTCATAGAGATTATCATGATTTTAATGATTATTTATATGTAGTATGTGATGAGGGTAGTTCATCCACTTTACAAATTATTGACATTTCAGACTTACCAAATACTGTCAATACAGTGTACGACTCTAACAATCTATTTACAAAATCTCATAATATCTTTATTGATACAGCAACCGCAAAATTATATGCTTGCGCGTCTAATTCTGCAATGGATATATATAGTCTAGCTAACCCTACAAATCCTACTTTCATTTACTCATACAATGCCGTAGGACATGTTCATGATGCCTATGTTCGTAATGACACGGCATATTTAAATTGTGGTCCTGATGGATTTAGAGTCGTAGATTTCCACTACTTAGACTTGCTAGGAGGTGTGGCTGTTGAATTAGCTTCATTAACATCTTATCCAGATGCTGGTTATAATCATTCAGGTTGGCTAAATGATGATGGAACACTATATATTATGCAAGATGAAAACCATGGTTATGATGTGAAAATACTAGATGTTGCTGACCTAAATAATATTTCAGTTTTAGCTACTTTTAATTCGGGAGTTGATCCGCAATCAATGGCACATAATGGAATTATAAAAGGCGATTTAGCCTATATTCCTTATTACCATGACGGCTTAAGGGTTTTTGATATTTCTGACCCAAGCAATCCTGTTCAAACTTGGGAATATGATACTTATGCTCCTAATAACCATTCCTCTTACAAAGGCGCTTGGGGTGTTTATCCTTATTTACCTTCAGGTAATATTATTGTTTCAGATATGCAAACTGGACTTTATCTGTTTGAGTGCGAAACTCCAACAGCAATAATTGAAAATAATTTAACTCATAATCTATTTCCTAACCCAGCAGTAACTCAGTTTACAATTCAAAACTCGAAAGCTGAAATATTTACTTTATACAATAGCTTGGGAGCTAAAGTACTCGAACAAGAAATTCACAAAAATCAAAATACGATTTACAGAGAGAGTCTAAGCAATGGTTTGTACTTTTACACCCTTAATACAAAAGGAGAAGTACTAGAATCAGGAAAAGTAATATTTGAATAATGAGTTTAAGAGATAAATATGAAGTTGTAATTGGCTTAGAAGTTCACGCTCAATTACTGACTAAAACAAAAGCCTATTCTTCTGACGAAAATATTTATGGGAAACCTCCAAATACTAAAACATCAGTTATTTCATTAGGACACCCAGGAACATTACCCAGAAGCAATTCAAAAGTAATTGAATATGCCGTAAAGATGGGAATAGCTGTAGGAGCTGATATCAGAGAAAGAAATGAGTATGCGCGTAAAAATTATTTTTATGCCGATTTACCAAAAGGATATCAAATAACACAAGACACTACTCCTATCTGCAATGGAGGGATTATACAAATTAAAGATGCTGAGGGTAATATTAAAAAGATAAAGATCACAAGAATTCATATGGAAGAGGATGCTGGGAAATCAATTCATGATTTAGACCCTTTCCATACTTTAATTGATTTAAATAGAGCAGGAGTCCCTCTTATTGAAGTGGTTTCAGAGCCAGATGTTCGTTCCTCTGATGAGGCCTATCAGTACATAAATGAGGTTCGAAAATTGGTGCGCTATTTAGATATCTGTGATGGAAACATGGAAGAAGGATCTTTAAGGTGTGATGCAAATATTTCAGTAATGCTGAAAGGAGCTAGTGAATTTGGAACTAAAGTAGAAGTAAAAAATATGAATTCTACTCGAAATGTAAAGCGAGCTATTGAGTTTGAAATAGATAGACAAATAGCATTAGTAGAAGCAGGCAAAAAAGTAAGCCATGAAACAAGAAGTTTTAATGCAGCCAATAACTCTACAATTTCAATGCGACACAAGGAAGAAGCAAATGACTATCGCTACTTTCCTGAACCAGACTTACAGGCTGTAATTGTTACCAAAGAATATATTGAAAAGGTAAAAAATAATTTACCTCCCCTTCCTAACGAACTTTTCCAAAAGTTTACTGCTGAATTTGGTTTATCAGATTATGATGCTAATATTCTTACAGATGAAAAAGGAATTGCACTATATTACAATGAATTATGTGGTTCAACCAAAAACTATAAGTCAGCTGCTAATTTTGTGAACGGAAGTATAAAATCTTACCTAAATGAAAAAGCAATTAGCATTACCGACTTTAAAATAAACCCTAAAAGATTAGCAAGCCTCATTTCTATTGTTGATCAAGGAAAAGTAAGCAATACAGTTGCTACATCAAAAGTATTCCCTGCAATGCTAGATTGTAATGATACAGCTGATAAAATAGCAGCTGACAATAACTGGACACAGGAAAGTGATAGTGATGCTTTAGGAGATTATATTAAACTAGCAATTGATAAGTTCCCAGAAAAAGCAAAAGACTACAAAGAAGGCAAAAAAAGCCTAATTGGTTTATTTATGGGAGAAGTAATGAAACTTTCGAAAGGACAAGCTGACCCAAAATTAGCAAACCAATTACTGAGGATTCAACTAGAAAAATAATTTTGACAAAAGATAAAATATATTTTGCTTCAGACTTCCATTTAGGAACACCTAATATTGTGGAAAGTCATAAAAGAGAAAAGCAGATTATCAAATGGCTAACTGAAATTGAAAAAGATGCTAAAGCAATTTATTTAGTAGGAGATATTTTTGATTTCTGGTTTGAATACAATAAAGTAGTACCAAAAGGATTTGTTCGTTTATTAGGCAAAATTGCCAGCTTAACAGATAATGGAACTCCCGTACATTTATTTGCAGGTAATCATGATTTATGGATGAGAGATTATCTAGAAACTGAAATAGGTGTAAGAATACATCACGGAAACATCATCATTAAAGAAGGCAATAAAAAGATACTTATAGGACACGGGGATGGATTAGGAAATGGTGATTATTTCTATAAAATTCTTAAAAAAATATTTACTTCAAAAATCTGTCAATGGATATTTTCTCGTTTACACCCTAACTTTTCTTTTACTTTAGCGCATAAATGGAGTAAGAGTAGTCGTATAAGTGGTTATGAATCTAAATTCAGTAGTACGGAAAAAGAAATTCTTTTTGGCTATTGTAAAGAAGAGCAGAAAGAAAACCCTATAGATTATTATGTATTTGGACATAGGCATTTACCTCTTGAACTTAAGATAGATGATAAAGCTACATACATAAACCTTGGTGAATGGATAAACCAAAAGACTTATGGGGTCCTAGAAAAAGGAGTGATAAAATTAGAGATCTTCAGGTAAAAATAAAGCCATAAGTTATAATGACTTAATTTTTTATTATTTAAGGATTAATTTATCAGTCATAATTATATTTCCATCAGCAACAACCTTAACAAAATAGATTCCCGTTTCAATTTGAGAAAAATCAATGTTATTAATCTCATGATAGTTACTTACTATTTCACCACTATATAGATGCATGATCTCCTTACCTAAAATATTTACTAAATTAACCTTAACCTCTTTATTAGCTAAATTATCAAGCTTAATAAATGCTATCCCATTTGAAGGATTAGGATAAATTGAAACTCTTGAATTAATTGTAATATTAGGAAGCATTAAGCTAGCGGCCTCTCCAATTTTAATATTATCTATATAGAAATTATTAGCCCTCCCATTAGTAACATATTCAAATTTAAATTTTATGTTATCATTTTTTAATTGATTCTTCACCATAACTGTATCATTCCACTCAGATGTAGTTGGTATGAAATTAGTTGTATACAAGCCTGCATTAGCAACCTGCACATTAGTTAAAGAACCTAGAGTTCTCCACACCTCTCCACAATCATCTGAGTAATATAAATTCACCTCATTGACAGGAAAAGTATTAACTGAAGCTCCTGAGTAAGAAAACTTAATTGCCGGGCTTGTTAAAGCACTTAAATCATATGCAACAGAAATTAATTCATCAGTCCCTAAAGTCAAATTATTTTTATTTATCATTAATCCTGATGATCCGGAAACAGCTACTCCATTTATCCATTCCCATGAAGAGTTTTCAATTGAGTTGAAATTCCAAGCACCAGAAGGAACAGCCTTATTTATTTGCCAGTCAGCAGATAGTTCAGAGGCATCTTCAAAATCATAAGTATAATTTCCATCAGAATTTGAAGATGATGTAGGAGAAATAATAATTACATTTTCTTTAATAGTTGTAGACGAGCAAGAATTATTGTAATAAGCCACGTATGTTTTTTTATCTAGTTCACCCCTATAAAAAAGTGTATCCGCAAAGTAAGCATTAAAAAACAAAGTTGAATCTGTTTGTATTGTATCTACATAAGTTGCATTTAAAATACTATCTGTATTTAATTGATTTAGTAACCAATAAGAATCAATACTATAACCTTCATTGTCAATATGAAGAGAGATATTTGCAGCGCCAAGGCCAACTAATTCAATTTCTGAACCTTGAATAATTAATGTTTCAATAATTGAGTCGTAAGAAGTTGCATCTATTAAATTAAGGTTAGATAAACTAGAAGCTCTAGCCTCGGTTGTTTCATCGTATTCTATAGTTAATGATACATCATAACTTCCTGCAGAAGTGTAAGTATGAGCTACTAAATTTGCATTTGTATTATCAGTAACTCCATCACCATAATCCCAAAGCATAGAATTTACTGAACCAGATGGAAATTGTGTTTCATTCCCTCTTAAAACTATATTTTCACCTAGACACATTAAGTACTTTCCTGAAGAACTTAAAAAATCAGCATTTTGATTACAAACTGGAGTTACAAATCCATCAGCAACTCCTGTTAGTATAATATTTTCATCGGACCACATATACTCTCTAAATCCAATACCCGAAACCCCTGACTCTTCATCATTCAATCCTTCTAAAGTCTCATTCATAACTTCATTTTGCCCTTTTGTAAACATAGTAACATGAGCATCAGAAGAATAATCCATGTAATTAACAAACATTTCACCTGCAGGGCTTAAAGAATCAGCAACACAACCCCAAAGTCCAGTTTGACCTGCAGGAGGAGCTAAACCAACGTGATAAGGAAAATCTGATAAATTTATTCCATAGTTCGGATCCCTTGCAGGTGGTGTATCTTTAACATTATCATCACCACATGTGGCATCTCCCCAAACATGTCTTAGTCCTAACCAATGTCCACACTCATGAGTTAAAGTCCCACCTGATGCCATTTGACTAGCTAACAATACAACTCCGTCAGTTGACATACTTCTAGTATCAGGAAATTGAGCGTACCCCAATAATGTATTCCCATCATCTTGCGGCTGAAACTTTTTGAGCGTCCAAATATTAAAATATTGATACGAATTCCAGTAACTCAATGCCTTAACGGCGTCTCTAGGCTCAGGCTCATTAGTTAATTCCGAACGAACTCTAAGAACTCCGGTGGTTGGATTACCAAGAGGATCTATTTTTGCTAAACGAAATTCAACATTTAAATCACCTCTTACTGAAGCAAAAATATCTGGTGTTTTATTTAAAAAATTAGAAGCCTGTCCATTTATATTTGCATTCAAAATATCCAAAGCTCCTTGAATAGATGCATCAGAAATATTTTCACCCCCTAAATCATGAATAACGTGAACTACAACCGGAATTATTTTTTTACCATTTTCTATCTTTAAATTATTCATTTTAGATAAAGCTGACTTGTAATTAACTTCGAGATCAGAATTAATTCCCTCTAAATTCTTGTAAAAAGCAGGGAATTCTTGCTCTTGCTCTTCGAAAGAACCAACATAAGTACCACACTTCTGTGCATTTACTGAAGTAACTGCTAAAAAAGCAAAAATTAAGGAGAAAAGTTTATTTTTCATATCAAATGAATTTGTTTAAATTTTAAGGTAACAAATATAATGATTATCTATTATATAGACAACAACTTACATATAAATATAAATACAATGAGTTACTAGTGAATATGCTTTTCAGCATGATAAGATGATCGGACTAACGGACTGCTCTCAACATGCTGAAAGCCAAGGGAAAGACCAATGCTTCTATACTTATCAAATTGTGCAGGAGTAATAAATTCAATAACAGAAAGGTGTTTTTTAGAAGGCTGCAAATATTGACCAATAGTCAATATTGAAACGCCAACTTCTCTTAAATCATGCATAGTTTCAACTACTTCTGCTTCAGTTTCACCCAAACCAAGCATAATTCCTGATTTAGTCTTAATACCTCCATCATTTAGGTATCTTAATACATCCAAACTTCTATCATATTTAGCTTGTATTCTAACCTTTTTAGTTAATCTTCTTACAGTCTCCATATTGTGAGATACCACTTCAGGAGCTACATCAATGATAGGTTGAATATCTTTTAATCTTCCCTTAAAGTCAGGAATTAAAGTTTCCATAGTTGTTGTAGGATTTTCTTTTCGTATTTCATTGATAGTTTCAACCCAAATACTTGCACCTCCATCTCTTAAGTCATCACGATCCACAGAAGTAATAACAGCATGCTTTACTTTCATTAACTGAACAGAACGAGCAACTTTTTTAGGTTCTAAAATGTCAACTGCTAATGGGCGACCAGTCATTACATTACAGAAACCACAAGAGCGTGTACAGATATTTCCAAGAATCATAAAGGTTGCAGTCCCAGCACCCCAGCACTCCCCCATGTTTGGGCAATTTCCACTTTCACAAATAGTATGTAAATCATGTGATTTAGTAATTCCCCTAACAGATTTATAAGCTTGGCCAGTTGGTAGTTTTACTTTTAGCCACTTAGGCTTTTTTATTTTCTCTTGAATCTCCAAAACAAATTCAAGACGGTAAAGCTGATGATTTTACATTAGCTACACCTGGACATTGATCACCACGCAGAGCACACGATGAAATAAAACTAACCAAGACTATTGCTATTGCAAAAAATAATACTTTTTTCATAGTAAATAATTTTCTACAAAAATACATTTTTAAAAGAGATTAACTATATTTGAAATAATAAAATGACAATTAAAAAATTACATCTAAATTTAGAATGGAAAGCATTTCTGAAGGAGGAACTAAACTCAAATAACTTTAAAGCAATTATTAGCAAATTGTTAATTGAAAGAAAAAACCATACTATTTTTCCTAAAAATGACGCAATTTTTAATGCTTTCAATTTTACAATACCTAACAAAATTAAAGTTGTGATTTTGGGCCAAGATCCTTACCATAGGGAAAGTCAGGCACACGGACTTGCGTTTTCAGTACCTAATGCTGTGAAAATACCACCATCTTTAAGGAACATATTTAAGGAGTTAAAAAGCGACCTAAACTACTGTACACCAAGTAATGGAAACTTAGAATCTTGGGCAAAGCAAGGAGTACTAATGTTAAACTCTACACTAACTGTCAGAGAAAAGGTTGCTGGTTCGCACCAAAAATTAGGCTGGGAGAACTTTACAGACAATGTAATTAAAAAAATATCTGATAAAAAAGAAGGAATAATTTTTTTACTATGGGGTGCATTTGCTCAAAAAAAGTCAGAATTGATTGATAAAAGAAAACATCATATTTTAATCACATCTCATCCTTCCCCTTTTTCAGCATACAGAGGGTTTTTAGGATGCAATCACTTTTCAAAAACAAATAAAATACTCGTTAAAAATAATCAACAGACTATAAACTGGAGATTATGTTAAGAATTCTTACTCTCATTATAATTAGTCTATTAGGATTCGATGCAATAGCTCAAAATTCAATAATAGAGCGAGTAGATAATTATTTAGATAGTAAAAATATTTTTACTGATGAGATAATATATGTCTCAATAAAAAAACAAACCCTTTACCACATACAAAATAAAAGAATCATTAAAGAATATACTATTTCAAGTTCATCATACGGAATAGGAAGCAAGAGTGGAAGTAATAAAACACCAATAGGACTGCACAGTGTAAAAGAAAAATACGGCGACAAAACGCCAATAAATGGCATAATGGTGTCAAGAGTTTTTCTTGGAAATATAGCAACTATTTACAATGATGAAACAAAAAGTAAAACTGATGATATTACCAGCAGAATATTATGGTTAGATGGATTGGAAAAAGGAAAAAATAAAGGAAAAGGAATTGATTCCTTCAATCGATATATTTATATACACGGAACATCAGAAGAAGGAAGGCTAGGAAAACCTGCCTCAAATGGATGTATAAGAATGAAAAATAAAGAAGTAATTGATTTGTATAAACTATTAGAAGTTGGTACTTTAGTGCTCATTTTATAATTTAAAAAATACTTATGGAATACCTAGTTTTAATAGTATTAGTTACTGGCTTTACGTTAGTTTATTTCAAGAAAGAATCCACTAATGAGGATGATTTAGATTCAGATATAAAAAGAATATTAGAATTAGAAAGGGTGCTTGCTGCTAAAGAAATTGAGGCAAAACAACAACAACAAAACATTGACATTGCTAATGCCAGAACCAATGCTTTTGATCAAGTGAAAAATGAAAACTCCGTTAACAAAGAAAAACTTTCTAATATCATGCAAGAAAGAAATGATCTTAAAAATGAGAATATATTCTTAAAAAAAGAAGAAGAAAATAGGAACGAAACACTAAGAAAATCAATTGAATCAACTAATACCTTACAAGAAAGTTTAACCAAAGAAAAAGAAAGGCTTAATGATGAAAGGGTAAAAGAAGCAGAAAGTAGGCTGGAAAAAATGAAATGGACTTGGGGAGAGCATGAGAAAAATGTTGAAAATCATCTAAAACTTATTTGCCGCAACCATGTAATTAAATATATTAGTCAAGAAGATTTTCCACACTCAAGAAACAAGCCTGATAATTCCATAGAAATAATGGACCAACTAATTATTTTTGACGCCAAGAGCCCTGCAAATGATGACTTGAGGAATTTTCCCAAATACATAAAATTACAAACAGAAAGCCTAAAAAAATACGC
This sequence comes from Cryomorphaceae bacterium BACL11 MAG-121001-bin54, assembly GCA_905182255.1. GTDB lineage: Bacteria > Bacteroidota > Bacteroidia > Flavobacteriales > BACL11 > UWMA-0277. The sequence goes on from CAJJAH010000001.1 coordinate 223,754, forward strand.
AAAACATGATGATGTTAAAAAAGATTTATTTCTAGTTATCCCCTCTAATACCTTGCAGGTCATTGATCAATTCACTTACAACACTGGTGACTACAATGTATATATCATTACTAAAGACTCTTTGGAGCCAATCATAATGAGTTTAAAAAAAATAGAAGAATATGAATTTGCTGAAAAACTCAGCCCTGAAGAAAGAGATAATGTTTGTAGAATAATAGGGAAATTTGCTCATACAACGAAAAGAAGAATACAAATTGACCAATTCTTTGCAGAGGAATTTCTTGATACTCTAAACAAAGCAGGAACACAATTACCAAGAGATATTTTGGAGAGTGTTATTCAGTTTGAAAATGCTGAAAAGCTAAATCCGCCAATGGAAAAGCGAAAAAAACAGATCTTAACTAAAGATCTTAAAACTAAATCTGAAGAAATAAAAAAAGAAATAGAACTCAGAAATATCCCAGATATCATTACTAAAATTGAGTTTAAAGAAGATAATAATGCATAACACAGAAGAAAAAAACTACATATTTGGTATTCGCGCTGTAATTGAAGCAGTTGAATCCGGAAAAACAATTGATAAATTATTTATCCAAAAAGGATTGCATAACGATTTGTTTGCAGAACTCTGGAAACTAGTTCGCGAAAAGAGAATAAACTACAAGCATGTTCCTTTAGAGAAAATTAATCGTTTGACTAGAAAAAATCATCAAGGAGTTTTTGCATTTATCTCTCCCATTGATTTTCACAATATTGAAGATGTGATCCCTAAGCTCTATGAAGAAGGAAAAAACCCTTTAATATTAGTGCTAGATAGAATTACAGATGTAAGGAATTTTGGAGCTATTGCCCGCACAGCAGAATGCGCTGGTGTGGATACTATATTAATTCCTGAACAAAATGCTGCTGCCATTAATGCTGACGCAATAAAAACTTCAGCTGGAGCCTTGCATAAGGTTAACGTTTGTCGAACCTGGAACTTAAAATTGGCTTTACAATTCATGAAAGAAAGTGGCATACAATTAATTGGCTGTACTGAAAAAACACAGGACGATATGTATAAACCGAATTATACAACTCCTACTGCTATTATTATAGGATCTGAAGAGGACGGTGTTTCGCCTGAATTTTTAAAAATGTGTGACGCAAGAGCAAAAATTCCAATGAATGGTAAAATTGCCTCTTTAAATGTGTCAGTTGCCACTGGTGTTATTTTGTATGAAGCAATAAGGCAAAGAGGGTGAAATGAATCTTGACCATCTCAGATAACATTGCCTTTCCCTTTAAGGAACAATAGAACAGCTACCCTTTGATAAAAATACATTAGTATTTAAGGTAATGGGGAAGACATTTACACTTTGCAATATGATGACTTTCGAATACTGCAACCTAAAATGTAACCTTGAAAAAGCAATAAGGCTAAGAGGAAAATTTACGGAATTAACTCAAGTCTGGCATATGAATAAAAAACATTGTAACTCCGTAAGTTTTATATGAAATTAAAGTAAACATCAAATTTAACAATGAGTAAAATATTCCTATAATTTAGTAGTAAAAAATATGCCTATGAAATTAAGAAAACAATTATGAGTTGGTTTGCAAACTGGTTTGATTCCCCCTATTATCATACGCTCTATAAAAATAGAGATGAAAAAGAGGCGCAGGTTTTTATTGATAATTTAATTGACTATTTACAAATCCCTAAAGGAAGTAAGCTTATAGATATTGCTTGCGGAAAAGGAAGGCATGCCAAATACTTTAATAAAAAAGAAATGGATGTGATTGGGGTTGATTTATCCCAAAACAGCATAAACACTGCTAAAAAGGATGAAAACAAAAATCTACAATTTTCAGTACATGATATGCGAGAGAATTATCAGGAAAATACCTTTGATGTCGTTACTAACCTATTTACCTCTTTTGGTTATTTTGAAAATAATATAGACGAGCAGAAGGCTATTAATGCTATGGGGAATAATCTGAAAAAAGAAGGCATACTGATTATTGATTTTATGAATGTAAAAAAGGTAATTGCTAATTTGGTGCTCAAAGAACAAAAAACGATTAATAACATACAGTTTGATATAACAAGGCAAGTAAATGATGGATTTATCCTAAAAGATATACGAATTACTGATGGAAAAGAAGAACAACAATTTCAAGAAAAAGTAAAAGCAATTACTTTAGCTGATTATTCTGAATTTATCACTAATGCAGGACTAAAAATAATTAATACCTTTGGCGACTATAAATTGGATAATTTTGATGAAAAAATTTCTGATCGTTTAATACTAATTTGCAAGAAATGAATTTAACAACTCTAGGATTATTGTTTGCTTCCGTAATTGCCGGTGCAATTGTGGTCGAAATTTTTAAACCAAAGAAAAGTAAGAATATACAATTACTCCTTACTTTTAGTGGGGCGTATTTGTTAGCCGTAAGTGTATTACACCTATTACCTGAACTGTTCGAGCACAATACAAGTAAGCATATCGGACTATTCATTTTGGGTGGATTTCTAATCCAGATATTGTTAGAATATTTTTCGCAAGGAATAGAACATGGACATTTCCACAAAAGCAATGTAATTCCTTTTTCTGTACTCATTAGCCTTTGTTTACATGCATTACTTGAAGGAGTGCCTTTAGGCGGACATTTACATCAGCACGCCCATAATGCTTTACTTACAGGAATTGTATTACATAAAATGCCAGTAGCTATTGTACTTATGACTTTCTTTTTACAAAGTAATATACCAAAACAAAAGGCCTATTTCTATCTACTGCTTTTTGCATTAATGGCACCACTAGGCGCTTTTGCCGGAAGTTTTTTTACAGCTCTAGCAAATTATCACAATGAAATTATGGCCATGGTTATTGGTATATTTTTACACATTTCTACTACTATTCTTTTTGAAAGTAGTGATGGGCATAAGTTCAGCACTCAAAAGATTTTAGCAATAATCGTAGGTGCAATTATAGTTATGTTAAGTCTTTAAAATGAACCAAAAATACATAATTACTGGAGCACCAGGAACTGGAAAAACAGCTATTATTAATGCCATTATGCAAAAAGGCTACTCATGTGCAGAAGAAATTTCAAGAGAGATTATTGCAGAACAAATAATGATTGGAGGAGATCTTTTACCTTGGGGAAATCAAATTGCTTTTGAAAACCATATTGCTAGCTTGCGTAAAGAACAATATTTAAACAGTTCAGAAAATGAAAATTATTTTTTCGATAGAAGTAGTATTGATTGTATTGCTTATTTAAAGGCAAATAAGTTAGGGGTAACAGCCGAAATCACTCAAATTACAAAACAATGTGTTTTTAATAAAAAAGTGTTTATTACTCCCTTTTGGGAAGAAATCTACGTTAATGATGGTGAACGAATTGAGGATATAAAAGCAGCTATTAATATCGAAAGCTCAATAATTGAAACTTATAAATCTCTTGGCTATACTTTAGTGAAAATTCCCAAACTATCCGTAAGCAAAAGAGTCAATTTTATTCTCTCAAATATTTAATTATTATGCCTAAATTATTCTATTTTTGCAAGAAAATTAACAATCAAAAAATATAAAATGGCGAAAATTACATTAGGCAATAATCCAACAAATACTTCTGGATATTTACCAAAAATTGGTGAGCAAGCAAAAGACTTTTGCTTAATTGGAAAAGACTTGGAAGAGGTGACCTTAAATAATTTTGAAGGTGAAAGAATTATTATGAATATTTTTCCAGCTATTGACACTGGAGTTTGCGGTACTTCAGTAAGAAACTTCAATATAAATGCAGCAAACCTTTCTAATACTAAAGTGCTTTGTATTTCGAGAGATTTACCTTTTTCTCATAACAGATTTTGTGGAGCAGAAAATATTGAAAATGTTGTTACATTATCTGACTTTGTATCAGGTGATTTTGGACATAATTATGGACTCACAATATTAGATGGGGCATTTGCTAACCTTCACTCTAGATGCATTATTGTACTAGATGAATCTCATAAAATTATATACACTGAACAAGTTGATGAAATATCATCAGAACCAAATTATGAAAAAGCAATTGCAGCATTAAATTAACATTTATAAAAAAATATCCAATTAATTTTTTAGCAAATTATCAAAAAAGCAATCTTAACTATTTAATAAATCAATAGCTAAAATCTCAAATAATTTATGCCAATTATAATAATATTGACTATTCTAAATAAAAGTAAATAAACTATGGAAAATAAATCAGAATCAAATACTACAGAAGGAGAATGTCCTTTTGGCTACAGTGAACAAAAAAAAATAAAAACTAAAAGCTATTCAAATGCAAATTGGTGGCCAAATCAGCTTAATTTAAAAATTCTACATCAAAATTCTAAATTATCAAATCCAATGAAAGATGGATTTAATTATGCTGAAGAGTTTAAAAGTATTGACCTAAAAGCTTTAAAACAAGACCTCTATGATTTAATGACTGATTCACAAGATTGGTGGCCTGCAGATTACGGCCATTATGGCCCTTTTTTCATTCGCATGGCGTGGCATAGTGCAGGAACCTACAGGATTGGTGATGGGCGTGGCGGGGCATCATCAGGAACTTTACGTTTTGCACCTTTAAATAGTTGGCCAGATAATGGAAATCTAGATAAAGCCCGTCGATTATTATGGCCTATAAAACAAAAATATGGTCAAAAAATTTCATGGGCAGATTTAATGATATTAACAGGTAATTGCGCATTAGAATCAATGGGATTTAAAACTTTTGGTTTTGCTGGTGGACGTGAAGATATATGGGAGCCTGAAGGAGATATAAATTGGGGTCCAGAATCTGAATGGCTTGATGATAAAAGATATACAGGAGACCGTGAATTATCCAACCATCTAGGTGCAGTTCAAATGGGCCTAATATATGTAAATCCTGAAGGGCCAAACGGAAAGCCAGACCCATTAGCATCTGCGAGAGATATTAGAGAGACATTTAGCAGGATGGCAATGAATGATGAGGAGACCGTAGCTCTAATTGCTGGAGGACATACCTTTGGAAAAACTCATGGAGCAGGTGATGCTTCTCATGTTGGAGCTGAGCCTGAAGCAGCAAATATAGAAGAGATGGGGTTTGGATGGAAAAACAGCTTTAAAAGTGGGAAAGGATTACATACAATAACAAGTGGTTTAGAAGGAGCATGGACACCGACCCCAATTAAATGGGATAATAGTTATTTTGAAACATTATTTGGATATGAGTGGGAATTAGGTAAAAGTCCTGCAGGCGCCCAACAATGGCACCCTAAGAATAATGAAGGAGCAGATACAGTCCCTGATGCTCATGACTCATCAAAACGCCATGCACCAATGATGGCAACAACAGATTTAGCGCTGATTGCAGACCCAATTTATAATGAGATTTCCAAACGTTTTTATGACAATATAGAAGAGTTTGAAGATGCGTTTGCTAGGGCTTGGTATAAATTAACCCATCGTGATATGGGACCTATCTCAAGATATCTTGGGGAAGAAGTTCCTTCTGAAACACTTATTTGGCAGGATCCTATTCCTAAAATAGATTATGCAATGATTGATGATTCAGATATCTCTAATCTTAGAGAAATAATATTGAATTCAGGGCTATCAGTATCTCAATTAGTTTCAACTGCCTGGGCATCAGCTTCAACATTTAGGGGGACAGATAAACGTGGAGGGGCAAATGGAGCTCGCTTAGCTTTGTTTCCTCAAATTACTTGGGAAGCAAATCAACCTGAAAAATTATCAATTGTTCTAGAATCTCTTAAAAATATACAAGCGAAATTTAATGACTCTCTAATAGGAAATAAAAGACTATCATTAGCTGATTTGATAATTCTTTCCGGATATGTTGGTGTTGAAAGTGCCGCAAAGAAATCTGGATATAATATTAATCTTTCTTTTAAACCAGGCCGTAACGATGCGTTACAAGAGCAAACAGATATAGAATCTTTTTCAATTTTAGAACCAAAATCAGATGCATTCAGAAATTATCTTAAACCTGGTCAAAATATTCCCGCAGAAGAATTACTATTAAATCAATCGCATTTACTTACATTAACTGCTCCTGAAATGACAGTGCTATTAGGAGGTATGAGGGTTTTAAATACTAATTTAAGAGGTAAAAAATATGGTGTTTTAACTTCCAATCCTGGATACCTCTCAAATGATTTTTTTATAAATCTACTTGACATGAAAATTACTTGGGAACCTTCATTAGAATCTTCAGATTTATTTGAAGGGCGTGATCGAATTACTGGTGATGTAAAATGGATGGGTACTAGAGTTGATTTAATATTTGGCTCAAATTCTCAACTACGTGCTTTAGCAGAAACATATGCATGTGATGATTCAGAACAGAAATTCATAAATGATTTCGGAAATGTTTGGATTAAAATAATGAATCTTGATAAATTCTAATTAAATCTAATTAAATACACTTATAAGAAGCCTGCAAAATGCAGGCTTTTTTATTACTTTTGATTTCATGTTTAGAAGAGAAACCTTACGCTTCATACTAAATATTTTCCCGCCACTTTTTTTCAATCGGATTATACTAAAAAAAGTATCAGCTGATTATTCTGAATTTAAAGTGGTTCTTAGAAAATCAATACTGAATATGAACTTCCATAAAACTATTTTTGGAGGTACAATATTCTCCGCATTCGACCCTTACTTCCCTACAATGTATTATAATATTTTTCAACAGAAAAATAGAAAATTAGAGATTTGGCTGAAAAGTGCAAATATAAAATACAAACGACCTGCTAATACTGATCTTCACATTAAATTTTACGTAAGTAATGAAGATATAATAGAAGCTGAAAATGCTTTGAATAAATATGGAAAATTTGAAAAATGGCATTCAGTAAAAGCAATTAACACTAAAGGAGTAGTTTGCGCTGAAGCAGAAATGCTTGTTTACTTAAGAGACAATAAAATTAAAAGTAAAATAGGTTTTTAAATTTTATTAATTAAAACAGTTGCATAAGCTGAAACACCTTCCTCTCTTCCGACAAAGCTTAGCTTTTCTGTTGTAGTTGCTTTGATAGAAACTTGATCAATATCTATATTCATACAAAAAGCTAACACCTTTTTCATTTCTGGAATATAAGGACCTATTTTTGGTGTTTGCAAACAAATAGTTGAATCAATATTACCAATTTCATAGCCTTTGTTTCGAATTAAAAGCAATACCTCCTTTAGTAAAATTTTACTATCAATTCCCTTATACTCTTTAGAAGTATCAGGAAAATGTTTTCCTATATCTCCCAAATTAGCTGCACCCAAGAGCGCATCACAAATAGTATGAATTAGAACATCCGCATCGGAATGACCAAGACCTCCTTTAGTGTGAGGAATAATTATCCCACCTAACCAAAAGTCTAAGTCATCTTTTAATTGATGTACATCAAAACCAAAACCTACTCTAAAATTCATAATCAACTTTCTCAAATTGCTCCTAAATCAAACACTAATGTAAAACGCATAGTGTTTGCTAAAGGATTGTTACCATTTATTGCACGACTAGCATTTATTAAGTAAGAAAAATCAAGTGCGAAAACATTGTACTTAACTCCTGAACCAAATGTAAAGAACTTTCTTCCCCCTTTGGTATCATGTTCAAAAAAGTAACCAGCTCGTAGAGCAAACTGATTAGCATACCAATATTCTGTACCTATAGAGTAATTAATTTCACGAAACTCCTCATTTACTCCTCCTGGAGCATCCCAAAAAGATTGAAAAATACCACTGACTACAGAAACCTTAGGATCCATACCTGCAACAATATCATCAGGATCTTGTCCAGTAGAACCAGCTTTATATATTGGAGGAGTAGGTACTAACAATTTATTAATATCAAACGCAAAAGACATTTTATTATATTCATCAAACTCTGTACCTATTGATGTTCCTAATCTTAAATTGATTGGAATAAAATCTTTATCCGGAGTTTCAGTATAAGCTAATTTACTACCAATATTTGAGATGTTGCCTCCAAATGCCAAGTCAATCTCTTTACCTCCAAGTCTAATTGGGTTCGTATAATAAGCAGAAATATCAGCAGCTATTGATTGTCCCGCAACAGTTGGGATACCACCTGCTAATTGCCCACCTGTCAAATTAGAATAAATATATCTACCTGAAATTGCCAAAGAAAAATTATCAGAGAGTTTACGTGAGTAAGAAGTTCCTAAAGCAAATTCACTTGGCTTGTATTGTCCAAGTGTGTTCCCTACAATGTCAGTAAAAGTAATATCTCCTAATGAAAAATATCGTAACTCAAGTCCGATAGCTTCATTATCATTTAACTTTTTGTATCCAGCAAGGTAAGATAAGTTAATATCTGGAACTAATGCTCTAAGCCATGGAACATAAGACATAGAAAAACCCATATCATCATCAACAAAAGCCAATTTTGCAGGATTCCAATGCAAAGAATTTGCATCAGGAGTAGTAGCCACACCAACGTCTCCCATAGCCCCAGATTTTGAATCAGGAGAAATTAAGAGAAATGGCACAGCAGTAGTGATAGTATTTAAACCTCCTGTTAATTCGTCATAAGATGGATCCTGCGCAAAAGCATTAAAGACTAATAACGATGCACAAATTATTCCTATTATTTTCTTCATTTCTTAAATTTAGTTTGCAAATGTACTTTTTTTTTATGTAGACTTGAACGAATCTATTAGGGTAATAGTATAATCCTTATTGATTTTGATGTAAAATCCCCATCTGAACTACTGACACTCAATTTCGCAATATACATTCCTGCACTTAATTTTCCACCATATTCATCATCTCCATTCCATGTAATTGGACCTATCCTATATCCATTGTCACTATAACTTTCTTCCTGTTTTTTAACTAATGCTCCTGTTATAGAATAAATCTCTAAAAAGACATCTAAATTCTGATTTGGTTTATTGTGCTGGAAATATATTTCAGTAGAATTAGAAAAGGGATTTGGATAAGTTTTGTAATTTGAAATTGTAAATTCATTATCATCAGCAACTACAAAATTAATTGTAGCCTCGGAAGAGTTATTAAATACATCCCACACCTTAAGTATTAAAGTATGCTTACCCTTTTCTAAATTATAGAAAGGAAAACTAATTACTCCCCTAGTATAATCATCTTTATTTGCTTCATAAAAATCATTTAGTACAAAAGGATTTGATGTATTACCATCTAAAACAGCAGTAATATCATGACCTATACCGTTTCCTACAGTATTAATTCCACTAAAATCGAAAATATCAGCTAATAAAACAGGATTCTCATCAGTTATACCTCCATCAGAAAAATTTCTTGTATTCATGTATACATCTAATTCTGCTTGATCATAGTCATAAACTATATCATTAGCAGTTCCACCAATTACAAATCCTTCATCACTGCCTGATGCATCTATAGGATCCATATCATCAGAAACAGCATAATAAGAAATTTTTCCAGCACCATAATTATAAGCTATATCTTTAGGAACAACAAATGAAAAAGAAAAATTGCCATCAATAACTGAAGCAGCTCCTTTATAAAGTATGTTATTTTGATCACGATAAGGCATTGGTGTACAAGATTCCTGTCCTAAAGTAGTTCTAATAATTTCTTTATCATAAACCGTTGGGTATACAGTTCCGTTAAATGAAGTAAGTACTCCACTTTCATCTAGAACACTTCCACTAACCGTTACTTCTCCTAACGCTTTAAGAGTATCAATAATATTAGTGTTTTGTATATGATATTCAGGATAAGATAAACAAAGAGCAGGATCTCCTAATAAAGTAAAGTTTCTGTTATTAACTGAAGTTCCACTCAGTACTTTAGTTTGCTTAAATACATCTCCTAGCCTTGGAAATTCTCCATTATCTTTCTTTTCAAAAAGGACCTTAATAAAGTGCTTATTTAATTTATGATTTGGATCCGAATACACCAATCTAGTTGTACTTAACAATGCGATTGCTCCGCCATTTGGATTTAACAAAACATATTCGCCAGCTGAAGTTTGTTCAGGATTATCAAAGTATGAAAATTTGCAAGTAGCAGTCATAAATAAAGGCAATTTATTACCATTATCCCAAGCATTAATCTGATCCAGCTCTAAAATTCTTTCGGCAGTCCAACCTAAGGGTCCACCATGACCAGAATAATTAATTAATAAAGCTCCTTTATCTATTCTATTATTGATAGCACTATTAGTTGCTTCGCTTCTAGGACCACCGGGGGTTGATTCTTGCAAATAATTATCTAAATAAATCTTATTAATATTGATATTTTTATAATTATCCGCCACAATATTTGCTAAAGTATCAGCTTGCCACATGTGTGTATTTCCATCATTATTATCTCCATCATCAGCAATAAAAACAATGTCATTTCTCCAACTTCCAAATGATTCTTTTGCATAGTACTGTTGTACTTTATCCACTAATACATTTGCCTGTAAAAGATTAGAGGCAGGAAATCTTCCAATTCCAATATCAATTAAATCGTTATTAAATTCGCCCTCATTATCATCTAGCAATCCAAAATAATCATCTGTAACATAAGAAAGTGTTGGGCTAGTTGAATTTAGCGATTGATAGGTTGGAATAAAATTTGTATTATCAGCTATTCTATTTTTAGGATCATAAGAACCATCTCCAAAAAGTAAAACATATTTCAATTTTGAATTTGATCTCTTATATAAAAATCTTAGAAAATCACGAATGGCACTTACATCTTGTACACCTGAAGAAAACTCATTATAGATCTGTTTTGGTGTAACAACAATTGAAGAAATATCATCTTTTTCTTGATGAAAATCAGCTAAACGTTCAGCAGGAACTAAAAAATTAGGATGTGAAACAATCACATATTCTACATTTATAGGAGTATTGTGTAAATTTTGATTAACAACTTCACCAACAATAGAAGGTGTTAAGTAAGCGCTGTTGTTGAAGGCAATATATTCATGTAATTCGTTAATAGAATCATTAAAAGAAAGCTCATTAGCATCCAGTGATGATTGCATTTCTTTAACAGAGGTTGGATCCGTCACATCCCAAACACTAATTCCAAGATTGGCATTAGAAAGTTTAAAAGAAGCTACTTCATTAGTAATTAAAGCTGCATCTCTAAACAATAAGAAATTTTCTGACATTTTTAGCTTACATCTCGCATTTATTTCAATATAATTCAACCAGGACAAAGCACTGTTATCTGACGAGCTATATTCTATATCAATTCTAAGATTAGATGATGACGAAGTATATAAAGTGGTATTTGAAGAAGTTTTAGCATACTCTGTAGCATAAGTTGCAACAATATTCTGAACTGGAATAGTTTGTAAAAAGTCAGAATTTACAGAAACTAGAAACGCTGAAGAGTTTAATGAACGTGCAGCAACAGATGTTTTTATACTTACAGGGAAGGTTGTTTCTAAATTAGGAAAATTGAAATCGAAAGATTGAGTATTTTGACTATCAAATCGTTCTCCAAACCATTCTTTTCCGGATTTTATTAAATTTTCAAGCTCAAGCTCATGAAAAGAAAACGCATTAAAAGAAGTTATGTTTCTAGTGGGATTTTGTAAAGCTTGTTTCCGCACAATTCTTTTTCCATCGTATTGATTGTCAGTTGTTAAAAAATAATTTACCTCGTCAGAAAATAAGTGTGTTTCATGTTTAAATAAACTTGATTGAGCATCAAATTTCCAAGTGTTTGGAGATTGACCATAAAATAAAATATAATCTCCATCTTCAAAGACACCATTATTATTTAAATCAAAAATATTAATGGCATTTTCAACTAAATCATTATGCCTAAAATCTGAGTTTAATTTTGGCAACATTCCCCCTCCATTACCATATAATTTTATGCTTGAAATTTGCAAATTATTTACGGACATTCCTAAAGACAATATACTAGAGTAATCTAATTTATAAATACCAGTTTTATTAGTTGATATTTTAAACCATTTTCCATTAGATAAAACAGAGTTATATTGTCCGTATAAATTCACTGCAATAAGAGCGTACAAGAAAGTTAAAAATATTAATTTTTTCATTGTTGCAAAGTTATATATCCTTTTACTAAACAGGTACAAAACGCAAAAAAAATATAATTATTATGCAATTTCTTTACTAGTAAAAGTAGATAGTAAATAATTTGTTTATTTTTGTGAAAATGAAATTAAGAAAAAACCAATTTATGTTGAATAAATTTTCCAAGATTTTTATAGCAGTATCTGCCTGTATCTTCATGAGCAATACAGCAAGTGCACAAGACCCTGCTTTTAGTCAATTCTATGCTAATCCATTGTATTTAAATCCCGCATTCGCAGGAACAAATGAATGTCCAAGAGTAAATTTGAATTATAGAGATCAATGGCCTGGAATAGGAAGAACATATATTACTACCTCTGCTTCCTACGACCAACACATAAGTGCTCTGGGAGGTGGTTTAGGCATATTAGTATCTCAAGACAGGGCTGGAGCAGGCAACCTCAATACTTCACATGTTACATTGCAATACTCATACCGTCTAAAAATTAACAACCAATTTGCTATGAAAGCTGGTTTTGAAGCATCCTACAGAATGATTAGCCTTGACTGGAACAATCTTACCTTTGGAGATATGATTGACCCAAGAGATGGCTTTGTATACAGTACTCAAGAAAATATTGCTAATAATCCAACAACAAAAAGTTTTCCTGACTTTTCAGCAGGTCTTTTAGGGTATTCTAAAAATATCTTTTTTGGCTTTGCAGCACATCACATAACTCAACCAAATCAAGGCTTTATTAGTGATAGTGAATTACCAACAAAAATAACTGTACACGCAGGAGGAAATATTGTTATCAATGAATACAGTAATAATTCTTTCACTATCTCTCCTAATTTCCTTTACCAAAGTCAAGGCGATTTTCAACAATTTAATTATGGAATTTACGCAAAAAAAGGACCTGTAGTTGGAGGTATTTGGGCTCGACATAGTTTAGAGAATATTGATTCATTTATACTCATGATGGGACTAATTCAAGATTCTTTCAAATTTGGGTATAGTTATGATGTTACTGTAAGTGATCTTAAAAATAGTAACACACTTGGTGCTCACGAATTATCATTTACATTGTACATGCCTTGCCGATCAAAAGGAAAATCTTATAATACAATAAGTTGTCCTCAATTTTAGTTAACATAAAAACAAACTAGTATTTTCAATAAATAAATATGAAAACAAACAAATTAATTTTAACAATGGGTAGCATCCTAATCTTAGCTTCATGCTCAAGAAAGGAATCGTCAACTACTGGATGGGAATATAATAACTCAAAAAATGGCGGATATGAAACTAACGAACGTTTTACTGAACAAGTAACAGGTCCTGGCTTGACTTTTGTTGAGGGTGGTTCATTTACTATGGGAAGAGTAGAGCAAGACGTTATGTATGAGTGGGATAATGTTCCAAGGAAGCAAACTGTATCTTCTTTTTACTTAGATATAACAGAGGTAACAAATAAAGATTATTTAGAATACTTATTTTGGGTAAATCGTGTATACGGTCAGTCATATCCAGAGGTGTATAAAAAAGCATTACCTGACACCTTAGTTTGGAGAGATAAATTAGGCTACAATGAGCCTTTAGTAAAACAATATCTAAGAAATCCTGCATATAAAAATTACCCAGTAGTAGGTGTAAGCTGGCAACAAGCTACAGATTATTGTGCTTGGAGAACAGATAGAGTAAATGAAAGAATCCTTATTGACAATGGAATTTTACAAGAGGATATGGAGCAAATGGATGACAATGTTTTTACTACTCAAGCATATTTAGCTGGACAGTATGAGGGGATTGTCAGAAGAAATCCAAGAAACTTGACTAATAAAAATTATGGAAGTGGAGAGGAATCAAGAATAATTAGAATTGAGGATGGCTTATTACTTCCTAGCTATAGATTGCCAACTGAAGCAGAATGGGAGTTTGCAGCCTTAGGTTACATAGGAAATACACAAGAAGAAAATACAAATGAAAGAAAATTATACCCATGGAATGGCTCATCATTAAGAAATGGAAATTCTAAGAATCAAGGCGAAATTATGGCTAACTTTAAAAGAGGAAGAGGAGATAATATGGGTGTCGCTGGAAACTTAAATGATAATGCTGATATTACTGCACCTGTTCGCTCATATTGGCCAAATGATTATGGATTATACAATATGGCTGGCAATGTTTCCGAGTGGGTTATGGATGTTTATAGGCCTATCATAGAACAAACTACAGTATCAGACCACAGAAGCTTTAGAGGGAATGTATATTTGACTCAAAAAACAGATGATGATGGTTTTGTAGCTGAGAAAGATAGTTTAGGTAGAATTACCATGGTACCTGTTGATGTTCAAGAAAATGCTTACAGAAGAAACTACAAGAAATCTGATAATATAAATTATCTTAATGGAGATATTGAATCTCAAATGGGAATTGATTGGAATAATTTTTTAGAAGAACAGACAACTTCAGACACTGCAAGAGTCAAAATTGACAAGTGGAATCAAAAGGCAGACAAATATAAGGATAATGCTAAAACAGGAAACTCTAGTGAAATGTATGCTTATGGAGAATCTTCATTAGTAACTGATAGAACTCGAGTATTCAAAGGCGGCTCTTGGAAGGATCGGGCTTATTGGTTAAACCCTGGAACAAGAAGATTTCTTGATCAAGACCAGTCAACTGATGCCGTTGGTTTTAGATGTGCAATGGATCGGATCGGAGCACCTGTCAGCAGCGCTAAAGAAAATCAAAGAAGAGGCGCTGACTATAGTAAGAAAAGAAACTAAAATACATTTATATATTAATAATAAGACCCCACTAAACATGGGGTTTTTTTATAGAATACCATGGATATTAAAGATATATACGACATTTTCAAACAATACCCAACTATCTGTACTGACACAAGGTTGGCCACGAAAGATTCTATATTTATTTCTTTGAAAGGAGAAAAATTTAACGGGAATGAATTTGCTCTAAAATCTATAGAAGATGGCTGTGCTTATGCTATTGTTGATGAAGAGGAATACGATGTCAATAAACATACAATTTTTGTTCATGATGCCTTAAAAACTCTTCAGGATCTCGCTACTTATCATAGAAAACAACTAAATATTCCTTTAATTGCAATAACAGGAACAAATGGAAAAACAACATCAAAAGAACTTATTAATGCCGTTTTAAATAGTGAGTTAAGCTGTATAGCAACTAAAGGAAATCTAAACAATCATATAGGTGTTCCACTAAGTGTATTAAAAATCAATAAGCAACATGAAATTGCTGTAATTGAAATGGGAGCAAACCATCAAAAAGAAATTGAATTTCTCTGTAATATTGCACAACCAAATTATGGAGTAATAACTAATATTGGATCGGCTCATTTAGAAGGTTTTGGGAGTCTACAAGCAATAATAGATACAAAAAATGAATTGTATGAGTTCATCAAATATAGTAAAGGACAATTATTTGTAAATTCTGATGATGAACTATTACTTAATCTTTCTGATGGAATACTGAAGAAAACTTACGGAGAATCAGGAGATATTACTGCTTCTATTACTGACATAACACCACTGATTAGCATAAAATATAATAATGAAATAATAAACAGTCACCTAATTGGTGAGTTTCAAATTAGTAATATATTATTAGCTATTTGTATCGGAGACTATTTTAATGTCTCTAGCATAAACATTAAAAGAAGTATTGAGAATTATATCCCCAAAAATAATCGTTCACAAATAGTTAAAACTAATAAAAATACACTGATACTAGACGCTTACAATGCAAATCCATCAAGTATGAGGGCTATGTTAAATTCATTCGCAAATCAACAATACAAAAATAAACTTTGCATACTTGGAGATATGCTTGAATTAGGAGAAGAATCAATTAAGGAACATATCCATATCATTAAACTAACAAATGAGCTAAAATTAGACTGTATATTTGTTGGAGAAATATTTAATAGTCTTAATGAAAATGGATTTAAGACTAGAGTCGAATTAGCTGAAAAAATAAATAGTAAAAAAATTTATGACAAAACAATTCTGCTAAAAGGCTCTAGAGGAATTGAATTGGAAAAATTAATTGAATTTCTTTAATTTATTCTGATAAAGCATCCTCAAATAGCTTTTTAAAAACAAAGAAAAATAGAGAGAGAAAACCGCCTAAAAATGCCCCTAATAAGCCTAAAAATATTTTAGATTTTTTTTCAACCTTGAGCGGAAGAATGGGTCTATCAATAATCTGAATAATCGGAGTTTGATTTAATAACGTAAGTTTTGAAATCTCTAAATTTTTGACAATCTCTAAATACATAGTATTCAAAACCTCAACACTTCTCATTAATTGAAGTTCTTTTAAGCGACCTGAAGCTTTAACAATCCGCTGATTAATATCCTTAACTTTTGCAAATTCTTCTTCAGCAATTTCTAATTCTATAAAGACTGAATCAGACCTAGATCTTAAAAAATTTAGTGTCTTGCTTGCTTGAGCAGTTTGATGAGCAATATACATTTCACTCATTTGTTCAATTAGCGTCTCAACAAATATTTTTGCAAATTCTTCATTTTCCGACACATAAGATAAATTAATGATATTCGCTTCATTTGATTGTAACTCAACGACTAGTTTATTTTCAATAATATTCATCCATACATCACCACTAATACTATCATTAACCTGAGTTAACATTCCATTAAATGAAAATGAATTAAAATCTTTATTGGTTTTCCAAGAATCTTTTATATTGTTAAGATGAAGATAGTGTTCAATTAATAGATCGTCTATATTATCAACTTTTCTATTCTGCATTAATGTTGCTACAACTACTCCCCTTGTCTTTAACAGTTTTAAAATATTATCCTGACTAAATGTTGAGCTTGATGAGCCACTAATATCAAAGCCAAACTGACTAGCTAATCCTGACATTGAACCAAAGGAGCCTCCTGCCTGCTGGTTATTCTCGACTACAAAAGTAAGTTCAGCAGTGTACTCTTTCTCTGAAAGAAGTTCAAAAGCAACTCCTAAAACAAAGAAAATTCCTGAAATAAAAATAATTGTAAATTTCTTACTAAATAAATAAGCCTTATAATTTGATAATTTAATCAGAATATCCTTGATCTGTATTTCATTATTATAATTAGTCATTATTGTGCAGGTGCTACTCTATCAACTAATAACCATAAAGAAAGAATAGCTGTAACTTTTAGCATAGTTTTCTCGATTGCTTGATTCCAATCTATTGGAATTTTTTTATGTTTTAATTTATCAATTTTATTAATGACTTTAATAGTTGACCCTTTCTTAACTACTGGGGAAATAACGAATAAACCAAAATTCATTGATTTTTTTGCTATTCCGTTAGGATAAATGACAACAGTATTTGCTTTCTTATTAATTTTAGTGAAACCTCCAGCAAAATTATTGACATAATAATTAGCTCTTCTTCTACCAAAATAAGGTGCACTTATTGACCCTCCCTCAAGATTTATTAACTCTCCTTTAATGTGAACAAGATCCATTATTTTAGGAATGATAATACTATCTCCTTCAATCAATACTAAATTGTGTTTAGAAAAATTAGATTGTAAGGCTTTATCTAAGTCTAGATAGACTTTTTTATACATTATCAATTTATTAAACCTTTCAAAATTCTCTACTCTCATATTTTGTAGTTCCTGCTGATATAAAAGTGATAAACTTGGTTTAGAAAGAATAGAGTCTAATAACTCTTCAGAAAAATCCTTAAGAGTAATATTTGCAGATTGACTTGTACTTGACACTTTCTCTCTAAACATCGTAACTCCATCTAAGTATGCAAATCTTGTAAGCCCTCCTGCCCTTTTGATTATTGAAGAAATTTTTTCATCCTTCGATAGAAGAGTATAAGTTCCTGGATACTTAACCTCTCCTGATAATGAAATATTTTTAGAAGGTTCAAAATTTGGGTTTTCTCTAACGAAAACTTGATCAAAAGGCTGTAATAAAAACTCTTCTGCTTCATTACTTAATACTAAGTCATCACCAATTTTAATTGTTTTTACAATAGCAACGCGAGGCTTTAATTTATTAGATGATATATCATAATCCATAATTCTACTTATCTCTACTCTACTTCCTTCAGCTTGACGCAATAAACCTCCTGCCTTCAACAAAACATCTTGTAAAGTCATTTTATCTCCAAAATCAAAGCTTCCTGATTTCCTAACAGCGCCTAAAACTGATACAGAAAAATCGTCATCAAAATCATCAAGAGAAAGTACATTTATAATGTCGTACTCTTTTAATAGAATGTTATCAATGTGACTATAATCTTCCAAAATTGCTGTAAGATTAACTGTAATATGAGTTTTCGTTCTATCATTGTTCGTACGAATTATATATACCTTATCCACAAAAGTTTTCTCAGAAATACATTTAGCTCTTTTCAGTAAATCTAATAAACGATCTCCCTGAACAAACTCATAATCACCAGAAACACCAATACTAGATTTTATATTTACAAAATTTGATAATTTATTAGAGATTGTATTTACAATAATTTCATCACCATTTTGAACAATTGTAGAACTGATATGATCTTTATGAACATCATTTACTTTGACTGAATTATAATCAATACGCTTTAATGTCAATAAATCAGTAAATGAATTTGTAGTATAACCTCCAGCATATTTAATTAACTCTGAAATATGCTCTCCTGTTTTTGCTTCATAAGTGTAAGGGCGATTCACAGCACCTTTTATTTCTACAATATGTTTTGCGGGAGGAATAAATAAATAATCTCCATCTTGCATGTATACATCTTGGGAGCCAATTGGATTAAACAAGAACTGGTACACATCTAAAGAATCAACTGTCTTACCATCACGTTTAATATAAATATTACGAACAGAGCCTAACTGATTAGGACCATTTGCGGCAATCAAAGCATTAAAAGCTGTATTGATAGCTGGTATTGTGTACGAGCCAGGATTATAAACCTCACCAACGATATGCACAGTAATAACTCTAGAATAAGAAAGAGTAACATCAATTTCAGAATTTTTCATATCCAAAAATGAACCAAACTTACTCTTTAGTATTGAACGCATTTTTTTGAAAGTTAAACCCTTCACATAGATTCTTCCATAAGAACTAGGTGTAATATATCCTCTCTCATCTACTAACAAATTTTCAGAAAACTCAGAATAACCCCATACAGAAATAGAAATTTCATCACCACTTCCTACTTTATAGTTTTCAGGAGCTTTAGCATCCAATGCTTTTTGATAGAATGAAAGTTTATTATTTCTAAATATATCCTGCCCATAAATTCTTGCTTTAGGAAATGAACTAGTATCTATTTGTAAAGTGTCCCCAAAACTTTCATAAAATTTTGCAATATTAGAATTATCTGAAGCTGTATCATTTGATCCTTTAGCATATTTACCTTTATTAAATTTATAATTCATTGCTTCAGTAATTTCAGCATTTGATAATCCCATTTGTTTTAGTACTTCCTCTGAAGGGATGTCAGATGCGCGCAAATCCTCGGGGTTTGAGTTGGAAGGTAAAAACTTTAAATAAGTAGAATTGATTTTAAATTTATCAGTTTGAGCACTTACTAAAGAAGTAAATAAAATTAAAAATGACAATAAAATAAGTTTTTTCATAATTATTATTTTAAAATAGAACGAGAGATTACAATTCTTTGAATCTCAGAAGTTCCTTCATAAATTTGCGTGATTTTTGCATCACGCATTAAGCGTTCTACATGATATTCTTTTACAAAACCATAACCACCATGTACTTGTACGGCTTCAACAGTAGTTTTCATAGCTGTTTCAGAAGCAAATACTTTTGCCATTGCACCAAGAGTATCATAATTTTTGCCATTATCTTTAAGCCATGCAGCTTTTAAACATAACAATCTTGCTGCTTCAATTTCAGTAACCATATCTGCTAATTTAAATGCAATAGCTTGATGTTTTGAAATTTCTTTACCAAACGCTTTTCTTTCTTTAGAATATTCTAGAGCTAATTCATATGCTCCAGAAGCAATACCAAGTGCTTGTGCAGCAATTCCAATTCTACCTCCTGATAAGGTTTTCATTGCAAAAGTAAAGCCAAATCCGTCTTCTCCAATTCTATTTTCTTTTGGAACTTTAACATCTGTAAACATCAACGAATGCGTATCAGAACCCCTAATTCCTAATTTATTTTCTTTTGCACCAACTATAAATCCGTTTATATCTTTTTCAACAATAAAAGCATTAATTCCTTTATGACCCTTATCCACGTCTGTTTGAGCCATTACTAAGTAAATAGAAGCCGAACTTCCATTGGTGATCCAGTTCTTTGTTCCGTTCAATAAATAATAATCTCCTTTATCAATAGCTGTAGTTTGCTGAGAAGTAGCATCAGACCCTGCTTCTGGTTCTGACAAACAAAAGGCGCCGATTATTTCTCCACTAGCTAATGGTTTTAAATATTTTTCTTTTTGCTCTTCATTACCAAAAGTTTCTAATCCCCAACAAACTAATGAATTATTTACTGACATAACCACTGAGCAAGAAGCGTCTACTTTAGAAATCTCTTCCATAGCCAAAATATAAGAGATAGTATCCATTCCTGCTCCTCCATATTTAGGATCAACCATCATGCCCATAAATCCAAGCTCTCCTAACTTCTTAATTTGTTCAGTTGGAAAGGACTGATTTTCATCTCTTTCAATTACACCTGGCAATAATTCTGTTTGAGCAAAATCCCTTGCTGCATCCCTAATCATCTTATGTTCTTCCGTCAATTCAAAATTCATTATTTGCTTTTCTTAAAATTTATACAAAAATACATTTTTTAAACTATTTTTGGAAATTGATGACTGAGAAAATAAAATATACAGTTTTAGGTATTATGTCTGGAACATCACTAGACGGAATTGACCTTGCTATATGTACTTTTACTAAAAATCAAGAATGGGAATACAAAATTGATAAATCAGAAACTCTAAAATATCCTATTTTTTGGAAATCAAAATTATCAACTACTCACACTAAAAGTAAAGCCATAGTTGAACAAACTGATATTCAATTTGGACTATTCATAGGACAAACAATTAATCTATTCTTAAAAAATGAACAAGTAGATTTTATCGCTTCTCATGGGCACACTATATTTCATCAGCCAGAAAATAACTACACTCTACAAATTGGTTGTGGAAAAACTATTTCTAATGCTACAAAAATAACAACCATTAATAACTTTAGGAGTTTAGATGTTTCACTTAATGGGCAAGGAGCTCCTTTAGTTCCAATTGGTGATTTATTACTTTTTCCTGAATATAAATATTGTGTTAATCTTGGTGGGTTTGCTAATATATCTACAAAAAAGAATGAGGAAATAATTGCATTTGACATTTGCCCAGCCAACATTGTATTAAATAATCTTTGCAAAGATTTGGGAATTGAGTATGACACAAATGGAGATATTTCTCGAGAAGGGAAAATTATACCAACAATTTTGCAGCAACTTAATCAATTGGATTTTTATGTGAAGAAAGCTCCAAAATCATTAGGAAGAGAATGGGTAGAAAAAAATATTTTACCAATCCTTAAAAACAATAAAAGTCAGGACCTACTATGTACTTTTTGTGAACATGTAGCGATTCAAATAGGTAAATTTTTAAAAGATGAATCAGCACTACTTACAGGAGGAGGTGTATTTAATTCTTTTTTAATGGACCGAATTAGATTCCATTCTAAGGCAGAAATAATTGTACCAAACAAAGAATTAATCGAATTTAAAGAGTCCTTAATTTTTGCGTTCCTTGGTGTTCTAAGATTGAGAGATGAAGTAAACTGCCTACAATCTGTTACAGGTGCCGATATGGATAATTGTGGTGGGATTATTCATGAAATTTAAGCCTAAATTTAATACATTTGCATAAAATATATAACCAAGAAGATGGAAGAATTATTAAAGAAATTTGAAGATAAAAAACCTGTAATAGTTTTTGAGTGGAAAGATGAGAAAACAGATGCTGAAGGCTGGATAGTAATAAACTCACTAAGAGGTGGTGCTGCAGCTGGAGGAACAAGAATGAGAATTGGGGTCACTAAAGATGAGGTGTTGGCACTTGCAAAAACTATGGAAGTTAAGTTTACAGTTGCCGGCCCTCCAATTGGAGGAGGAAAATCAGGTATAAACTTTGACCCAAGAGATCCTAGGAAAAAAGAGGTTTTAAAAAGATGGTATGCAGCTGCAAAACCTTTATTAAAAACATATTACGGTACTGGAGGAGATATGAATGTAGATGAGGTTCATGAAGTGATACCCATGTGTGAGGAACAAGGGATTTTATTCCCATTAGAGGGGATTTTAAACGGCCACCACAGAAGAGATGAAAAGGGTAAAATGAAAATCATTAACCAACTAAAAATTGGTGTCCCTTTAATTGTTGAAGAAGAAAGTTTAACACCTAATCCAAATAAAAATTATTCTGTTGGTGATTTAATCACAGGATATGGTGTATCAGAGACTATCATTCATTACTACAATATTTATGGTGGAGAGGTAAAAGGTAAAAGAGTAATCATACAGGGATGGGGAAATGTTGCTGGAGCAGCCGCTTATTATTTAGCACAAGCTGGCGCTATTATTGTAGGGATTATTGACAAAAATGGAGGAGTAGTAAAAGCTGAAGGTTATTCTTTTCAAGAAATACAATCATTTTTAGAAAAACGTACATCAAACTTTTTAGAAACTGAAGATATGCTGTCTTTTAAACAGGCTAACGAAAAGATATGGAATGTGGGGGCTGAAATATTTGTTCCTGCAGCAGCTTCACGCTTACTTACTCAAAATCAATTAGATGCTATGATTAATAACGGTCTAGAAGTTATCTCATCAGGAGCAAATGTTCCTTTTGCAGACAAAGAAATATTTTTTGGACCTATTTCAAAAAGTGCTGATGAAAGAGTTAGTGTATTACCAGATTTTATAGCAAATTGCGGAATGGCTAGAGTTTTTGCTTACCTTATGGAAGACAATGTTGAAATGAATGACAAAGCAATTTTTGCTGACACTTCAGAATGCATTAAAAATGCATTAACTAAATCACATTCAATTAACAACAGTAAAATAAATATATCAAAGACTGCTATTGAAATTGCATTAAAACAATTAGTTTAAATAAAATACTATGGAAACAGAATTTTTACTTACGGAAATATTAGGAAATACAATTCAAGACTACGCTTGGTTTTTAGGAGCTCTTCTTCTAGGATTTATTTTCAAAAAATTAATCTCAAAATACTTAAGTCATTTATTATTTAAAGTATTAGGTGAAAAAGGTGTAGAAGTAGGTATTGAAAAATTTGACAAATTACTCACTAAACCTATTGGTTTTTGCATAATGCTATCTGTAATATACGTTGGAAGCACGCACATACAATATCCTGCCGTGTGGAATTTAGATCCAGAAAATGAAGTGGGATTAAAGATGTTTATCAATAAAGGTTTTTCTCTTATATATGTTTATTCTATTTTCTGGATTATCTTAAAAGTAATCGATTTTATTGGATTAATTTTAAATAAAAGAGCTGAAGCTACTGAAAATAAAATGGATGATCAGCTCATTCCTTTTATTGTTGAAATTGCAAAAATCATTACATATGTATTTGCTTTAGTAATTGTAATGGGGAATATTTTTGAGGTAAATATTACTGCACTAGCAACAGGATTAGGAATTGGAGGTCTTGCCCTAGCTATGGCTTCCAAAGAAAGTTTGGAAAACCTTTTAGGCTCTTTCACTATCTTTTTTGACCAACCATTTACTGTAGGTGATATTGTAACTGTAGGCGCTGTAACCGGTGTAGTTGAAAAAGTAGGGTTCAGAAGCACTCGTATTAGAACTTTTGACAAAAGTTTAGTTACTGTTCCAAACAAAAAAATGATTGATGCGGAATTAGATAACCTAGGATTAAGGCCTGTAAGAAGAGTAAAGTTTAATATTGGCTTAACTTATGAAACTGCTCCAGAACAAATAAAAGCAATTGTTAATGACATTCAAGAAATGATCAATATGCATAAAAAAACAAATCAAGATGGTAGAGTTCGTTTTCAAGAATTTGGATCGAGCTCATTAGATATTATGGTAATGTACTTTGTTGACAGCCCAAAATGGGAGGATTTAATAAATGTTAAAGAAGAAGTAAATTATAAAATTATGGAGATTGTAAAAATACACAATAGTGATTTTGCATTCCCTAGCACAACAGTTTACCTACAAAAAAACTAGACATTAAAAAACCCAATAGAAGAAAATATGATCACAACACTAATGATTATTGTATTCGTTTTAGGATACATGGCAATTGCCTTAGAGCATTCAATTAAAGTTGATAAAGCAGCTTCCGCATTAATTATTGGAGGGCTTACTTGGGCTCTTTACGCTTTTACAGGTACTGATGTGCACCACATGAACGAGCATTTAGGGCACCACTTAGTAGATATTGCTGAAATTTTATTCTTCCTTTTAGGAGCAATGACCATTGTAGAATTGATTGATGCTCATGAAGGGTTTTCAATTATTACAGATAAAATTACTACTAACAAGAAGGTCGCTTTAATGTGGATTTTAAGCATTATCACTTTCTTTTTCTCCGCTGCTCTAGATAACTTGACAACTGCAATTGTTATGTCGGCTTTACTTACAAAACTGATTAAGGACAAAGAAAATTTATGGATGTTTGCAGGTATGGTAATACTATCCGCTAATGCGGGAGGAGCCTGGTCCCCAATTGGTGATATTACAACTATTATGCTTTGGATTGGAGGGCAAGTTACAGCAAGTAATATCATTACTTCTATATTTTTACCTTCAGTAGTATGTGCACTTGTACCTTTAATTTATTTAACGTTTAAACTTAAAGGGGAAGTAACAAGGCCGCTAAAAGTAGAAAGCAAAGAACATTATACCGATCCAACTTCATCATTTGAAAGAAATTTAGTGTTTTACATGGGGGTAGCTGGTTTACTATTTGTACCAATCTTTAAAACTATTACTCACTTACCTCCTTATGTTGGAATATTATTATCATTAGGAGTACTTTGGTTAGTTACTGAAATCTTACATAGAAGTAAAAACCATGAACAAAAATCTCAACTCTCGGTTATTGGAGTAATGAAAAAAATAGATGTTCCAACAATATTTTTCTTTTTAGGGATTTTATTAGCAGTAGCAGCCTTGCAGTCAGCAGGGCAATTGGATATTGTAGCTAATTTCTTAGACAAAACATTTAATGGAGATATTTATATCATCAACATGATAATTGGGCTTCTTTCTTCAATTGTGGATAATGTACCTTTAGTAGCTGGAGCTATGGGAATGTATGAAATTAAACCCGTAGGTGACTTTGCTATTGACGGAAAGTTCTGGGAATTTTTAGCTTACTGTGCAGGTACAGGAGGATCCGTTTTAATTATTGGTTCTGCTGCAGGAGTTGCTGTTATGGGGATTCTGAAAATTGACTTCATATGGTACTTAAAAAATATTTCTTTATTAGCATTAATGGGGTATTTAGCTGGAGCAGCCACTTACATATTTATGCAATAAAAATTAACTTTAGCGTTTAATAACTATGAATACAATTTTATTACAAATCCCACTATCTACTGACAGCTTAAATACTCCAGTAATTACCGAAAAAACTTTATCTATTATTGACTTAATTACTTCAGGAGGGATTGGAGGAAACTTAGTAATGGGAACTCTAGGATTACTTTCTATTTTTGCAATTTATATTTTAATTGAGCGTTTCTCGGCTATTAGAAAGGCAAGTATTGAAGATGACGCATTTCTAAAAAGCATACAGAATTTTGTTGAAGCAAAAGACATTGAAGCTGCAAAAACTTTATGTCGTAATACAGATAGCCCTATTTCAAGAATGATCGAAAAAGGAGTAAACAGAATTAATAAACCTATGACTGATATTTCAGCTGCTATTGAAAATCAAGGCAAGCTTGAAGTATTTAAAATGGAAAATAATTTAGCTAACCTAGCTACTATTTCAGGAGCTGCCCCAATGATTGGGTTTCTAGGAACTGTGATTGGAATGATTGTTGCTTTCCACGAAATGGCAAGTGCTGGAGGTAACATTGATGTAGAAATGCTTTCCAAAGGCATTTACACTGCAATGACAACTACAGTAGCTGGTTTAATAGTTGGAATTATAGCCTTTATTGCTTACAACTACTTAGTATCCAAAGTGGATAAAGTAGTCTTTATGCTAGAAGCAAAAACAACTGAATTTTTGGACCTTTTACACCACAATGAATAATGGGATTAAGAAGTAGAAATAAAGTAAGTGCAAATTTTAACATGTCCTCCATGACGGATATTGTTTTTCTATTACTTATATTTTTTATGCTTACCTCTACACTAGTTAGCCCTAATGCCTTAAAGTTACTTTTACCAAGCAGTAAAGCAAAAACATTAGAAAAACAAACTATCTCTATTTCAATAACTAAGGATATTGATTTCTATATTAATGAAAATAAAGTTATCGCTGCAAGTATTGAGCAAGAACTAAAACTACTCATTAATAACGAAAAAGAGCCTGCAATTATCTTACATACCGATAAAACAGTTGCTATCGAACATGTAGTGAAAATAATGGATATTGCTTATAGAAACAAATACAAAATAGTACTAGCAACATCTCCTAATTAGTATGACAGCTTCTGAAAAAAAAAGCAAACGCAAAGGAGTTATTGGAACAATTCTGTTTCATACTTTGCTTATGCTTGCCTTTCTTTTTATGGGATTAAAATACCAAGATCCACCACCTACTGAAGAAGGAATAAGTATTAATTTTGGTTTTAATGAAGAAGGCATTGGAGAAGTTGATCCTGAAAGTACTGAAGAATTAACTGAAATAGTTGAAGAAAAAATTATTGAACAACAAATAGAAAGTACAGAAGAAATTGTCACCCAATCTTTAATTGAAAAAACAGTAGTTGAAAAAACAGAAAAAAAGAAAAAGGTTATCAAAAAAGAAGAATCGAAGGAAGAGGTAATTGAAGAAAAAAAACCTGAAGTAAACAAAAAAGCGCTTTACTCTGGAAGTAAAAAAACTAAGACTAGTTCAGAAGGAAAGAAAAAAGGAGAAGGAAACCAAGGATCAATAGAAGGAAATCAGAATTCAAAAGTATATGAAGGAGGTGGAATTGGAAAAAATGGAACTGCTTATCAGCTAGGTGGTAGGAAAGTAGAATTTAAAGCAAAACCAATATATAATCTACAAGTAGAAGGAAAGGTTGTGGTTATAATTACAGTTGACCGATTGGGAAATGTGATTAATGCAATTCCTGGAGTAAAAGGTTCAACAACGCTAAATAAAAAATTGTTACAAAGAGCTAAAACGGCCGCCCTTAAAACTAAGTTTGATCCCAAACAAACCGCACCAACTAATCAACAAGGAAAAATTGTTTATTTTTTTAGTTTAAATTAATGAACTATACTCAAACGCTTAACTATTTATTCAGCCGTTTACCGATGTATCAAAGAATAGGCGAAGCGGCTTATAAAGCTGATATTGGAAATATAGTTACCGCATTAAAGCATTTAAAAAATCCACATACACAATTTAAAAGTGTCCATATTGCGGGTACAAATGGAAAAGGTTCAACTGCTCATATGATTGCATCTATAATGCAGGAATCAGGAATAAAGGTTGGGCTTTACACCTCCCCTCATCTTAAAGATTTCAGAGAAAGAATTAAGATAAATGGAGTGATGATTACTCAAAAACAGGTAGTTAAATTTGTTGAGGAAAATCAATTATTTTTTAAGAAAATGGAACTCTCATTTTTTGAATTTACAGTAGCTATGGCTTTTAATTATTTTGCAAAACAAAAAGTGGATATTGCTATAATCGAAACAGGTTTAGGCGGCAGGCTAGACAGCACAAATATTATCCATCCTGAACTAGCAATAATTACAAACATAAGTTTAGACCACACCAATCTATTGGGAGATACTATTGAAAAGATTGCAATTGAAAAGGCTGGTATTATTAAAAACAAAACTCCATTAGTAATTGGGAGAAGGCAAAAAGAAACAATCTCTATTTTCGAAAATACTTGCAAAGAAAAAAATTCAAATCTCATTTATGCTAGTCACAAAAATAGATATGAAAGTGATTTAAAAGGGGAATATCAAAAAGAGAACATCAATACTGTAATAGAAGCGATAAAGCAATTACAAAAAAAAGAATGGGTAATAACTGATGATAATATTAGGCATGGTTTACTAAAAACAGTAGCCAATACTAAACTATTAGGAAGGTGGCAAAGCTTAAGTAGAAATCCTCAAATAATTTGCGATACTGCACACAATGAAGATGGAATTAAAGAAATAGCAAAACAATTAAGAAACTTAAAATACAAACAGCTTCATATTGTTTTTGGCACAGTAAATGATAAAAATTTAGACACCATTCTATCTTACTTACCAAAAGATGCAAAATATTATTTCTGTAATGCGAATATTGTAAGAGCGATGAATGCAGAAGATTTAAAACAAAAAGCAGATAAATACAAACTTAAAGGAAAAACATTTCCTAGTGTGAGAGAAGCACTTAGATGCGCAAAAGAAGATGCGCATGCAGCTGATTTGATCTTTGTTGGAGGCAGTACATTTGTCGTTGCTGAAGTTGTTTAAATAAATTTAAAAAGACTTGCTCGTAATAAGAAATCGTATATATTTGCAATCAAATTTAGGGCGATTAACTCAGTTGGTTCAGAGTGCCTCCTTTACACGGAGGAAGTCGGGGGTTCGAGTCCCTCATTGCCCACCAAAAATAAACCCACTCATTTGAGTGGGTTTTTATTTATTCAAGAATCATTTTCTTCTCCACTCTTCCATCATCATAGATGTAAAAGAGAGGCGTTATCTTTCTGTATGGAGTTTCTTGTCCAAACACATAAGAAATATATTTTTATATTTCAATTTTTATTCCGATTATTTTATTTTTTTTGAGTAATAATAGGTTTACCATTTAATGCTTGAACTAGAGTTGTTGTTGCTAAAATTCCGTAAAATATTGAAATAATAATTGTTGCTTTTGTACTTTTAAAAAAATAGAATGAAAGCAATGGTAGTAACTGTAAGGCATGCATACCTATAAAGTGAGAAACTCTTAAATCGCCTACAGTTTTACTCCAACCTATAATCCACCAATTCGAGTTATCATTTACGGCACCAACGCTATGACTCATCTGAGAACTCATTAAACCTCCTTCAAATGAAAAAACAACAAAAATTAATATCCCTAAACGAATGGACCAAACATAATAGCTTGGTAAATTTGGAAAGGACTGTGTAAAAAAGAGGACCCCAATATAAGCAGTATAAAGCGTAACAATGACAGCCGCTAAGCCCATTAACGAATATAATACAGAATAAAGTGGTGTATTAAAGTTAAAATGTGATAATTGTCCTTTTGATGCTTGAAATGCGATATAGATAAGTTCAAAACCAAACAAAATAATAACCACCCAATTAAATGGTACTACATTAAAATTTGGCAAATAATGACAGTACCAAAGCATTGTCCAAGAAAATAATGCTATTGAAACAGAAAACTTAAAGGGTTTAAACCAAGCGTTTACTCCGTGAACTTGGATAATAGTAAATTTAGTTAAAACAATAAATATTATTGATAGAGAGAAACAAAACAAACCGAAATAAAACAAGTATTCGTTCCGAATTTTTAACTCCTTAATAAAACTTAATATTCCTTCAAACATTAACTTATTATTTTTTGTAAATCGTAAATTTTGGTACAAAGTAATTTAAGCAATAAAGCATTCCTGCGTATGTAAAAATGAGAGTAGGCATATTGGTATTAAATCCTAAATCAAAATCTGGAATACTAAATAACTCTCTAAAAGATTTTGTTGCAATCAGTAGCATGAAAATGATTCCATAAGCAAAGACAGAAATAATTGCAATTCTATTTTTTGTAGTTCTAATAATTCCTTTTTTCGTTTCTTCTGCAAAGAAATACCATAAAGCGCCAATACTAAATAAGGCTTCTATTAATATGGCTAAATAAGGATTAGAAGCATACAATCCAAGACCGGCTTCCATTGTGTCTGCCCCAAAAATGTGGTGAGTATGACCTGAAAAGAAATCTAAAACAAAATGGATTGAAACTAAAACTACACTTACTAAGCCTATTTTGGTGCTTTTGAATAGAAGTTTCCCAAGTACGAAAACAATTGCCAACCAAAATAATTGAGGTAACAAATCGTGGCTGTACAACATATCTACTACCATATTACTTAAAGTAGCATCAAAGGCATCACTTGGACTGGTTGATTCAAGTCCTAAATAATGAAAAAGAAACCACAAGAAATCTTGTAATTGTGATATAATTAGAAAATAAAGTAACCCACCTTTTGGGAATTTTTGTTTTGCTATTAATGCGGTTGTAAAATGTCCTGCTAACATAATTTTTGTAATATTGTTATTAATTGAAAGTAAAAATACACATTACTATCGAATTAATAGTAATAATATAAAAAATGATGATGAAATTTCGTTCTGGCTGCCCAATCTCTTCTACACTTGATGTTGTAGGCGATAAATGGTCTTTGTTAATTATTAGAGATATGCTCATTAAACATAAAAAAACTTTCAAAGAAATTTCTGATTCAGATGAAAGAATTGCTCCTAGCATCTTATCTGCTAGATTAAAATTATTAGCATCTTGTAAACTGATTTTCAAAACAAAAGCACCAAATAACAAAAAAGAAAATATTTATTTGTTAACGGAAAAAGGGATTCGTTTAACCCCTATAATTATTGAATTTAGTCTTTGGGGGGATTCCAATATGCGAGAATTTAATCAAATAGATATCATTGACGGACTCAAGGCCGATAAATCAGTTATCATCAAAACAATACAAGATAACTATAAAAGTCTGCTTGTTAAATTCAGATAGTAGTTTTCAATGAAGCTTATTAGATTTGGACTTCATACTATTAAAAATATCTGAACTTTCTTTGATAAAGCAAATATAAATACAAAGCAAAAACTACCCTATCTAAACTCTTCTTCTAAAACTTATTATTAATTATTCAATAACTATTTTAGCATAAAGCAAACTATTATCAAGCTTAATGACTACGATATATGCTCCGCTCAACATTTCTTCAGTATTTATTTGGTGTTGTTTAGGTGTACTACTCTCATAAATAAGTTGACCCGAAAGATTAAAAACTTTAACCTTTTCAATCGTATTTAATGGTATTATTGGATCAATAAAAAATACCCCAGAATTAGGGTTAGGATAAACTAATCCTTCGGTTAGTTGCGTCTGAAAATTATTAATTCCAATTAGGGGGCTCATGTTTAATATTACACGAACTTTATTGTCAGAACCCAAGAAGCAAATATCGTCTAATCCGTTATTGTCAAAATCTTCAAAAAGCATACCTCTACCAGTTTCAGTGCTACAATCTGCCCCTAATGGAATCGCTTGAAGCTGATGGGAATTATTTATATTGAATGGATCAAACGCAATTACAAGGGAGTCGAGATCACTGCCATTGGATTGAACGAATACAATATCTGTATTTGAGTCTAAGTCCATATCGTGTGAGTACATAAAGCCTCCATAAAAATAATCCGATATAATATGCCTTATTTCCGGTGACGAATTATTAGCATTAGAAGACAGATCAAATAATACAGGAGGTCCTGATGAATTGAAAACATCGAGCTTCTCGAAAGATCTATTATATGCTATGACATCATCAGAACCATCTTGATTTACATCCACTAATAGTTTATGGTCTCGAAGTTGGCCCAATGGATTATTCCATCCCTCTTGGTAAAATTCCATTTCAAATGATTTATTGGCATTTTGTGTGAATAAAGTAAAACCTCTATCAATAGGCATAAAAAAGTCCATTCTACCATCGCCATTCGCATCTCCATGTTTTAAATCGAGAGAATAGCCGGTTGAATTCACATCTCCATAGACGTTATGAGTAAATGAATTGTTTGTATTGTCGAATACATGTAGTAGAAGAGGAGCATGAGACCCAGAGCATGCAGATACAATGTCTAAATCGCCATCCGCATCATAATCAATAAAAATTGCTTCGTATCCATGAGTAGAGCAACTAAAAAACGTTGGAGCATCAAATGTCATGAAACCATTAGCATTTCCATCATAAAGATAAAATCCATTATCCCAGAAACTATATACTAGCATATCTACATTTCCATCTACATTATAGTCAGCAAAATCTGAGATAGCTAATAGGTTATTTATGCCACCCGTAGCATAATTAATAGAAGTTGCACTTTGTGTAAATGTTCCATCACCATTTCCAATAAGTATAATTGCATTTGATGCTGGATAAAATTCAAAGGATTGAGGATAGGACATTCCTCCATCTAAAGCAAGGTCTAATATTCCATCTTCATTAAAATCATAGGAGAAAGTATTGAGCATTCTTTCGCCAACTTCAACAGTTGTAAATGAAGTTTCAATGGGGTTGGACGCTAAGAATTGCGCAAAACTGTATTGAGATATAATGAGGCTTAAAAAAGTAGTTAATAATTTAAGTTTATATTTCATGTTTAATGTTTAATGTTAATTTATACTTACACATCCGAAGCAATTTATCTCGATAAAAAAGTTCGAAATAAGGACCGAGAGGTCCACTCAAATTAGTGGGGTATTATAAATTTCTAACGCACATATCTTTTAGTTATACTTCCATCTTTATAAACATCAAAGATTATTTGATTTCTTAAATTTCTATTTATCTTTTCTCCAAGAATGTTAATTGAATATGAATATTCTTTATCTAAATGATTTAATTCAGAGACACTTGTAGTTGTAGTTAACAAAACAGCATCAATAACATGTACAACTCCATTATCTGCAACTAAATCCGCAACAATAACTTGCGCGTTATCTATAAAAACCTCACTCATAGAATTAATCGTAACTAACACATCTCCATTCAAAGTTGGCACAACAAGATTATTTGATAACATTGTAGACAATACACTGTCTCCAACAACATGGTGCAATAAAATATCTGTTAATTGTGGTATATCAGCTAGTAAAGCAGTAACTGTACCTGCTGGCAATAAATTAAATGCAGCATCAGTTGGCGCAAATAATGTAAATGGCCCAGCACCTGATAAAGTTCCATCTAATGCACAAGCATCAATTGCAACCTTTAATGTAGTATGATCTGGTGAATTTGATACAATATCATAAATTGAATTTGGAGGCGCTGGTAATAAAACAGCATCAATAACGTGTACAACTCCATTATCTGCTAGTATGTCAGCACCTGTTACTTCAGCAATAGTTCCGTTCCCAGATTCAATAAAAACGCTTACACCAGATATTGTTACTGTAATATCGCCATTCAAAGTTGGCACAACAAGGTTATTTGATAACATTGTAGACAATACACTGTCCCCAACAACATGGTGCAATAAAATATCTGTTAATTGTGGTATATCAGCTAGTAAGGCAGTTATTGTTGCTTGTCCTAATAAATTAAAGGCCGCATCAGTTGGCGCAAATAATGTAAATGGTCCAGCACCTGATAAAGCACCATCTAAAGAACATGCATCAATTGCAACCTTCAATGTAGTATGGACTGTAGAATTTGATACTATGTCATATACAGAATTTGGAGGTAAAATACCAATATCACCAGCATCAATGGGTCCACCATTATCTTCAAATGCAAATCCCATTATAATTATTTCGACTCCAGGCACAACATCAATCATTATCCAAGCATAATTGTTATTAGCTGTTTTAACACCAACATAATGAATTCCTGCTGGTTCCTGACCGGGCTGCATTGGTCCGTAACCAGTTGCACCATCAATATTCAAAAAATTGCTTCCATTAATTGGATCATTAAATTGATACAACTTTAGTTCATCAGAATATGTTCCCGCAGGAGTAACTGTAAAAATATTTCCTGTTGGACTATTAAAATTTTGAGCGTTAATGCCAGCGAAATCTGAATATGTAAAGTCTATATCTGTAGCATCAACAGTTAATGTAATTGGAGTAGGAAATCCTCCTCCTGTAGAATATGCAACTGTTGCGTTTACATTTGGAACATGTACAATTGACGCGAAAATTAGGTTAGAAATTGTCAGCATGCAAAACACAAGTAATAGTTTAATTTTTTTCATAGTATTTGATTTAATAATTTGATTTAATAATTTGATTTTTTTAACACTGCAAATATAATAAAATTACTACTGTTTTGATAGTAAAAATTACATTATAATGTATAATGTTGATTTATACTTACACTTCCAAAGCAATTTATCTCGATAAAAAAGTTCGAACTTAGGACCGTAAGGCCCACCAAAAAGAAACCCACTCAATTGAGTGGGTTTTATTATTTTAGCATAATTTAAAGCCAAGAACATTTAAATATGACAGAATTTAAAAAACATATAGAAACCAATAAAAAAGCCTGGAATAAAAGAACTCCTATTCATATAAAATCTAACTTTTATAATAATGAAGAATTTAAGAAAGGTAAGACTTCATTAAAACCTATTGAACTTAATGCTATCGGAGATGTAAAAGGAAAGTCATTACTTCATCTACAATGTCACTTTGGTCAAGATAGTATTTCTTTTGCCAGAATGGGAGCTAAAGTAACTGGTGTAGATTTTTCAGATGCAGCAATAAATGAAGCTAAAAGAATAGCAGCAGAAATGAATATGCATGTTAACTTTATAGAAAGCAATGTTTTAGATTTAAAACTTAACAAAGAGTTTGATATAATTTTTAGCTCTTATGGAGTAATTGGATGGCTTCCTGATTTAGATAAATGGGCTGCAACCATTGCTACTCACCTAAAAAAAGGAGGACTGTTTCTATTAACTGAATTTCACCCTTTTTTAGATCTCATAAAAGATAATGGATACGACTATTTCTACGATCCTAAACCTGACATTGAAATTGAAAACGGTACTTATACTGATGGTGGTTCAGAATTAGTAACCAAAACATGTTGGTGGAACCATTCACTAACAAATATATTTTCCGCATTAGAATCTAACGGATTAAAACTAACACATTTTGAAGAATTTGATTATAGTCCATTCTTATTGGATGGAATGATTAAAAAGGAAAAAGGGAAATATGTTTTAGAAAAAAGAGAAAAGAATAGTACTCCTTATGTATTTAATCTAAAAGCTACTAAGAAATAAAAAAGTTCGAACTTAGGACCGTAAGGCCCACCAAAAATTAAGCCCGCTCATTTGAGTGGGTTTTTATTTATTCAATAATCATTTTCTTCTCCACTGTTCCATCATCATAGATGTAAAAGAGAGGTTGATTCTTCACTATTTTTGTACTTCTTCCTAAAAGATCTACTATCCTATATGCGCCTTCTTTCTCTGCTATATTATCTAAACCTGTAACATTATTATCTATACTAAATTTAGTGAACCCATGTATACCATAATTTATACCATTATCCATTCCATGCGTACCCATGCATATTAATATCCCATGTGTCATAACAAACAAACTCTTGACTAACATCATTATATCCTATGCCAACTACAAAGTGATCAGTTAGATTATCCCCATCAGTATCAGCAAGAATCATTACTGGCCTGTTATTATCAATCTCGATTTTATATTCATTCCAACTATTGTTCGAAAAATACTCATATTCAGTATTAGTAATATAACTTGGGTTTCTAAAATGAATATAATCCTCAAAAGCAGTTCCAATATCACTAGACCAACTCCATCCCCAATAGTTACCACAAACACTGCTAGATGTTTTCATAAAGTCTGCAATTGAATTATGCTGATGAGAGGCTCCTAATTCAGAATTATCCTGCAATAAATTTGGATAATAATCTAGTGGTAATGAATAATCATTATAGTGATCTTCACTAGCAATAGACATATCAATATTATTTGTTTGAACTATAGTACTATCAGAAAATAAATCATAATATCCATGGAGATCATAATAACCAATAATCATCCCTAATGCTGTTGGCCCACAACCTCTATGCCATATATATGTAGGGATGTCTGATATTAAAACAGTGTTATTCTTATTTATATTTCCAATTGGCACATCTAACGGTCTTACATCATATCCTCTACTTTGTTGCCCAAACACTAAAAGAGGAATAAAAAATAATATTATCAATGTGATTTTCATAAAGTAAATCTACAAATTAATTTTCTAAAAAAGTTCGAACTTAGGACTGAGAGGCCCACTAAAAATAATCCCACTCAATTGAGTGATTTTCTTTTGAATTATTGTCTAATAACTTTAGTATAATGCACTTGAAAATCATTGATCATTATTGATATAAAATAATGTCCTTTAGGCAGATTACTATGAGGCTTCCACGATACAGAATATTTCTCAGGATCTAATATTTTTTCATCAACAGTCGCTACTTTCAGCCCACTAATATCATATACAGATATGCCAACCTTTGCTTTTTGAAAAACACCATAACTTATTTCAATCTGATCAATAAATGGGTTAGGACTTGCACTATAAATAATTCCTTTGTCAAGATAAATATTATTCGTCCCAACCGGAACTCCATCACCATCAATTACAATATCCCAAGTTCCTTCAAGATCTCCATTAGAATTTGATACTAAAGGAATAATACGATTGGTAGCGTCAAATGCCCCACTAGTTATTGAAGCAGCTGCATCTGTTGGTATATAGGGATCGCCTTGAAAATAAAGTTGAGTTATTAGGGTGTT
Organism: Cryomorphaceae bacterium BACL11 MAG-121001-bin54; assembly: GCA_905182255.1. GTDB lineage: Bacteria > Bacteroidota > Bacteroidia > Flavobacteriales > BACL11 > UWMA-0277. The sequence goes on from CAJJAH010000001.1 coordinate 260,626, forward strand.
AAATCCTGGAGGTGTTATTTTAAAATGTATATGTGATGGTCTAAAAGTAGCTCCATTCAAATACAGCCCCGGTTTAATTGACTCAAAAACATAAAAACCTTGACTATTTGTCGTAGTCTTTCCTCTCAGGTTATATCCAATATTATCATAATCTCCTGCGTCATTAGCATGCCATATATCAATTTCAATATTTGGAATAACCTCTGAGCATTCAAGATTATAAGCTAGACCACTAATAATAATACGCGTACCAGCTTCACTGATATCTGCTAGCTGATTATTCTGAACAGATGGTGCGTTTGCTGTATAAAATGGACCTTGCCCATAAAGATCTTCACTAGATTGGTCACAATCAACAACCGAATTCTTCTTACTTAACGAAACTGTAGAATTCTCGGACTTAAGAATAGTTGGAAAGACTGCAACTGACAGTAAAGACAAAGAGGTATTCTTTAGAAATTGCCTTCTATTGTCTTTTTTATTTTTCTTCACAAGGCAAAATTACATAATAATTTTCTAAAAAAGTTTAAAATAAGGACCGTAAGACCCACAAAAAAGAAACCCAATCATTTGAGTGGGTTTTTGTTTATTCAATAATTATTTTCTTCTCAACTACTCCATCATCATACATGTAAAAAAGCAGTTGATTATTAAGCTTTTTAGATTCTCTTGAAAATATATCTATAATTTTTACTATATTTTTCGTTTCATTACTATTTTCTAAATTAGAATTAGTAATAGTATTACAATCATTTGAAATATCTAATATTGAATTACAATTAGTATTATTATCATAAATCGTTGATATACCATATTGTTGATCAATATACTCACATATATTATCAAGCGCACAGTAATTTAAAGAATCACATTCATGTATATTAAGTGATTCTATTAGATTTGGGATTACGCTATCTAATCCAGAAAGACTAGTAAGTATAGGGTTTTTTCCTATCTCAAGTTCTCCTTCTACTGTTTTAAGGTTAATTAAAGCAGACAAAGATTGTAACTGAGCATTATCTCTAATCTCTAAATCGGCTCCAATATATTGCAAACTACTAAAGCCATTAAGATTGCTTAGTGCAAAATTATCATCTATATATAGACCTTCAAGGAGAGTATCGATTTGTTCAAAACCAATAATAGTTGTTAAACTATTACATTCATATATTTCAATTTTATTTACATTATTTAAATTATCTAATCCACTAGTAGATTCAAGAGACCATTCAGATAATTTAAGTGATCCACCAATATAATTTAAGCTTGTTAAACCATAAAAATTGTCTAATTCAAAATTATGTGGCTCATCAATCTTTAAATCTCCACTTATATATTTTAAATTAGAGAGACCTGCAAAAGAAGTTATATCACATTCATCACAAACTAAACGACCACTAATAGAATCTAATTGGTCTAGTCCTGGGTAATTCGTTAAATCCCCACCAGAAGTATATGGTAAATATAAAGTTCTAGGTAAGTTTTTACAGCTTGGATAATCAATAACAAACTGAGCAATATCTGAGCAGTTATAGGAATTTGGAAGACCAATAGTTGGACACTGCCCAAAACCTGTAAAGGGAAGTAAAAGTAAAATAAACAACAGTTTTTTCATTTTTTTAATTTAAATGTGGATTTTTATTATGCATTCTTTCCGAAATATTAACTGCCTTATGAATTAAGGCAACTTTCTTATATTTAGTTTCATTAACTTCAAAGTAATCATACATTCTCCTTAATGAAGAACCAATACCATCAATACTCATATTAGATTTTTCAGCAATTTCCCTATTCAATACCATTGGATTATCTAATAATATTAAAAGAACATTCCAATCTGTTTCATTTAATACTCTATCCAAATGATTATCAATTTTGTTCTTAGATAATTCGAATTTATTGGACTCGAGAATCGCAGCAACCTTGTTTTCTTTAAGGAATTTAATTTGCTCTAATAAGAGCATCTCTCTTTCTATTATTTTTCTTGTTGTTTAAGGCAATAAAGTAAATTAATAACAGAACTAAAACTATTGAGATAAAAATTATAGAAGCTATTTTCTTAATTTGATTTAATTTTAAGATGTTTTTATCTTTCTCATTATTTAATTTAGTTTCAAATAATATTTTTTCGTATTCATTTCTTACTGTTTCTCTAGCAATTGCATAACTGTCGATTTTCGCTTTAATACTATCATTGTATAAATTAAAGAACTCATACATTTTAAGAGATAGATCTAACTTATTTTGAAATTTATATCCTTTATAAAGCAATCCAGAAACTTCCATTTTTGATTCTAAAGATTGAGATTGAAAAACTGACTCTAGAATATTCTCTAACTGTTCAATTGCTTGAGATTTATTCTTTTGATAATTGATTTTAGCAAGTATAATTTTAGCCTCTAAAATTCCACTCTGAGTATCCAATTCTTTATTAATATCAAAATTTTTATTAGCAAAAAGCAAGCTGTTTTCGATTTGATTTAATGATAAATATATTTGAGCCAGCATACTGTAGCAACCTGCAATATAGTACTTATAATTATCAGTTTTAAGTCTTTTAAGTGCTTCTATAAAAGATGATTCTGCTTTAATAAATAAGTCATTTTTGAAATGTATGAGACCTATATTCATTAATATCGTTGTTGTACCTAAGCCAGCATTATACTCATCACCTTGTAATAAGCTATAAATACTTAATGCCTCTTCATAATGAACTAGAGCAATATCGTGATTTCCTATTCTGGAATTAATTGCTCCAGTAGCATTAAGCATTCTAGCTTCACCATCCTTATCACCTTCAGTAACAAAAATCTTTTTTGCTTTATTATATTTTTTTATGGACTCTAAATATTCACCTTGATGTAGATGAAGATTGCCTAAGTTTCCAATAATGATAGCTTCTAATCTAGCATTATTAATTTTTTTCGCTACAAGTTGGGCCTCATAATAATGTGTTCTTGCTTCATCAATTCTATCTTGTAATCGAAAAATATTTCCTTTTCTAAGAAATGACCTATATAATTGTCGATCTGCACCCTTTGTAATTGCCAAATCATGATAATAATCAAGTACAACAAGTACAGAGTCAGGAGAAACGAGAGAGTATAACTCTTCATATTCTTCTATTGCATTAAATCTTAGAGAATCTGACAGCTCTTCATTTTCCCAAGTTAATCTTAGAGAATCTACTTGAGAAGAGTAAAGACAGTTACTCGTTAAACAAAGAAATATTAATCCTAAAAAATATAGATTCTTCAATTATTTTGAAATATATTTCCTTTCTGTTGTTCCATCACTATAGATATAAAACAATATATGATTATTTTTAAAAGATGTTTCTCTGCCAAGAATATCAACAATTTTTACAAGTTCTCTTCTTTTGATAAGAGAAATCATCTACTGCTAAAACAACATTTAGATCTACTCCAGGATTAGAATAATCACCAGTAATAAACTCCCATCTTCCCCACGGGGTGCCAGATGGATAAACACCTGTCTCCCAATATATTTTATCTTCAAAAAGACAGTTAATTGAATTACCATTAGGCGACAAACCTTGAGAAATATACCAGTTATCCAAATTAGCAGAATCATTTCTTAGATAAACAGTAACATTCATTGTGTCACTAATTGGAAAACTGTGAGAAAAACTAACAATTGCATCATCCACTATTGTATCTTCAAATATTATATTGCCTTGCTGGTCTGTAAACTCCCACGCAAAAACATTAAATTCTTGAGGATGGGTTAAATATTGTCCTGCATGATATATATTAAGATAATTGGTATCAGATACATTAACAGTCATGCTCAATTGATCACAAGGAAGACATGTTATAACCTGTGCCTTTGTTATTTGTATTAGCACAAAAGCAATAGCTAATGTTAGTAAAATCTTTTTCATATTTTTTAGTTTTATAATTATTAATGATGCAATTATGCGGCAAATATCTAAAATTCACTTCACGTCTAAGGGTGAAGTTACTAATTATTTTAATTTATTAAAAAAGTTCGGACTTAGGACTGAGAGGTCCACCAAAAACAAACCAACTCATTTGGGCGTGGTTTTAATTAAGATATTTAGATTTTATTCTTATATCGTTTTCAGCGAATGAATCAGTATTATATTCAAAGAAAAGTAATTTTGTTTTATTTTCATCATTAGCCATTTCATTTCCTTTTTTAAAATCTTGATTTACTTCTTCCAAGCTTTTAAAAAACCGAGCTTTAAAACTATTTGTTTTAAAGTTATCAGCTTGTATATTATCTGATAATTCAATAGATATGATAAGTTCCTTATCTCCGTTATTATCCTCACATACCTTAAGAGCAAAAGAGTTTGATATTTTAGATAATTCTGGAAACGAATAAATTACTTCTTGAACATCTGTTGGGCTTATATTGGAGCCAAAGAATGACACTGTCATGTCTGCTCTTCCGTAATGTAAGAGAATTGGCAAATCAGTATTTGATGGTATTACTTGTGAATCAAGATTTAGTTCTTTCAAAATTTCTAATAATTCATTATATTCTAAAACATGACCCTTATCATGTATGTTATAGCGTACTTTAGGAGCAATATAATCTGGTCTGCATATTGTCATAATAAGTTCCCCCTTTTCAGATTCCTCAATTAAGAAATCAGCTGGATTGTATTGAAATATCATAGGAAGTGCTCCTGTAAATTTTAGGACTCTTTCTCTCAGAATTTTATTGTCCCTCAATGCTCTTCTGAAACTAATTGTAAAGTCACTTTCAGAAGAAATATTTAACTCAAGATCAGATGCACCATAGGAACTATATACTTTTCGCACTCCCTTTCTTAAAAGATAATCTCTCATCCCTTCTGACATAGACTCTCCCCCAAATATAAAAGATATATTATATTCAGAAAGATCAAGTTTTGTTTGATCAACTAAATACTTAAGAAAGGGCGGGTACCCCATTATAATGTATTGGTGATTTTTCCCAAACTGCTCAATCGAATTTTCGATTTTCCCCAAATCAGGGCCTAACGATTTAACCTTTGCAAAAGTTAAACAACTCATTGTGATATTCATACCAGTAGCCCACGCTCCTAATGCAAAAGAGTTAATAATAAACATTGGCTCGTCTCCGAAAAGCCTCCGCATTCCAAACTTAATAAATCTAGTATTTCTATTTCTTTCTTTGCTCCCTCTCACCCAATTAGTTGGCGTACCACTACTTCCAGAAGACTCATCAATTACAACCCCAACTTTTGGTATATAGCCATCAATACACCTACTTTCAAGCGGGTAAATTTTAACATAATTTTCTTTATCAATTACTGGTATTTCTGATATGTTTGGAGTAAATCCATTGAATGACGGTTTTATGAATTTTTTAGATTTAAGAAAATTTTTATATGCTGGCACTTTATGTTTAGCATTAATAAATTCAGAATAGGCTCTAGCTCTTGAATTAAAATGTCGCAATCTGTTAAATCCTGGCAAGAATATAAACTGAATTGAAGTATCGCTAAACATTAATAGCTTTCTGTATCTTTCAATTATTAATGCATAAAATAAAATGATATAATGTCTCATGTTTTAATTAAATAGTTATTTGTTTCTAATCGGTAACTTCTTGATGGAGTTTTGCTATACCCTACTCTAAATATCATCCATATTTCTTTTCCTAAAGATGGCTGCGTAAATGCTGCATTAATTTTCTCATTTGCTTTTTTATTAGTAACTAAAGAACCGAATGGGTGAATATATGCTCCTTCTTTTGTTATTAATAGCCAGCATCTCGCCATCATTCTTCCACAATTTAAATAATCGTTTGTGTCTTTGAATTCTCCTCCAAACCAGGCGATAGATGAAGTTCCTTTGAAAGAGGACATATAGGTCTGTTTTAATAAGATTTTACTTATTCCTTTTGTCCATTTTTCATGATTTTGGAAAACAGATTTCAAAAGCACACCACTAAAGCCCATACATCTTGACCACAATCCATCTTTTTTTATTATTGCATCTTTTTTATTATATCTAAATAGATTATCTAATTCTTCCCTTAAAGGGTTGTTGTCTAGATCATCAAATAAAGCATCCTTATTTATTTTTGTGATTAGCTCAATCAATTCTTTATCTGAAGTATGAAAGAATTCATTATTAAACTTAGCACTTTCATTTTTCATTGTATGAAATAATTTAGTTGTAATTGGCATCCCATCATAATTATTTCTTGATGTTCTTCTTTTAGTTATTAAACTACTATCTATTGTTTCTTTGATTTTTCTTTCAGATAATTGCAGTTTCGCAAAAAGTGTATTATCCGATTGGTTAATCGAAATATCCTCAAATAATTCAGTTAAATTCACTTGATATCCAAAATAACCTGCCGCTATTGAAAGATGTTCAATGAATACTCCCATAGTAACTGTTGCAAAAATAGATTTAGGATCACCAATTGGCAGCAATCTTTTAGGATTGTAGTAAAGATGAGCTTCTGTTTCAGATATTATTTTTAGTTTTTGAGGTTGAAGGTTGTGAACAGTCGGACACCATTTAGCAATCTCTAAAATTTCAATCCATGAAGGAGGAAAACTATTTGTAAATCCAAATATCGATTTAAAAGGAAGTAAAAATGACATAGAGAATGTCGCAAATGTGATATTCTTTATAAACCCTCTTCTTTTAGTTATTTTCATATTTCGTATATTTTTGACAAAGAAATATATTATAAAATACTTTGCTATGCAATGCATAACAATCTCTAAATTGGCATGTGGTTTAATCCTAACTCAAATACGTAAACGAAATATTTTTCTCTATCATTTCTGACAAAGCATGATGCACTGGACAATTATGAGCCGCTCTTTCTAAAAGCGTTTTAGTTTTAGAATCGTATTCTTTTGGAAAAATTAAATTAATTTCAATTTTAGCAATTCTTCTAGGATTATTTACCATTGTTTTTTTAACATTTGCTATGGTCCCTTTGATATCAATATCATTTTTCTCAACAGTAATTGCCATAATAGTTAAAATACAACTTGCCAAAGAAGAACACACCATATCTGTTGGAGAAAAAGTTTCTCCAAGCCCATGATTATCTTTTGGAGCATCCGTACTTATTTGAGATCCAGAATCTAAATGTGTGGCAGTCGTTCTTAAATCTCCTTGGTATTTGATTTTAAATGTATTCATAATAAAATTTTAACAAATATAACAATATGTTTATTATTTATAAAAATTATAAATTAGGATGTGTTTCAAAATAAGGAACGAAAAGACCATCTACCATAAAAATACTAAATTATGTTTAAAAAGACTATAATTTATAATCAGTCTAAACTTTAACTTCAGATTTTAAACAGATTTCAAACATATTTTTGCGGTAAATAAAAGCAAAATAATGATTGGACTTATCAGCATAAATTACAAGCATGCACCAGTAGAAATACGAGAGCAGTTTGATTTCTCTGATGATCAAAAATCAGATTTCCACCAAATATTAAAAAATATTTGTAATGTTGAGGGCTTAATGATTCTTTCGACTTGCAATCGTACTGAAATTTATTTTGAGTACGAAAATCATATTGGTCAGGAAAATAAGTTGATGCATGCAGTACTAAAGGCATTGGTGGATTTCAAGTCATTTAACGAAAGTTTATCTCCTTACTTAGAAAAGAAAACTAACAAAGATGTTGTAGAACATATCTTCAGAGTAACTGCTGGTTTGGAGTCCATGATTATTGGAGAATATCAAATTGTGGAACAATTAAAAGATGCATTCACATTTGCAGAAAACAAAAAAATGCTAGGACCAATTATTAATAGAATGGTTCAAAAAGCATTTGAAACAGGTAAATCTATCAGAACTCATACAAGTATTGATAAAGGAGCAATGTCCGTAAGTTATGCTGCAGTGGAGAAAATAGCACAAAAATTTGATGTTTTAAAAATTAAGACGCTTTGTGTTGGAGCGGGAGAAACCGGAGCTTTGTCTGTTCAGTATTTGGATAAAAAAGGATGCAAGAATATTGCTATTACTAATCGAACTTTTAGTAAAGCAGAAAAATTAGCAAATCAATTTAATATAAATGCCATACATTTTAAAGAATTTAAAACATCCTTAAAATTAGTTGATGTAGCAATTTTTTCAACATCATCAAAAGATTCCTTATTAACTGCTAAAGAAGTTGAAGAAATTGTTTTAAATCGTGAAAAAGAAATTTTATTTATTGACCTATGTGTCCCAAGAAACTTACCTAAAGAAATTGGATATATTTCGGGAGTATCTCTTATAAATATTGATGCTCTAAAAGACATAGTAAATACAAATTATAATAAAAGAAAAATGGAGGTAGTTAAGGCAGAAAATTTCATTTCTGAATTTTTGGTGGGTTTTGAAGATTGGACTTCTTCTAGACAATTGCGCCCCTCAATTATATCTTTACAAAATCAGTTTGATGAGTTGATAAATTTAGATACTGAAAAATGTAACTGTTGTAATAAATCCTTAAAAAATTGCGATCATTTTTCGCATTATCAATCAAGATTGAGTAAAAAATTTGCTGGTAGATTAATTCAGCAAATAAAGAAAGTAAGTAATAATGGTAAAAATGAGCAGGCACTTGAGATAATAAATCAAATATTTACAGATGGTAACTAAATTGGTAATAGGAACAAGGGGAAGTCAACTTGCTTTATTTCAAGCAAATTTGGTTAAAAGTAAATTAGAAAAAGTTTATCCAGCTTTAGATATAGCGATTAATGTCATTAAGACTAAAGGTGATAAAATACTAGACATTGCACTTAGTAAAATTGGAGATAAGGGGTTTTTCACTAAAGAAATCCAAGATGCATTGTATAATAAAAATGTAGATATTGCAGTTCATAGCTTAAAAGATTTACCCACTGAATTACCAAAAGGAACTTGTATAGGAGCCATTATGGAAAGAGCAAACCATAGAGATGTTTTAGTTAGCATAGATGGTAAAAAACTAGCTGATTTTACTTCAGAAGATAAAATTGCAACTTCTTCCCTAAGAAGGAAGTCTCAATTATTACAGATAAACAAGAATGTTACAGTCACGGAAATTAGAGGCAATGTAGATACCCGGATTCGTAAAATGAATAATGGATATTGTCAAGGATTGATAATGGCAGCAGCAGGAATTGAACGATTAGGACTACAAGAACACATCTCTGAATACTTGAATGAAACACAAATGTTAACAGCGCCAGGTCAAGGTGCCATTGCGATTGAAATAAGAGAAGAGGATAATGATATACTCGATGTTATATCGGTTTTAAATCACAAGGAATCAGTAATTTGTGTTACAGCTGAAAGATCTTTCTTAAATAGATTAGAAGGTGGCTGCCAAATTCCTTTTGCAGCACACGCAACTTTAGAGGGGGATCACTTAGTTCTTGAAGGCTTAGTAGCTACTCTTGATGGGAGAAAAATGCAGAGAGAAACCATTAAAGGCTATAGTAAAGATGCAATTCAGTTGGGAATAGATTTAGCAAATTCTATAAAAAGTAATGGTGGATATAAAATTTTAGAAGAAGTCAAAAGAGAATTAAATTAATTGATTTTATCGAATAAACATATCATTTTAACCAATTACGGTAGTACTGATTCTTTTAATATACTAACGAAATTTGGCGCAACATTGTATCACTTTCCAATGATTGAAATTGCTGAAAAATTTGATAAAAAACCTTTTAATCTTTCTGATTTTGACTATTATATTTTTACTTCCAAAAATGGAGTAAATTCTTTTTTCAATTTAAATTTTGTAAAAGGGAAAATCATAAAGGCCATTTGCTTAGGGGAGAAAACAAAAGATGCTTTGTTAGACAAGGGTATAGAACCCGTTTTTGTATCTAATAAAAGTTATGCTGATAATTTGATTTCTGAATTATTAGAAAATCAAATAGTAAAAAATAAGAAGATACTATTAGTTTTAGGAAATTTGGCTGATGATAGAATTGAGGAGCAATTAAGTTCTATTTGCAGTGTTAAAAGAATAGATATTTACAATACAAATTTAGAAACTAAAAAAGAAGAAGAGATTACTGATTTGTTAGACAATAGAAATACTATTTCTATTTTTACTTCTCCTTCTTCATTTCAGGCTTTTAATAATTTATATGACTCAGAGAAAACTATTTTAGTAAGTATTGGTACAACTACTTCAAAAGCTATTAAATCGTTAGGTTTTTTACCTAAAATTATTGCAGATGAACAAACTTATGTTGGGGTCTCAAAAGCAATTATAAACTATTATGAAACTAAAAATATAAGAATATGAGTTTTCCAAAAACAAGATTAAGAAGACTAAGATATAATCCTATCATTAGAGAATTAGTAAAAGAAACAAAAATTAGTGTTGATGATTTAATATATCCGATGTTTGTCTGTACAGGGGAAAATATTAGAAATGAAATTTCTTCTATGCCTGGCCAATATCAGTTGTCAATTGATAACTTCATTAATGAATGTAAAAATGTTACACGCAAAGGAATAAAAAGTATTTTGATTTTTGGAATTCCAGAAAATAAGGACGAAAGTGGAAAGATTGCTTGTCAAGATAATAGTATTGTTCAAAGGGCAATAAAAGAAATTAGGAAGCAGAATTTAAATCTTTTGATTATAGCAGATGTGTGTAATTGTGAATATACAAATCATGGTCATTGTGGTACTATAATTGATGGTGATGTAGACAATGATCTTACCATACAAACATTAGCTAATCAAGCTGTTTCTTTAGTGAAGGCGGGTGCTGACATTATTGCTCCTTCTGATATGATGGACGGGAGAGTTGGTTTAATTCGAACAGCATTAGATAATTCAGGCTTTGAAAGGACTCCAATTTTATCTTATGCTGTAAAATATTCATCTGCATTTTACAGTCCTTTTCGTGATGCAGCAGATAGCACACCATCTTTTGGAGATAGGAAAACCTATCAAATGGACTTTGCAAACTCCAGAGAAGCCTTTAGAGAGGTTGAACAAGATTTAAATGAAGGAGCAGATATGATAATGGTAAAACCTGCTCTAAGTTATTTAGATATAATTTATAAGATTAAAGAATATACTAATGTTCCTGTAATTGCTTACAGCGTGAGTGGCGAGTACTCCATGATTAAAGCTGCCTCACAAAATAATTGGATTAAAGAGATGGATATAGTAATGGAAATTACTACTTCTATAAAAAGAGCTGGAGCTGATATTATTATTACATACCATGCTTTAGATATTGCTGACAGACTAAATAATAAATAAATGGAATTTAAAAAAAGTATTAAAGAATTTAAATTAGCTCAAGAAGTTATTCCAGGAGGTGTTAACTCACCAGTAAGAGCTTTTAAAAGTGTTAATTGCTCTCCTATTTTTATATCAAAAGCTAAAGGATGTAAAATAACTGATATTGATGGCAACACATACATAGACTTTGTTTCATCATGGGGACCTATGATACTAGGTCATGCTGACGATGATGTTTTAAAGGCTATTAACGAAACTGCTGCAAGAGGAACAAGCTACGGAGCGCCAACTATTTTGGAAACTAAAATGGCTGAAAAAATAATCTCCATGATTCCTTCTATAGAAAAAGTAAGAATGGTTAATTCTGGAACTGAAGCTACAATGAGCGCAATTAGGCTTGCACGTGGATACACTAATAAGGAATATATAATTAAGTTCTCAGGAAACTATCATGGTCATGGAGATAGTTTTCTAATTAAAGCTGGGTCAGGAGCTATGACTCTTGGTCTACCTGATAGTCCTGGGGTAACTAAAAATACAGCTAAGGATACATTAATAGCTAATTATAATGACCTTGAATCGGTTGAAAGCTTATTAATTAATAATAGTAACAAGGTATCTGCAATTATTGTAGAGCCAGTGGCTGGAAATATGGGACTAGTCTTACCAAAAAATAAGTTTTTAGAAGGTCTTAGAGCTCTTTCTGATAAATATAATTGTTTATTGATTTTTGATGAAGTTATGACGGGCTTTAGATTAGCTCGAGCAGGAGCACAAGAATATTATAACGTTAATCCAGATATTACCACATTAGGAAAAATTATTGGAGGAGGACTTCCGGTTGGTGCTTACGGAGCTAGCAAAGAGATAATGGATTTCTTAGCTCCAAATGGTCCGGTTTATCAAGCAGGAACTCTCTCTGGCAACCCACTTGCAATGTCAGCAGGACTAACAGTGTTAAACAAATTAGATGATAATTTTTATGAAAAGCTTGAAATCATTTCAGAGTCCATCCATCAAGGTTTATTAGATAATATAAAATCTACTAACACAAATGCAGTGATAAATAGAAATGGATCTATGCTAACACTATTTTTTACTGAAAAAAAAGAAATAAACAACTATGAGGATGCGATATGTTGCGATAAAGAAAAATTTGCAGATTATTTCCAGCTAATGCTTGAGCAAGGGATATATTTACCACCTTCCCCATATGAGTGCCTGTTTTTTTCTAATGCTCTTGAAAAAGAAGATATAGATAAATTTATAAATGCTAATAAAATAGCTCTAGAAAAACTTAATAAATGAATTCAATTTTCTTAGATACATTAAATAAAAAAGATACAGATAGACCTCCAGTATGGTTCATGAGACAGGCTGGTAGAATTTTACCTTCTTATCAAGCATTAAAGAAAATGCATTCTTTTTCAGATTTGATGAATAGTCCAGAATTAGCAGCAAAGGTTACTTTATTGCCAATTAATGATTTAGGAGTAGATGCAGCTATTTTATTTTCAGATATTTTGATAGTTCCAGAAGCACTTGGTATGGGATTAGAGTTCACTGAAAAAGGACCGATTTTTTCTAAACCGTTAACCCAATTTAAAAATCCATCACAGCAGTTAATTGTGGATAGAAGTAAACTGACTCATGTTTACGATAATATTGATGAAATTATCAAAATTCGTCATGAAAATACACCTTTAATTGGGTTTTGTGGCGGGCCATTAACAACTTTTTGTTTCATGTTTAGAGGGCATGCTAGAGATGTAACATTTAATGATGCAATTAAATTTATGTATTCTAATCCTTCAGAAAGCAAAAAAATAATTGACTCTCTTACAGAACTTTCTATTGAATATGCCTTAAAGCAAGTAGAGCATGGAATAGAATGTTTTCAGTTGTTTGAAACGTACGGAGGATTAATTCCTGAAGAAATGTATAAAGAATTGATGCTTCCGGCCTCTAAACGAATTCTTAATGCAGTAAGAGAGAAAGGGATTCCTACTATTTATTTCCCTAAGAATTTTGGTGGTGGTTTAAAATATATAAATAAAGATATTTGTGATTTTGTTAGCGTTGATTGGCAAACGCCTATTGAAACAGCTAGATATCTAGTGGATAAGTCCGTAGGACTGCAAGGAAATATCGACCCAAGATTATTGTATGCAGATGAAAGTGTAATTGAAAAACATTTGGAAAGTATGATTCCTTTCGGCAGGGATAATCAAGATTGGATTTTTAATTTAGGACACGGATTTCTACCTGACATTAAAATGGAAAAAGCTAAATTTGTAGTTGATTGGATAAAAGAGACAAACTGGAACAGATAAAATGAAAATAGACGACAAATTCTTAAAAAAGTACAATAAATCAGGGCCAAGATACACTTCTTATCCTCCAGCTACTTTTTTTACTACTGAGTATAAAAATGTGGATTTAAAAAATTCAATCATCTTATCTAATGATGAAGACCCACAAAATATTTCGGTTTATATTCACATTCCATTTTGCCCACAACTTTGTCATTTCTGTGGATGTACAACTGAAACTGGATTTACAAAACCATTCTTACATAGATATGTAGATGCAATTATTAAAGAAATAAAATTAGTTGCTAAAGATATTAACCCAAATAGAAAATTAACACAAGTACATTGGGGGGGAGGTACACCTAATGCAATTGCTTACAATCATATAGAAAAGATTACAAATGCAATAAAAGAGAGTTTTACTTTTACAGATAATTATGAAATGGCAATTGAGTGTAGCCCTGCTTATTTTGAATTCAAACATATTGAATTATTAAGGCAATTTGGATTCAATAGAATTTCGTTAGGCATTCAGGACTTCAGGCAAGATGTCTTGGATGCCATTAATAGAAAAGGACCAAAATTACCTATTGGAGAGATAATTAATAAAATAAAAGAAGAAGGGTTTACAGGCACAAATATCGATTTGGTATATGGGCTGCCATTACAAACAGTTGAGAGTTTTAACGATACAGTAGATAAGGCGATTGCTTTAGATACAGATAGAATTGTTACCTTTTCTTACGCACATGTTCCATCTGTTATTGAAAGGCAGAAAGTATTGGAAAAAATTGGTTTTCCGTCCATAGAGGACAAAGCAAAAATGTACCAAAATGCTTATGATAAGTTTACTGAAGCAGGATATGTGGCGATAGGCATGGACCATTTTGCAAAACCACATGATGAGTTTGCAATAGCATTAGTAAATAAAAATTTACACAGAAATTTCCAAGGATATTGTACAAGGGCAACAACTGGGCAAGTTTATGGTTTTGGCGCATCTTCAATTTCACAATTACATTCAGCATATAGCCAGAATGAAAAAAATTCAGCAAAATATATTAAATGTATTGAAAAAGATGGCTTAGCAGTTATAAGAGGATATCGAATGACGGATAGAGATAAGATAGTTCGTCAGATCATAAATGAAGTGATGTGTAACTATTATGTTGATGTAAATGTAGTCGCAAAAGACTTTGGAATTACAACTGAAAATGTTTACCAGGCAGTTGAATTCTCTAAAAATAAATTTGAAGATTTTATAACTGATGGATTGATGGATATTGAAGGAGATGAGATAAAAGTAAATGAAACTGGAAGGTTGGTTATCAGAAATATAGCTATGAAATTTGACCCATTATTAACTAAAGGAGTGGGAAGTTATTCTAAAACAATTTAATTATGAAAGGATTATTAATGGTGAATTTAGGGTCACCTGACAGTACAAGTATTAAGGATGTTAAAAAGTATCTCGATGAATTTCTGATGGACAAAAGAGTCATTGGTAAGAGTTACTTATTTAGATTTTTATTAGTAAAAGGGATTATTTTAAACTTTAGACCTAAGAAATCAGCTGCTGCGTATAAAAAGATTTGGTGGAAAGAAGGATCCCCACTAATTGTACTATCTCAAAGACTCTTTGATAAGGTTAAGAAATTAATTACCATACCTGTAGCTCTAGCGATGCGTTATGGTTCTATGTCTATTTACAATGGAATTCATGAACTAGAAAAAAAAGGAGTTGACGAGATTATCGTTCTTCCTTTATATCCTCACTATGCTATGTCTTCATATGAATCAGTGGTTGTTAAAGTAGAAGAGGAAATTTCTAAAAATTTCAGTCATATCAAAACCAAAGTTATACCAGCATTTTATAATGATCCTTTGTACATTACAGCAATGATTAATAATATTAAATTGCATTTACAAAATATAGATTATGATTATTTACTTTTTTCTTATCACGGATTACCTGAGAGTCACTTAAGAATATCAGACCCTACTAATTTTCACTGCCAAGGAAATACATGCTGTGAAAAAAGTTCTGTCGCTCATAACACCTGTTACAAACATCAAGTATTTGAAACTACAAAATCAATTGCTCGAGCTTTAGACTTGAAAGAGGGATCATATAGTAATGCTTTTCAGTCTAGATTGGCTAATGAGCCATGGCTAAAACCCTATACTGACTCAGAGCTTAAAAGGCTAGCAAATAAAGGTTTTAAAAAGATGGTGGTAATTACCCCTGCTTTTGTTACAGACTGTCTAGAAACACTAGAAGAAATTGCAATGGAAGCTAAAGAGGAATTTATAGAGGCAGGAGGAGAAACATTTAATTATATTCCATGCCTTAATGATAACAATGAATGGGCAGAAGTTATATCTAAATGGTCTAGACAATACTAATGCACTATTTATATTTTAAATCTCTACACCTGATTTTTATGGTTTGCTGGTTTGCAGGGCTATTTTATGTAGTGCGTTTATTTATTTACCACAAGGAAGCTGAAAAAAAAGAAAAAAGTATAAAAGCAATTCTACAACCTCAATATACTTTAATGAGTAAACGATTACTCAGTATTATCACTTGGCCATCAGCATTTCTAACAACTTTTTTTGGAGTTAGCATGTTAATAGAAAACCCATCCTACTTGCAACAAAACTGGATGCATATAAAACTTTCTTTCATATTATTATTATGGCTGTATACTTATAGCTGCCAGATAATTCTTAATCAAATAAAAATTGGTCAAATAAGAACCACTGAAATAAAATTAAGAGTATGGAATGAAGTAGCTACATTGATAATGTTTGCCATCATTTTTATGGCAGTATTAAAAAATAGTATTTCATGGATTTACGCTACTTTCTCTTTAGTTGGATTAGCCGTATTACTGATGATTTCAATAAAGTTATATAAGAGATACAAAACTAAATAAGACATACTTATAAAGTTTTAAATTAGGATGATATTATCAATTAGAAGTTTGAAATTTTCATCTTTTTTATTTCCGAATAGAAATGTAATCTGTTCAAAATAATCACTGTTAAAATTTTTCATATCTAATTTCCTACCACGAAAAGAAGCGTACATTTCTTTTATTGGAATAATTACAGTTTCCCAATCACCTGAAGTTTTAAATGAAATAATGTGTGAGTGATAGTCGTCTCTATTAGATTTAATCCTGAACTGATAATCCTTTCCATCACCTTTTATCTTAATTTTGAAATGAGTATTATCCTTAACATATATCTTTTTACAGTTAAACCTCAATGAAGAAAAACCACCATTATAAGCAGTTGATATTCTTCCTTGAAAAACTCCATGCCCATCTTTCTCAACAATTAAATTACTTGATGATATTCCTCCCATAACATCATCATTAACAATTACCCATTTTTTTAAATCTGAGTTATTATCAAAATTATAAATCATGTTTTGAGACATTAGAGTATTAGTGTTTAAAATTAAGAATATTAAAAAATAACTTGAAATAAATAGTGGTTTTTTCACAATACAAATTTACTTAAAAATTTATAACTATAAATATGGTATATATATTTTCTATACCTTTTTTGATTTCTTTTTGACAAAATATTTTTTAATTACATTAATTAGTTTTAATGTTTCCAAAAAAGAATTGAATTGATTAGCTAATTAAATTTAAAAATTAAAAATAATATGAAAATTACTCTTTCTAAAAAAGTGTTCAAAACATAGGAGATGCTATTAAGCAGACCTTTAATTTTTAATTAATTAAAAATAATTGTGGCAGTTAGGAGGGAAAAAGATTAAATTTTCTTCTTCAAAGCTAACATAAATAACCTCTTCTTTTTTAAAAGGATTTGGGCTAAAGATATTCCATGTTTCCCCTTTGTAGTCAGCTGTTATACTGTATTCTTTTCCTTGAAAAAGAGATTTTTTTACTATTAAGGCAATTTCAGAGCTTTCTTCAAGTTTTATATTTTCTGCCCTGATATAATAGGATTGTCCTTCTTTTTCATATTTATTAATTCCTCCAAGTATTCTAGCACAATAGCAATTTGCAGGCTTACAATACATTTCAACAGGATTGTCGTATTGCTGAAGCTTTCCAGCTTTAAAAACTAAAATCTTATCAGCAATATTAAGAGAATCTTTAATATCATGGGTTACTAAAATAGTTGTAGTTTTTGTAGCCTTTATTATTTGATATATTTCATCAATAATACTATGTTTTATACTAGAGTCTAGATTGCTAAAAGGCTCATCTAACAGTAAAAGATCTGGATCTCTTATTAAAGCTCTAGCGATACAAGCTCTTTGCTGTTCTCCTCCAGAGAGCTCGTGTGGGTACCTTTTTGTTAGACTATTTAGATTTGTTAAATCAAGCATGTAATCTAATTTTTTCAGAAATCTTTTTTCTAGGTTAAATACAATATTCTCCTTTAAAGTAAGATGAGGAAACAAAGGGTAGTCTTGAAAAACAAAGCCAATATTTCGTTTTTGAGGAGGGACAAAAACATCTTTACTGTTTAATACTTTTTCATTAAGTACTATAGAACCAGAGTTTATCGGTTCAAGACCAGAAATACATTTTAAAAATGTGCTTTTTCCAACCCCACTTTCACCAAGAAAAGAAACAATCTCCCCTTTTTCTACAGAAAAATTCAAAGATGATATGAGAGGTTGTTCTTTTTTATAAAATTTAATAAGATTATTTACTTTAAGATGCATTTATCTGTTTGTTTATAATAGATTTTAAAACAATGAGCATTACTGCTCCTATTGATATTATTGCCAAAGAATAAACTGCTGACTCCATCAACATTTCTTCAATTGCAAACTGATATGTTTGAGTTGCTAAGGTATCAAAATTAAACGGCCTTAAAATTAAAGTTATAGGAAGCTCTTTTAAAAGGTCAACAAATGTAACAATAAATGCAATTGCAAGAGCAAGCTTATTTATTGGAAAATGAATTTTTTGAAGAGTTTTAAGAGGACCAAGTCCGAGAGTTTTAGCCGTATCGTCAAAAGATTCTGGATGCTTTTCTAGACTAGATTTTATTGGAGATTTCCCTACAGCTAAAAATCTAAATACATAAGCGTAAATTAAAACAGAAAAAGAACCAACAAGTGAAAAAGACTGTAGTATAGGTATTTTAGTAAAAAGAAGTATTACAGCCAAACCAATTACAGCGCCAGGAATTACATATCCTAGAGAGGTTGCCTGACCAATAAAAGAGCTAATTTTTAACTTAGATATTTTCTCAACGTATAAAAACAAGAGAGATATGCATATAATTATGGCTGAAGAAAAAACAGATATAACGATAGAATTTTTACTTAAAATATACAATGTTGTAAAGTCTATTTTATTAAAGTAAAGAATACAATTGTTTAATACATAAGAAAAAGGAATTAAGAATCCCACAACAAAAGGAATCGAGCAGAAAAGATATATATACAATCTCTTAAAATCTGAGGGCTCGTTTAGTTTTTCAATTTTAGAATTTGAAGAATAATAAAACTTAGATCTTCTAGAAAATACTTTTTGAATAATTAAAAAAACAAAAACAATAAGTAATAGCAAGCAAGCAAGCTGAATAGCTGTATTCTCGTTACCCATAGAGAACCAGGCCCTAAAGATTCCTGTAGTGTAAGTATTAATCCCAAAGTACTTTACAGCACCATATTCGTTTAAAACCTCCATTATAACAAGAAAAAGTCCAGAAAAAATAGCTGGTTTTGATAGAGGAAGAATAACCTTAAAAAATAATCTTGTGCCTGAGAGCCCAAGGTTTTTAGACATATTTATATAGCTTGATCCAATAAGGCTAAAAGAAAGTCTACATGCAGTATAAATATATGGGTACAAGGCAAGCCCTAAGATAACACCAAGAATCTCTATTTGAAGGAAGTCTTTGTTCATAAGCTCTGCCAAATTTGGAGATTTTTTTCTTAGAAAAGATTGAATAGGGCCAGTAAAACTAAGAATATCACTGTATGTAAAAGCCATTATATAAGTTGGTATTGCCAAAGGAAGATAAAGCGCAATATCAAAAAACTTTCTTAACCTAAAATTATAGTTACTAATAAACCAAGCGGGAATTATTCCGAAAACAAGAGAGAAACTGCCAGTGAGAAAAACAAGATAAAGAGTGTTTAGGCTATAATCTAGTAAAAGGGTATTCCACAAATAAGAAAACTCGCTTTTTTCAATGTTAAATACATTAGAAAATAAGAAGATTAAAGGAAGTAATAATACTGTAGAGATAAAAAAACTAACTATTAACCACCTTTTATTCTGACTTTTTAATAATTTATTTTTTATTTCCAAGACGATGTGTCAAATATTTCAATCGCTTTTTTTCTAAAAATACCAAGCTTATTAAGATCTAGCTTATCTCTTTTGAACCCACCCCAATTACTTACAATATCTGAAGGCTTAACATTTGGATTAACCGGATACTCAAAACTGGTGTTAACATATCTACTTTGTGCAGATTCACCCGTAAGAAACTCAATCAATTTAAGTGCGTTCTCTTTATTTGGAGAATTTTTTGCTAGACCAATACCAGAAATATTTATGTGGGTGCCACTCTCACCTTCCGCTTGATTAGGGAAAAATACCCCAACAGATTTTCCTGCCTTTAATTCCTCTTCTTTTTCTGAAGAAAGCAATAGACCTATATAATATGAATTTACAATAGCTATATCTCCCTGACCAGCAGCAATGGCTTTTACCTGGTCTCTATCATTTCCTTTAGGATCTCTTGCAAAGTTTTCAACTAAACTAGAAGCCCAATTAGTTGCGCTTTCAACACCTTTATTTGCAACAATAGAAGATAAAAGTGCCTGATTGTAAGCGTTTGAAGAAGATCTTACAAGTATTTTATTTTTCCATTTATCATCTGTAAGAGAAGAGTAAGTACTTAGCTGTTCAGCTTTAACACGGTCCTTACTGTAAACTAATATACGAGCTCTGTAAGTAATTGGGACCCAAAATCCATTTATATCTTTCAGGTCATCACTTATATTGGAATTGATTTGATCATTAGAAATTTTTTGTAATAAATCTAATTTACTTGCCTTTTGAAGTTTTCCAGCATCGACAGATATAAATAAATCTGCTGGACTATTGCTTCCTTCATTTTTTAAGCGCTCTATTAATTCGTCAGCGTTAGCTTTAATAACATTAACTTTTATACCGGTTTCTTGCTCAAAAGCTTCATATTGCATTTCATCAACTGTATAGTGTCTTTGGCTATATAAGTTAACTTCATTAGATTTTTTTTGTTCGTTAGTACAGCTTGAAAGTGTTAATAAAGCGAATATGATTAATATTGTTCTTTGGGCCAATAAGAACGTAAGATTTATATGTAATATCATTTTCATTTTTTATTTGCAAACATAAAACATATTATAAAGAATCAATCTAAATAAATATATATTTTCGATATAATACTTAAGAGAAAATAACTAATTTTAAAAAGTATCTATTAGTTAAAATGTTTTTTTTTCTTAATCATTCTTGTAATAGAGTATGTAAAAGTCTTAAATGGACTTAACAAGTTCTTTAATAAAGAATCAAATTGAGAATTATCCTTATCTACTCCAAAACTAATTCGACCTACGGATTTAGATAAAACCAAAGTACCTAACATCCAGTCCCAAAGTGCAAACTTTGAACCCATATTTTTATTAAAATGCTTCGGGTTATTACTATGGTGAATTTGATGTTGAAATGGACTAATGAAGATGTATTCTAAAAATTTTGGATACTTTAATTTAACATGAGAATGCCTAAGATTAGCACCTAAAAGTAGAAAAATAAAATGAAAAATATTTACCCCTAAGAAAACTAACTTATCAATTTGGTGAGCTGATAAATAATCAAATAGACCTGTAACTAAGCCAAAGATTAAAATGCTTCGAATATTATTTATAATCAATTCAAAAGGATGAATTCTATACTGTGTAAGTGGATTCAAAGATGTCGCTGAATGATGAATTTTATGAAACTCCCATAGAAATGGTAACTTATGCATTCCTAAATGAATAATATAACTGAACAAATCATTTAGAACAGTTAGTACAATTGTATAAAAAACTAAAGTTTGAGTAATTCCAATGGATTCCTTTGGAAAACCAAAAGTAACAGTAAGAAATTCATCAGTATAGAATGCAATATAAAAACCGAAAATTATATATGGACCAATTAGAACAATTTTAACTAAAGAATTAAAACAAAATAATGAATAATCGACAAAAGCAGATTTACTAAGCCAAATCTTTTTGGGAAATAAATATTTTATAAATGATGACTTAATACTACTTTTCTTGTACACATAGAAAGCCAAAATTATAGATGTTAAAAGATATAATACATGTATTCTTTTGTTGGTATTAACAAAATAAGAAAGAGACAATGATATTGTTTCCTCTAGTAAATAATATATTTCTTTAATATAATCTAATAACATATTTGCAAAGATATACAATTAAGAATTAATCTAAACAATTTTTTATTTTTAATGAGTCTAAATAAAGATATTTTTATATTTTTGCCGTCGAATTAAAATTAAATCAACTAAATAAAGAAACAAATGGAAAGAAAAAATTTATTAAAAGTATTATTACTTTCAACTGTAATTGTACTTAGTTCATGTAAAAAAGATAGCCCTACGCCTACTGATCCTGTAGATCCAGTTGCATTAGCAGATTGTAACGAAGTGGTTGGAGGAACATCATTAATGGATGAATGTGGAGTGTGTCAACAAGCTTACATATACAATGTTGTGACTCATGATGTAACATTTTTAGATGATACTTCTGGAGTTGTAGCTGGAAATAATGAAATGTTAGTTATGCCAGACTCTCCTTCTAGTTCTTATTGGTCAAATGTATCAATGCCAGCTGAATTCTCATTTACAGCAGATGGATACAACACTGTTTCTTACGGAGGGCAAACTACAAGATTAGATATGGCATCAGAAATGATGAGTGCAATAGCTAGCACTGGAACAACTGCTGATGCACTTATGGGAATGTTTGCTCACGAAGCTGGTGGTATGGATTTTGAAGATGCAGATTTAAATGCTTCATCAAAACAAATTAAAAGCAAAACTGCAGCATATAGTACTTCTGGAGTACAAATGGCTATTCACAGTTCATTTGATTCATGGTTTATAGACTATGCTAATAACGTCGCTCCAATTATTGGAGTAATTCCAGTAGTGGATGCTAGTGCAGGATCTGCTGGAATGTCAGGAACTCGTGAACTAAATGCTAAAGGAATGGAGTATGACCAAATTGCTGCAAAAAGTTTAATTGGAGCTCTTTGTCTTGATCAAGTTGTTAATGGTTACTTAAGCGATTCTAAAATTGGTGATGCTGTAGATAACGTAACAAGAGATCCAAATGAAGATAATAATGCTACAGCAATGGAGCATCATTGGGATGAAGGATTTGGCTATGTATATGGAAAATTTGGCCCAGATAACGTATCAGGTGATTTAGATAGTGATGGCTTATTAGGAAAATACCTAAATAAATACCCTGAATGGAATACTATCGTATTTGATGCATTTAAAAAAGGTAGAGAGGCAATAGTTGAAAATTGTTCGAAAGTAAGAGATGAGCAAGCACAAATTATTAAAGAAACTCTTTCTATGGTAATAGCAAAAAGAGCTCAAGTTTACCTGGATGAAGCTGCAGATAATGATGATCTAAGTCCAGATTACTTCCATGCTTTATCTGAAGGTTATGGATTTATATTAAGCTTACAATTTACATATACATCTACTGGATATGCATACTTTACTAATGCTGAAGTAAATGATATGCTTGCAATATTAGAGGCTGGAAATGGATTCTGGGATCGATCAGATGATGAATTAAGAGCTATGGCTGATCAAATTCAAGCTGTAACTGGATTAGAATAACACTTATTTAAATATTTAAGAAGAGGAGGGTTTCCCTCCTCTTCTTTTACTTTTGCATTAACAAACAAAAATCATGAAATATCTATATTTAGTTCTAATAAGCATCTTATTTATTGCCTGTAGTAACGAAAATGGTTCTTCAGGAGACCCTATTATCCCAGCCGACAATTTTTCTAGAACTAATTTACTTGAAAACCTAACAAATAATATTATTGTACCTGCTCATATAAATTTACAGAGTAAGTTAGAAAACTTAAATAACAAGCTAGAAAATTTTACATCTAATCAAACTCCAACAAATTTTAGTGAATTAAGAAATTCATATGTAAGCACTTATGTAGCATGGCAATCTGTAGAAATGTTTAATATTGGAAAAGCAGAAGAAATAAATTATATAAAAGCAATGAATACTTTTCCATGTAATACGACTAAAATTAATAATAATATAATTGAACAAGTATATGACCTTAATGCTGCAAATTGGCCTAGCTGGACATCACAAGGTTTACCTGCTTTAGATTATTTATTATACGGATTAGATACTGATTCGAATTTGGTAATAAACAATTATACTCATCCAGTTAATGGAAATAAGTATTTAGATTATTTGAATAGTATAATCAATCAGATGATAATTAATACTAATACTGTACTACAATACTGGGAAACAAATACAACTTCCTTCATTAACTCAAATACTAATACTTCAACTTCAAGTCTAAATCTTTTAACTAATGATTTCATTTATTATTATGAAAAAGGGTTAAGAGCTAACAAGATTGGTATTCCATCTGGAAAATGGAATAATTATCAGATATATGAAATAGGAGTTGAAGCATATTACAGAAAAGATATATCCAAACAGCTTGCCCTAGAAGCTCTAAGTGCGTGTAAGGATTTTTTTACAGGAGTTGGATTTAATTCTAATACAATTGACGGCCAATCATATGTTGACTATCTTACTAATAATGGTGATGCAGATATAAGTGCTGACATAATAAGTGGATTAGATTTAGCAAAAGATAAGATCAATAATCTTGATGACAATTTTAGATTGCAATTACTAAACGATAATTCTAGTATGCTTGAAGCTTATGATGCTTTACAGCAAGTAGTGGTTGATTTAAAAACAGACATGCTAATTAGTATGCAGATCACTGTAGATTATGTTGATGCAGATGGAGACTAAATTTTCCATAAAACAAGCTGTCGAAATATATGTGGATGAATAAAAAGTTAATCAGTATATTTATATTATTAATTTGCTTTACGCACCATTTAAAGGCCCAAAATTATTTTATAAATGGATACATAAAGGATGCTAATAGTAAAGACATAATTGTATCTGCAGAAATTTATGATCTTTCTGGTTCATTATTGTCTGTTTCAAATAAAGAAGGTTATTTCAATTTCAATACTTCTCTTAGAAGTTTAGACTTAGTAATCTTTACTTCAGATTACAAAGTAAAACAGAAAAGATTACAAACAAAAGATTCTTTATTTGTAAATATTCTAGTAGAGTCACTATCAATTAAATTAAAATCGATTGATATTAATGAAAAAATAAAATCCCTATTTGCACTTGAGAGGCTAGACGATGTAGTGGGAACATCAATATACGCTGGCAAAAAAACTGAAGTAATACTCATAAGTAAATCAAGTGCTAGCTTAGCACTAAATAATGCAAGGCAAATATATAGCCAAGTATCAGGTCTAAATATTTTTCAAAATGATGATGCTGGCCTTCAATTAAATATTGGGGGAAGAGGACTTGATCCAAATAGAACTTCAAACTTCAATACCAGACAAAATGGCTATGATATTAGTGCTGATGTTCTAGGTTATCCTGAAAGCTACTACACTACACCAGCTGAAGCATTAGAAAAAATTGAAATTATTAGAGGGGCTGCTTCATTGCAATACGGGACACAATTTGGAGGCCTTATAAATCTCATAATAAAGAAACCTTCTCAAATAAAAGGAAATAGATACCTGATGAGAAATACAAGTGGCAGTAATAGTTTCTTTAATAATTTTACTAGCGTTGATGGTTCTAATAAAACAGTGAGTTATTATGCTTTTATTAATTATAAAAAGGGAAATGGATTTCGTGAAAATTCAAATTTCGAATCAAATACTTCATATATAAACATAACAAAGAATATTAATAAGAAGCTAACTGCTTCTTTTGAGTTCACCTTAATGGATTATTTAGCTAAACAATCAGGAGGACTAAATGACAGAATGTTTATAGAAAATCCATTACAATCTAATAGAACAAGAAACTGGTTCAAAATCAATTGGCTATTATATAATTTTAAGCTAAATTACCGTCAATCACAAAATACTTTACACACTCTAAGCATATTTGGCCTAGATGCAGAAAGATCTGCATTAGGATATAGATCTAATCGTGTAGATCAAGAAGACCCCATGAAAGAGAGGGACTTAATATATGGTGAATTTGATAATTATGGATTAGAATATAAAACACTTTTCAAAAAAGAACTCAAGAACATAAACACAGCTAGTTTAATAGGTTTAAAATTATATAAATCAAAGAATACAAGTCAACAAGGTCCTGGATCAGAAAATTCTGACGCTGACTTTAATTTTTATTCAAATCTATTTCCAGCTTATAGTAATCAGTCTTCATATAAATATCCTAATACAAATATTGCTTTATTTGGAGAATCTATTTTTTATTTAAATGAATCCTTCTCCATAACTCCAGGCGTAAGATTTGAATATATTGACACCAAAAGCGATGGATACTATAAAAAGATGCTATTTGATAATGCTAATAATCTTATATTTGACACGACAATATATAATAAGACCCAAAATAAAAGAGATTTTGTTCTATTTGGTTTAGGACTATCATACAAAACCAACAAAAAACTTGAGTGCTACGCTAATATATCTCAGAATTACAGATCAGTGACATTTGCAGATATTAGTATATTTAATCCAGCATACGTTATTAATCCAAATATACAAGATGAAAAAGGTTATACAGCTGACTTGGGAGTTAGGGGTAATATAAATAATTTCATCTCTTATGATATAAACTCATTTTACTTGATGTATGAAAAGAGAATTGGTTTCATTCAAAAATTACAAAATGATGGTAATGTAAAAAGTGAAAGAGGCAATATTGGTGATGCAAGAATAATAGGTGTCGAATCACTCATTGATATTAATCTTTCTAAATTAATACCAGGTAATTTAAAATCTAATTATTTCATTAACACATCTTTTATTAAGTCTGAATATATTACATCTCAACAAAATGGGATTAAAGGAAATTCTGTTGAGTTTGTACCTGCAATAAACATAAAAACAGGTATTAACCTAAAATATAAATCAGTAAACACTAGTCTTCAATACACTTACCTTAGTCAACAATATACTGATGCATCAAATGCTATAGAAAGTAACCTAAGTGGAGTTGTTGGTGAGATTCCTGAGTATAATGTTTTAGATATGAGTTTTTCGTATAACAAAAAGACATATAAAATCGAAACAGGCATTAACAATTTGCTGAACCAATCTTACTTTACAAGAAGAGCAACAGGATATCCTGGACCGGGAATAATTCCCTCTCCATTAAGAAATTATTATTTAACACTTGAGTTGAAAATTTAATATCAAATACAATCTAAATCAAAAGGTTGTTTTACTAAAATTGAGATCCAATTTTAAGTAAGGCAAACTAAAGGCTAAATGTTATAATATTATATAGATTTTAATACAAGGCCAAAATAAATAGTTCTTGGTAAGCTAGGTCCATAAATAAAATTACTATCACGATCTTTAAAGGAATCAAATTCATTTTGAAAGTCATTAGTTAAGTTTTTGATACCTACACTATACTCAACCTTAATTTCTGATTGCTTAAAAGTCTGAATATAAGTTGATTTCAAACCAATGTTATTAAAAACAGGAGAAACTAAAAATTCATCATTCAATTGCCCTGGAGCACCAGCTAAATGAAGTACAGTCATTGCACCAGTATGAACTAAATTAGCAGCAAAACTTATTTTAGAATTAGGATTGTAAGAAAATGTAGCATAGCCATAATAATCCGGAGACCTTAAAAACTCTTTTTTTAATGGTAAATTCTCTGAGTATTGAACCGCTTCATCATATAACGACTGCTGAAGAGTAAAACCAGATTCTAACTGAACCTTTTGCTTTAAGTTTGCTCTAAATTCAATAGTCAATCCCTTTACTATAGCTCCCTCCCCATTTCTTTTAACAAATATATCTCCATAAGAATCACTCCCGCTTAAGTCCTGATAAAAAGCATCTTTTAAATGAGTATAGAATCCTTCAAATGTAAAACCATACACATATTCCTCTGTTGCCTTATCATAATTTAAAGAAGCGCTTAAACTTTTAGAGCGTTCTTGCTTTAAATCATCAGCTAATATAATTCTAGAAATCCCACCACCTGAAAATGCCATATGTAAATCAGTATCAAAAGCCTGAGGAGCTCTAAAGCCTGTACTATAAGATAATCTAAACTGCGTCTCCTTTCTTAATTTATACAAAAAGGATAATCTAGGGCTAATAACTATATTATCTAAAAGTGAATGCTTGTCAAATCTAGCTCCACTAAGCAAATTAAAATTTTCTGTTAATTCCCAATCAGATTGAAAAAAGACACCCTGAGTTAAAACCTTTTGATCAACTAGATAATTGTAAGTAGAAATCTCATCCATAACATCATCAGAAATAACTTCAGAACCAAGAGTTAAGACATTTGGTCCAAAAATCTCCTCTATTGTATGATTTATCTGAAAACCAGCTTGTTTTGTAGTGTTTAAAGATGTTCCGTAAGGAGGGTTTTCCAAATGAATAATATCATCACTAGAACCAATCTCTGGTCTAATTCCAGTGTAATGTGTACGATTAGTTTTTTGTGCAGCTAAATAGCCTATAAAAGATGAACTTCCATCTTTAGAATTAACTTGATAATCTAAATTAGCTAATAATATATTATGCACTCTCTCTTCTGATTGCATCGAAAAGTGTGGAACTCCATCAATCATCTCACCACCATATCGATATTCATGTATACTACCTAAATTAGCTTCTAATTTTTGATTTTTTGATGGCAATAGAAATAAAGTAGCACCAAAAGTATTATCTCTTAAAGAGGGAAGTTCTGAAAAATTATCTCCATTATGATCGTACCAACCTCTGTTACGGTTATTTAAAAAAAAAGTAGCTCCCGAATTTTTATTACTTGAAATGACTGTAGCATTTCCATAAATAACCTTATCTTGTGTATCACCATTAATAATACTAAAATCATACCCTAAACTATAGTTGTTGCTAGAAGGAATTTTTGTAATCACATTTACAATACCACCAATTGCAGAAGAACCATATAAAGAACTACCCCCTCCTCTAACTACCTCAATCCTATCAATCATATTAGTAGGTATTTGCTCCATACCATAAAGACCCGTAAGGGGACTAAAAATTGCTCTACCATTTATAAGAATCTGAGAATAACCGCCTGTCAATCCATTCATTCTTAACTGAGTGTAATTACATGTTTGACAGTCAGTTTCTACACGTAAACCTGGCTGAAACTTTAATCCTTCAGCAAGATTACAGGCCTGAACATTCTCTAATTGCTTACTATTAATAACATTTACAATTACAGGAGATTGGGTTCTTCTTTTAAAAGTTTTTGTTCCAGTTACTACTACTTGATCTAAATTATACACATTAGGCTTTAAATCGAAATCAATAACATTTATACCATCCTTTATATCAATATCCAATTTCTTATTAATCATACCCAAAGAAGAAACAATAATTTGATAATATCCCTTTTTTAATTTTTCAAACTTATAATAACCAGACTCATTAGATGAAACCCCAATACCACTATCTTTAAAAACAATATTTGCATAAGGAACTTCAACACCATTAGATGTAATTTTTCCATTTAGTGTCTGCGAACTAGCAATTAATGGAGTAATACATAAGGTTAAAATAAATAGCTTACTTATAAATTTCATTTTCATTTTTTTAATTTCTAGGTAAAAATAAATAAATTTTTAGACATAACTAAATTTATATTTAAATTAATTTAAATTATTGTTTTACAGAATAAATAAATGCAAAAGGTGCTTGTATTTAAAGAATAAATATTAATACAGCAAGAAAAATAATTTTAAGATCAGATAGCATAAATTCACTCTAATAAGTAAAATATCTTATTTCATAAATTAAAAGTACTGACTAATTTTCTTTCGTAAATACAGCAAAAAAGATAGTTATAATCCTTTCTATAGTTCGCTATACTGAGTATTTATAACACTTTCAGTATTCTCAGGAGGAAATATCTTAGAAACAATATAACCTACTATCATTGCCAAGGCGAAAGAAGGGGCTAAAACATCTAACTCTTTTAAATAGGCGCCTATTCCTTCAATATTAGAAAATACGAACTTGAATAATATTACAGAAATAAATCCTGTTATCATAGAAGCAATAGCTCCCTTTTCAGAATATCCCCTCCAAAAAAGAGATAGAATAATCACAGGGCAGAAAGTGGCTGCAATTCCAGACCAACCAAATATCATAATCCAAAAAACTTGCCTTTCAGGATACAAATTGTATAACAGAATGGCAATCCCCAAGGCAGCTAATGCCATCACAACAGTAACCATCCTAGAGAAATTTGTTAAATCCTCATCTTTTAAATCAGGCCTAAATATTTTCTGATAGAAGTCTCTAGTAATAGCGCTAGAAGCAAGAATAAGAAGAGAATCAATTGTTGACATAATTGCAGAAAGGACAATAGCAATAAATATTGCTACTAATATTGTAGGTAAAAACTCGTGGGTTATCATACTTAAAACATTTTCTCCCCCATTACCTAATACTGATTCAGGATCCTGACCTTCTTTTGTGAAATAAATACGAGCTAGAATTCCAATTGTCACTGCAGCAGCATCTGTTAAAAGAGTAAAAAGAAGTGCAACCCATTTTCCTTTATCAATTTCTTTTTCACTTTTAATTGACATAAAACGAACATAAACTTGAGGAGAACCTAAGAAACCTAGTCCAATCATTGAGAAACCAAGAATTGTAAATAAATTCATCCATAAATCATCACTTCTCCCCATTATTTGAGTTAGAGTCGGGTCAATAGCATTCAACCCCTCAGTAATTCCAGCCCCATGATCCATTGAAAACCAGACAACAATAGGTAATAAAACTAATCCAAAGAACATTAAAATACCTTGAAACATATCTGACCAAACCGCAGCGACAAATCCACCAACAAAAATATAGAGAAGAACAATGCAAAAGCCAATTAGAGCACCAATTCGATAGTCAATATTAAGCATTGATTCAAAGGCAATTCCTGTTACATCCATTTGAGAAGCAACATAAATAACAACAAAAACTACAAGTGTAGAAGCTGAAATAATTCTAAGTGTGTTGGTAGATGATTTAAAATGACTTTGAAGATAATCAGGTATAGTAATAGCTTTGTATTTGTCAGACCAACTTTTAAATCTCTTAGCCATAAATTGCCAGGAAATATAAACCCCTAGTAATTCACCAACAACAACCCAATATCCAGAATAACCAGCCATTGCCCCCATTCCTGTTAACCCAATTAACAACCAGCCAGACTCACCAGTTGCTCTAGCAGAAAAAGCAACTGCCCAGAAACCCATTTTCTTGCCACCTAAATAATAATCGCTCATACTTTTGACTCTACGAGAAGCAAGTATTCCAATCAAGAATAAAATAGCTACATAAACACCTAAAACGATAATTTTTGTAACAAAAGCACTATCCACAGTATTATAAATTTAAAGGTATTAGTATTTCACAAACTTACTTAATATTTTTGTAAAAAAGTTAGAATTCAAAGCCTTAAGACTAAATGAAAAATAAACTCACTCATTCATTGTAATTTATTTTTTATATTTGTAGCTTTGACAAACTAAAGAAAAAAATTAAAAATATATCATGGGAAAAGGACAAGATTCAAAGAAAAGCGTTAAAAAAGCACCTGCCAAAACTGCAAAAGAAAAAAAAGCAGAAAAAAGAGCTAAAAAAGCTAAATAAAGATACATTTATTTTCAAGTTACTTGAAATTAGAAACTTAAGCCTAAATCACAAAAAACACCTGTAAAAACGGTATTTTTTTCTAATATAATTAGGCTATTTTATATCCTACTCTGATAAGTAAACAAATCAAAGTATCTACCTTCACTCTCTATCAATTCAGTGTGATTACCTTGCTCTACAATTTTACCATGTTCAATAACTAGTATTTGATTGGCTTGTCTAATAGTACTTAAACGGTGAGCAATAACAAAAGTAGTCCTCCCCTTCATAAGATCAGCTAAACTTTTCTGTATTAAAGATTCACTTTCTGTATCAAGATTAGATGTTGCTTCATCTAAAATTAAAATCCTAGGATTAGCTAATACAGCTCTAGCAATTGCAATTCTCTGTCTTTGACCCCCTGAAAGCTTCACCCCTCTTTCTCCTATTAAGGTATCTAAACCATCATCAAAACGGTCTGTAAACTCATCAACATATGCGGATTTAACAGCATCTAAAACTTGACTTTCACTTGCGTTAGGTCGCGGGAAAAGTATATTTTCCCTTATGGTTCCTTCAAACAGGAAATCATCTTGTAAGACAACCCCAAGCTGACTCCTAAATGAATTTAAGCTTACTTTTGAAATATCATTTCCATCAATTAAGATAATGCCTGAATCTGGACTAATAAAACTAGCTACCAAACTTGCAAGAGTTGATTTACCCGAACCAGAGGAACCCACTAAGGCTGTAACCGAACCTTTATTAGCTTTAAAACTAATGTTACGTACAACTTCTTTCCCTTTTTCATAAGAAAAAGAAACATCCTTAAAATCTATGTCTCCAACAATCTTATCGAGCTCAATAGTTCTCATTTTATCATCTGATTCGGATTGTATGCTCATTATTTCTTCTGTTCTATCCAAGCCTGCAAATGCTTCTGTAAGTTGGCTGCCAATATTACTCATCTGAATAATAGGAGCAATCATAAAACCTAGCAATAAAGTAAAGGCTAAAAAATCACCAGTAGATAATGTCCCTTCAATAATCATAGCGCCTCCCATACCCATAATTCCAACTGATGATAATCCTAACAAAAAAGCAGATGAACTCGTCATAATTGCTGTTGCTGTCAAACTTTTTTTTACGTTCTGAAATAAACGATCTACACCTTTTTCAAAACTAAGATTCTCTTGCTCTTCAGCATTAAAACCCTTTATTACTCTAACCCCATTTAAAGTTTCAGTTAATCTACCCTTAACCTCTGCATTTATCATTCCTCTCTTTCTAAAGATAGGACGGATGTACCCAAATGCTTTTAAAGCAATAATAGCAAATAAGAATACTGGTGCAAGAACAAATAAGGTCATTTTCCCACTAATATTAATTAATAATACTAGAGAAATAATTGCAGTAACTGTCCCTCCGAACAATTGAACTAAGCCTGTACCAATGAGGTTACGCACACCCTCTACATCGCTCATTATTCTAGAAACTAAAGCTCCTGATTTATTATTATCAAAATAGGAGATAGGTAAGGAGAGTACTTGTTTCTGTACTTTCGCTCTTAACTTAGAAATTAATAATTGCGCTTCAACGCTTAACAACCTTGTTAAAGCAAAAGAGGTAATAGCTTGAATTAAAATAGCTCCAGAAACAATTAGCACCATACTCATTAAAGCATCCAAATCTTTATTAGGGATTATTTCATCTAATAATTCTTTGCTTTTTAAGGGCAGAACTAAACTTGCCAAACGGCTAATTACAATAAGAACCAAGCCAACAGACACAATTCCTTTCCTAGGCCAAATAAACTCCTTAAAAGCCTGCATAACATTTACCTTCTTCTTTTCCATTTATTAATTTTAGAAATACCTTTACAAAGGATTTTAAATTTTTATTTATTTTACAATAAATCGTTTTTCTACATTTCCATCACTGTAAATATATAATAAAGGTATATTATGAGTTGGTGTAATTGTCCGACCTAAGATATCAGTAATTTTAATAAGGACTGGATTTTCAGTAAAAGTAGACTCCAGGATACTTGTTGCTGGAGAATAAGTATAGAACTCATACTCTGCTCTTTGTGGGTTAAGCTTTATAGCATCACTATTCTCTGATCTAATATAGAATTTCACCTCTAATCCAATAGACTGAAATGGTGGTATTACTGAGTAAACACCATCATTTGCAACTATGTCTCCATTTGTACCATCGTCTAGCATTGTAAAAGATTGAAATTTTGAATTATACTCACTTGTTGTAGCCATCAACTCTACAGAATTAGCATTAGATACCTCAGCAGTTATCAAATTAGTATTTAGCATTACATTATTAATTATAGGTGAGACTAAAGAAATTTCTGGATGATTAAGAAGATATTGTTTTCTCTCGTTTATTGTACTCAATATCCCCCCAAAACCCCAACCTGTCCATAATGGATTATTTACATTACTATAATAATCACCCATTGAAAAAGCCTTATTATAATCTTGTAATGCTGCATTATATGCTAATGATTGTAAATTGTCAATATTAGTGCTTATAGCACTTGTATCTAATGACTCTTCAATTATAGTATTGATATGTGCAGTATATATTTTTCTATAGTGTGTGTTGTTTAATAATTTATATAACAAAGGTCTTTCTTCCCAGGGCTGAGTTACCCCGCCTAATGAAGGTCCAGTAAAATACGGATCATATTCATATATGTTAGAAGGACTCCAAAAATCAAATCCCATAATTGCTCCTGAAAAACTATTATCAAGATCCCAGGGAATCATTTGAAACAATCCATCTTTGGTTTGATATAAATAATAATTATGAATGTAATAAGTATTATAACAATCTAAGTTCTGAATTACCTGATTGACAGCAAATGCCCAAAGTGTTCTATCTACATTTAAAACACTATCTATATTTTGAAAATCTAAATCAATAACTTTTACAAGGTTAACTAGTTCTTCCCATCCCTGAGTAGATTTCATATCATAACTGTCATAATACAAAGTTGTATCATCACCCATATAATACAAATTAGGAGGCATTGCAGAAGGTGCACCAGATGTATCACAAAATCTATCAATATTGTCACATTTAAATAATGGACCTGATTTTTCATCAAAGTGCTTTTTAAGAAATTGCTTGTTTATTGATTCATCATTAACATAAAGCCCCAGATAATTACCTTGCACATTTAGCTTTAATAAATTAGACTCTCCTGTTGGTAAATATTTCCTGTAAATATTACTACTTACAATCTGCTTTACAAATGTAGGATCCATCCATGCATTTGCTAATTTCATTTTATTATACCCCAACAACTGTTGCTCCTCAATAAAATAGTTCATGTCAATGTTGTACGGAACTTTAGGATTTAAATTATCATTTGGAAGACAAAATGTAGAATTTCCTTTATAGCGCACTCCAACACTATCATAAACAGTGCCATTTAATGTTAATTTAGCAGGAATTCTTTCACTTGGTGAATAGAACCATGAATTTACTAAGTAATTATGATAATTTTGATTATCAAATTCCAAATCAATAATTCTAATAGAATCTTCATCAAAAATACCTCCAGGACTATCATATAAAACTTGAGGATTGTACACACTTTGAGCTGAAAGAACAAAAGGGCAAACAAAAAAAAGAAAGGTGTATTTTTTCATTTTGCGAATTTAGGAAAATAAACTGTTGTCAAACAAATGACCTGATTTTTTAAAAAGTAGCTTCACTGCCTTCCTGCCTTTTTTTCCTAAGGAAATAGAATAATCATTAACATATAAAGCTATATGAGCATCCACAACTTTCTTTTCCATTTCTTGCGCATGACACTTTACAAAATTATTAGAACTACTTGGATTTTTAAATGCATACTCCACTGACTTTCTAATTACCCTTTCTATTTTCTTTTGCTCTGATAAAGGCAACTCTCTTTTCACTACAATACCACCTAGTGGAATGGGTAGGTCCGTTTCTTTTTCCCAAAACTCACCTAAATCAATTACCTTTTTTAAACCTTTATCTTTGTAGGTGAATCTGTTCTCGTGAATAATAAGCCCTGCATCTACTTTTCCTTCAAGTACCTGATTTTCAATTTTAGAAAAAATTGTTTCAACTTTATTTTGATTTTTAGGAAAAGCAATATTTAACAACATATTGGCAGTCGTATATTTTCCAGGAATAGCAATCTTACTCTCCATGTTTAAAATAGTATTTGGCTTCTTAATAAGTATAGGGCCACAATTATTTCCTAGTGCAGAGCCACTATCCAAAAGAACATAATCCCTTACACAATGTGTAAAAGCATTATAACTAAGTTTTGTAATATCTAGTTTTCCTTGAAAAGCCCACTTATTTAATTGCTCTACATCAGCAAAAACAACATCAAATATTAACCCTTCGGTATCAATTTTATGATGAACAAGTGCATCAAAAATGAAAGTATCATTTGGACAAGGAGAAAAACCTAAAGTTAAGTTCATAGTCCCATAATTATTTTAGCTACTTGATTATTTAAATTATGAATTGCTAAGGGCATATTCCAATTTGCTTTATTTCGCTTTTCCACATTATTAGAAATCGCTCTTATCTGAACGCAAGAAACTCCAAATTCGTTACAGACTTTAAAAATAGATGCCCCTTCCATACTTTCGACATCAACATTTAGTCTATTAACAATTTTATTTATTGACTGATCATTTCCATGAACGGTATTCACGGTAATTCCTTTCACTTTTTGTAGAGCAGTCCTACTTTCTACCCTATATTTAGTCACTATATCAGATTCAGAAAACAATCCAAAATCATTTCCATTTTCAAAACCTAATTCTGAAAAATTATCTTCCACTACCTCAACAACATCACCTATCATATAATCTTTAGAAAAAGAACCAGCAACACCCATATTAATCACTAAATGGTATTTATTTCGAGATAACTCTTTAGTAACTTGAATAGATGTATTAACCATTCCCATTCCTGTAATAAGTATCTTGCAATCCTTAAATTTATCTTTCATAACTTCCTGATGAGTCGCCACAACCAATAGTATCTTCATTTGGCAAATGTACCAAAAGAAAAGGTAGTATATTTGCAGACTATTTATAAAAATATGAGTGATAATTATAATAAGAAAATAGCCGATAATATTCGATCGGTTTTATCAGAAATTGGAGAAAATCCAAAAAGAGAAGGCCTTTTAAAGACACCTGAACGGGTTGCAAAATCCATGGATTTTTTAACTAATGGCTATCAAAAAGACCCTACTGAAATATTAAAATCAGCCATGTTTGCTCAAGACTACAGCCAAATGGTATTGGTAAAAGATATCGAACTTTATTCATTGTGCGAACATCATATGTTACCTTTTTTTGGAAAAGCTCACATTGCATATATCCCAAACGGCCATATTGTTGGATTAAGTAAAATACCAAGAATTGTAGATGTCTTTTCTAGAAGATTGCAAGTTCAAGAACGATTAACTGATCAAATAAAAGATTGCTTGCAAGATACTTTAAATCCTAAAGGAGTAGCAATAGTAATTGAAGCACAACATCTTTGCATGCAAATGCGAGGTGTCCAAAAACAACATTCATCTACAACAACATCTGCTTTTTCAGGAATATTTATGTCTGATGAAAAGACAAGAGCAGAGTTTATGAATTTAATAAAATAAGTTTTGTTATTGAAATATTTAATTTCAAACTAAAACCAACAACTAAAAAACTAACTATGAAAGCATATGTGTTTCCTGGACAAGGAGCCCAATTTCCTGGAATGGGGAAAGATTTATATGAGACATCAGCTGAGGCAAGACAGCTATTTGAAAAAGCAAATGAAATTTTAGGATTCTCAATTACCAACATTATGTTTGGTGAAGATGCTGAAGCATTAAAACAAACCAAAGTAACCCAACCAGCAATTTTCTTGCACTCTGTAGTATTAGCTAAAGTACTTGGAGATTCATTTGAAGCAGAAATGGTTGCAGGGCATTCTTTGGGTGAATTTTCAGCTTTAGTTGCTGCAGGCTATTTATCATTTGAAGATGGATTAAAATTAGTATCCGAAAGAGCAAAAGCTATGCAAAAAGCATGTGAACAAAACCCATCAACTATGGCCGCTGTTTTAGGTTTAGAAAATGAATTGGTTGAAAATATCTGCAAAGAAATTAAAGAAATAGTTGTGCCTGCAAACTATAACTGTCCTGGTCAATTGGTGATTTCTGGAAGTAATAAAGGAGTAGATATTGCCTGTGTAAAACTAATAGAAGCTGGAGCAAGAAGAGCGATTAAATTACCTGTGGGAGGAGCATTTCACTCTCCACTTATGGAACCTGCTAGAGCAGAATTAGAAAAAGCAATTGACTCAACTAATTTTTCTAATGGAATTTGTCCTATATATCAGAATGTAACAGCAACAGCTATTACTAATCCTGAAGAAATTAAAGTGAATTTAAAAAAACAACTTACTGCATCTGTACTTTGGACCCAAACTATGCAACAGATGATTTCTGATGGTTTATCCTATGTAACTGAAGTAGGCCCAGGAAAAGTATTACAAGGTTTATTTAAAAAAGTTGATAGAAAGTTAGATACTCAAAGTGCTAGCTTATAGATGAGTGTTTAGTAGTTTTTCGCTATTTACTAAATTATGCCAGGCTTTTTGAGTTTGGCATTTTTTATAAAGTTCAGCATGATTCAAATTATGACAATCAGTTCCTACCAGACCTACCATATCTGCATCAATTAAAGATTCTGTTTTTTTCTTTACTTGAGGTGAATAATAACCAATTAACGAAAGAAAATTAATTTGCAAAATTACTCCTCTAGTTATAAATTCTTTATAATCTTCCATTGTATAATAATTATATCTTTCAGGGTGTGCTAATACTACTTTGTATCCCTCTAATTGCAATTTAAAAATAATATCAAAAAGATTTATAGGTGCTTGAATGAAAGAAAGTTCCACCAAAATATAATTATCACCAAAAGTTAGGAATTTTTCCTTCCCTATCTTCTGTTCAAAATCATAATCAATATAGTACTCAGCTACAGCATCTATTTCCATGTTTATGTTAAGTACTTTCAGTTCTTTACGAATATCAGCTAGTCCTTTCAATATTATTTCAGAAGAATTTTGATAGAAATCACTCATCACATGAGGACTAGTAATTATCTTTTCAAAACCCAAATCCTTCATCTTTTTTATTAATGCTATTGTAGTTTCCATGTTAGGAGAGCCATCATCAATACCTGGAATTAAATGTGAATGGATATCTGTTTTTAAAACAGAAAAATCAAGTGGATCGCACTCCTTTACCTTCTTTTTTAAAAACCATTTTAACATAACTTAACTATATTGTTGTTCGTAATATTTTTGATAATCTCCAGAAACAATATTTTCTAACCATTTTTCATTAGCTAAATACCATGTAATGGTTTTTACCAATCCCTCATTAAATTGTAAAGAAGGTTCCCAGCCTAATTCATTTTTCAACTTATTGGCATCAATAGCATAACGCTTATCGTGTCCAGGCCTATCTTTAACATAAGTTATTAAACGCTCAGAAGTTCCTGTTTCATTTCCTAAAGCAATATCCATTTGTTTACAAAGTATTTTAATCAAATCAATATTTCTCCACTCATTAAAACCACCTATATTGTAGGTTTCCCCATTTCTACCTTCGTGATATATTTTGTCAATTGCTATTGCATGATCTACAACATACAACCAGTCTCTTGTAAATTTGCCATCACCATAAACTGGAAGAGATTTTCTATTTCTAATATTATTAATAAAAAGAGGAAGAAGCTTTTCGGGGAATTGATTAGGACCATAATTATTAGAACAATTTGAAATAACATAAGGCATACCATAAGTATTTCCGTAAGCCCTTACAAAATGATCGGAACTTGCTTTTGAAGATGCGTAAGGTGATTGAGGGTCGTATGAAGTGTTTTCTGAGAATAAACCAGTATCTCCTAAACTTCCATATACCTCATCAGTTGAAACATGATAGAATAAATTTCCGTCTATATTTTCTTTCCATAAATTTTTAGCAGCATTCAAAAGGTTAACTGTTCCCACCACATTAGTCATAATAAATTCCATGGGATTTTTAATGGAACGGTCAACATGGCTTTCAGCTGCCAAATGAATAACACCATCAAAGTCATATTTTGCAAATAATTCGTTTACACAATCTTCATCAACTATATCTCCTTTTTCAAAAATATAATTTTCCTTATTTTCAAGGTCCTTTAAATTTTCAAGGTTTCCGGCATAAGTTAATTTATCTAGGTTTACAATTTTATAATCTGGATATTTATTTACAAATAAACGTATTACATGCGAACCTATGAAACCTGCTCCTCCAGTAATTAACAGAGTTTTACTCATATTTTATTTATCATTTAAATTTCGAAGCAAATGTAGGTAATTATTATGCAATCCATTACGTTAATTAGATACTGAAAATGTATTTTAGCCCACAAATCTGATAATCAATTATGAGAAAGCTAACAACCCTTTGTTTTATTTTCTGTTTTTTGACCTCTTTTGCCCAAAAAAATAAGCAGACCGCTATTACTTTTGGCTACACTCATCAATTCCCTATTGGCGACTTAGCCGAAAGATATGGAGATAATTCATCTGTTGGATTTTCTTTCTTTAAAGAAAAAGAAAAGAACTTTTTTTATGGCATAGAAGGAGGGTACCTCTTTAGTAATAATGTAAAAGATATTTCTATTTTTGATAATATTACTACCTCATCTGGGGCAGTCATTGGTGCAGATGGAACATATTCAAATATAAATCTTATGCAAAGAGGTTTCGATGTTCATGCCTTTATAGGATATGCATACCACCCAAAAGAAAATAATTTAAGTGGTCTTTATCTCTCAATAGGAGGAGGATTTTTGCAACATCAAATTTTTATTGACACTAAAAACCAAAATGCACCACAATTGGATGAGGAGTACAAAAAAGGATATGATCGCTTAACTAATGGGATTAGTACAAAATGGGATGCAAGCTATAAATTTTATAGCCCAAATGGAAAGTTTCAGATGTATACTGGAATAAATATAACTATTGCTTACACAAAAAATAAACGCCCATACCTATTTGACAAAGAGGAATACACCTCAAATACAGGAAGCTGGGACAATCTATTAGGAATCAATATGGGTGTTATTATTCCTATCCAACGCAAAAATGAAGAAGAATTTCATTATTACTAAATGAATATTTTATACACTATAAGTATTCAGCTTTATATAATTGCAATTCATATTGCAGCCTTATTTAATGCTAAAGCTAAATTATGGGTAAAAGGAAGAAAAACTATTTTCCAGAAACTAACTGAAGCAATAAAAGAAGATCAAGATATTGTTTGGTTTCACTGTGCTTCATTGGGTGAATTTGAACAAGGAAAACCTATTATCGAAGGTTATAAACTAAAATATCCAAATCATAAAATATTACTAACCTTCTTTTCGCCTTCTGGTTATGAAATTCAAAAAAACTATGATGTGGTAGACTGGGTTTTCTATCTTTCTGCTGACACAAAAAAAAATGCAAAAAAATTCATAAACATTGTAAATCCTATAAAAGTAATTTTTATTAAGTATGAATTTTGGTTCAATTATATGGCTGAATGCAAAAAACAAAATATTCCATTTTATTCCGTTTCTAGTATCTTTAGAAAGGAACAATCTTTTTTCAAATATGATTTTTTTGCAAAGCAACTTAATAACATAAGTCATTTTTTTGTTCAGAATAACAACTCAAAAGAATTATTACAAAAAATTGGTTTTTCCAACTGTACTGTTACTGGCGACACCCGTTTTGATAGCGTTGCTTCTAATACTCAAAACGCAATAAGCATTCCATTAATTGAAAAATTTTCCGAAAATAAAACCA
This sequence comes from Cryomorphaceae bacterium BACL11 MAG-121001-bin54, assembly GCA_905182255.1. Taxonomy (GTDB): domain Bacteria; phylum Bacteroidota; class Bacteroidia; order Flavobacteriales; family BACL11; genus UWMA-0277. The sequence continues at coordinate 302,130 of CAJJAH010000001.1, forward strand.
CCATTATTTGTGGTAGCACTTGGCCTAAGGATGAGGCCCTTTTAGCAAAATATATTAAGGAAAATCCTAATTACAATTATATTATCGCGCCACATGAGATGCAGCATATTATTGAATTAAAAAAACAGACTAATGCTTTATTATTTTCAAAAGCAGACAGCACAAATATCAGTAATAGTACTGTACTGATTATTGACAGTATCGGTATCCTTTCTAATATCTATAAATATGGTAATCTTGCTTACATTGGGGGAGGATTCGGGTCAGGAATTCATAATATACTTGAAGCTGTTGCTTACGGCTTGCCTGTTGTGTTTGGCCCTAATTATCAAAAATTTAATGAAGCAAATGAATTGATAAATAAGAAAGGAGCTATCTCGATTTCTAATTATACAGAGCTAACTTCAGCGATTGATTTCTTTAATACTTTTGACAAATCGATTGCGACTGATTATATCCAAGAAAATAGTGGCGCTACAACAAAAATATTAAATTCTATCGTTACATGAAAACATTAAAATTTCTTATTATATTATTATGGATATTATTTTCAAAGAGTTATGATGCGTATTGTACTTTTCAGCATACCCCGGATTTATCAAAAGAAGCAAATCCTTTAGTTTCACTGTTAGGCTTTAATTGGTTTTGGCTCTTATTAGTAATTGGATTATTAACCATCTATACTTGTTATACTTTATATCTAATTTCATTTAAATCTATTAAACTTTATCCGCAAGAAAAAGGATATTCTTTTAGTAATTTTATTGCACATATGTATTTCGGCAAGAAAAGTAGTTTACTTTCAATTCTTTACAAATTTCCATCTATAAAAGATGAAAGATTTCATTACACTTTTGGCAATATATTTGTAAGGTATTTGGTGTTTGCTGGTTTTGTTTCAACTATTATGTGGCTCTTGATAAATAATTCTGAATTGTATAAAAATATTCATAATGCATTTGTGATTTATGGTATTCTTATTTCAGGCACATTTCTTATAGTTTATAATTACTATAAGGCCAACTATAACAAATATCAAATGCAATAAAAAAGCAGAGACTTTGGCCTCTGCTTTTTGTACCCGGGACGGGACTTGAACCCGTACGGACTAATGTCCATTGGATTTTAAGTCCAACGTGTCTACCAATTCCACCACCCGGGCAGGGTAATGTTTTTAACTACTAGCGAGCGAGTGATGAGATTCGAACTCACGACCCCCACCTTGGCAAGGTGATGCTCTACCCCTGAGCTACACTCGCAATAAGGATGGCAAATTTAATTAAATAATCAATACCACAAAACCAAAAACTACTTTCCTAATAGTTTTTTTATTTCATTCAATTTCATTAAGGCTTCAACTGGGGTTAATGTATTGATATCCAATATTTTTATTTCTTCTCTTAACTCTTCTAATATAGGATCATCTAACTTAAAAAAGCTCATCTGCATATTACTTTCCTCAGTTATCGCATCAGTATTACTTTCTTTTGTTCTTAGAGATTCTAATTGTCTAAGGATTTTTTCTGCTTTTCTTATAATCTGCTTTGGCATTCCTGCCATTTTAGCTACCTGTATACCAAAACTATGCTCACTCCCTCCTTCCTTTAATGTTCTGATAAAAATAATATTTTTCCCACTTTCCTTTACTGATACATTATAATTTTTTACTCTAGAAAACTGCTCTGTCATTTCGTTTAGTTCATGATAATGGGTAGCAAATAATGTTTTTGCTTTAGTAGGATGCTCATGCAGATATTCAGCAATTGCCCATGCAATAGATATCCCATCATAAGTACTTGTTCCCCTACCTATTTCATCTAATAATATCAAGCTATTATCAGAAATATTATTCAAAATACTAGCGGTTTCATTCATTTCTACCATAAAAGTTGACTCTCCCATAGATATATTATCTGAAGCTCCCACTCTTGTAAATATCTTATCTACCAAACCTATTTCTGCTCCTTCAGCAGGAACAAAACTTCCTATCTGAGCCAAAAGAACAATAAGTGCAGTTTGCCTTAATAAGGCTGATTTACCAGACATATTAGGACCAGTTATCATCATAATTTGCTGTTGATCTCTGTTCAGTGTTACGTCATTAGGAATATAAGGTTTACCCATTTCCAGTTGCTGTTCAATTACTGGGTGCCTTCCTTTTTTTATTATTAAATCAGAACTACTATTAATAACTGGTTTAGCATAATTATATTTTTTCGCTATTAATGAAAATGAAAGTAAACAATCCAATTGCGAAACTATATAAGCATTTTGCTGTATCGGCTGTATATATTCCAATATACTTTGTACTAATTCATGAAACAGGCTATTTTCAATTTCTGAAATTCTGCCTTCAGCACTTAAAATCTTGTGTTCATACTGCTTTAATTCATCAGTTATGTAGCGCTCAGCACTTACTAATGTCTGTTTTCTAATCCATTCCTCAGGGACCTGTTCCTTAAACCTATTTCTCACCTCCAAATAATATCCAAATACATTGTTAAAGGATATCTTTAAAGAGGTTATGCCAGTACGTTCAATCTCTCTCGCGAGCATTTTATTTAGATATTCCTTCCCAGAATTTTGAATAGAGCGTAATTCATCTAACTCAACATTTATCCCTGCTTTTATTACGTTTCCTTTATTAAGAAGTATGGGGGGGGTATCATTCAATTCTTTTTCTATCCTATCTATTATATTCGCGCAAGGATGTATCTTAGATGCTAATTTTTTTAAATTCTTATCTGATGAAGAGCAAATTTCTTTAATAGGACCCAAGGCAATTAACGCCTCTTTTAACCTCGCGCATTCTCTGGGGTTTAAACGCATAGTAGCGACTTTTGATATTAAGCGCTCTAAATCTCCAATAATAGATATCTCTTTTAATAACACATTTGAGAGCTTCTCACTTGCAAACATCTGTTCAACAATATTGTGACGTTCTGCAATCTGTTCTTTATTTTTTAAGGGCAAGGCCAACCATCTTTTCAACATTCTAGCTCCCATCGCTGATTTTGTGTGATCCAATACTTGAATCAATGTCTTCGCCCCTTCATTTGGCGAATAAAATAGTTCTAAATTCCTGATGGTAAATCTGTCCATCCAAACGTACTTATCTTCTTCAATACGAGAAATTCGTAAAATATTTTTTGTTTGATGATGATGCGTTTCTTTAAGGTAATGTAACGCTACACCTGCCGCAATAACACCGTCAGTGAGCTCAATAACACCAAAACCTTTTAAAGAATTTGTACCAAATTGCTTGTTCAATAGATCAGTTGTATAATCAGTTGTAAAGGCCCAATCATCTAACATGTGAGTGAAGAGAGAAGAGCCAAAATCTTGTTTAAAATTTTTGTTTTTTGATTTCTGGTAAATTACTTCAGTTGGGCTTAAACTTTGTAATAATTTATCTACATAATCATTATTACCTTCTGCTATCAAAAATTCTCCTGTCGAAATATCCAAGAAAGAAACTCCAATATTTTTCTTACCATAAAAGACTGCTGCTAAAAAATTATTCTTATTAGATTCTAGAGTTAATTCATTGTACGAAACTCCTGGAGTAACTAATTCAGTAACACCTCTTTTGACTATTCCTTTTGCCTGTTTTGGGTCTTCTAACTGATCACATATTGCAACTCTTTCTCCAGCCCTTACCAATTTAGGTAAATAAGTATCTAGTGAATGATGTGGGAAACCAGCTAATTCAATTTTTGAGTCCCCATTATTCCTTGCTGTAAGCACAATACCTAAAATTCTAGATGTTTTAATAGCATCTTCACCGAAGGTTTCGTAAAAATCACCAACTCGAAATAATAACAACGCACCTGGGTGTTTGGTTTTTATTGCATTATACTGACCCATTAAGGGAGTAATTTTCTTTTCTTTCTTCTTCTTAATTGACAAAAATATATTCTTTAATTTTGCAACAAATATAAGTGATGAAAAAGTTAAAAAACAAAGATTTACAAAGAATAAATATTGAAGAGTTTAAAATAGCTAAAAAAACTCCTATTACAATTATACTCGACAATGTAAGGAGCGCATTAAATGTTGGTTCGATATTTCGCACCTCAGATGCTTTTTTAATTGAAACCATAATTCTATGTGGAATAACAGCTACTCCTCCTAATAAGGAAATCAGAAAGGCTGCACTTGGCTCAACAGACTCAGTAAATTGGAAATACGCTAAAAATACAACAGAAGCTGTAAAAAAATTAATTAAAGAAGGATATTATGTTGTTGGTGTAGAACAAGCTGGTAAATCGACTCCATTAAATAAATTTAAATTACCTAAAAAACCAATCGCTATTATACTAGGCAATGAGGTGAATGGTGTTGCTCAAGAAGTAATTGATATTTGTAATGAAGTAATTGAAATACAACAATTTGGCACAAAACATTCTTTAAACGTATCTGTAACAACTGGAATCGTTATCTGGAAAATATGGGAAAAAATGAATGATTCTTAATTATAAACCAAAAGATCAATCTATCAGTTTATCCTTAGAAGCAACTGTTCCAAGGTCATATGCTAACCCAAGTGAAAAAAGAGAAAATTTATCTTTTGCATTATCACTTTTCATTATAGATGAGTCCCATCTATCTGAATTATTAACTCTTAATGTGTAATCTAATAATAAACTAACTCCACTAATCATTTTATACTTTATTTTACCCCCAAAAACCATCACAGATTCAGAAACAACATCTGATTCATTTTTAGTAAGCTCTTCATATCCATGACTATATATGTATTCATCAGAATATAAGTTCGTCCGCAAACTTCTAAACTGAGATAAACCAAAACCAGCTTTTACTATAATAGAAAGATTTTCAGGCATTTCTGTTTTTATTAATTTTGAAATATCCGAATTTAAGTTATAATTTAACAACACATCAGTCTCGTTAAAAGTCGTTACAAATTTCTGACCATTCATTCCTTCAGTAGTCTCTGCAATAATTCCATAAGGGTCATCAATTTCAAGACCAATATATTCATTTGGTCTTCTTAGACCAGCAAACTCTCCAACTACATGTTCTATACTAATAGAAGTTCTCTCATCAATCTTTTTCTCTAAACTGAAAGAAAATGCATATCTTAACTCTTTAAAATCTTCATCTTGGTATACCAATTCTGTTTGGGTAGAAGGGGCATAATCATACTGAGTTATATCACCATCAAACTTAGTTGCTCCATAGTTAAAACCAATAGACCAATCTTTTAATAGATTATCAGATCCAGATGCATTTTCCTCTAAAGCTTTCTGAGCAAATAATAAACTGCTAGAGAATAAAATAACTGTAACAATGAGGGATATATTTTTTAACATAATATTTATTTATTTATTGCAAATTTAAATAAAAAATTTATCATAACATAATTACTAACAACATAATTGTAAAATCTATAATTGTGAGACAATAAGTCGACAATAATTTTTTATTTTTGCAATAATTATAAATTAAACAAAAACATCGTAATGAGAATTTCAAAAATATTTTATGTTTTAATATTAGCTACTTTATTAAGTAGTTGTGGATTAAATAATATGGCAAGTAAATATGAAACAGTAAGCTTTAATGTAACGCCTTCAACTTTACAAACACATGCTGGAAAAGTATCATTAACGTTAGATGCAACTTTTCCTGAAAAGTATTTTTCAAAAAAAGCAACTGTTGATTTTACTCCAGTATTAGTGTATGCTAATGGAGAAACTGCTTTTAAAACTATTACGATACAGGGTGAGGAAGCTACTGGTGGTGAGGCTACAATTTTTAACGAAACCGGAGGTAATTTCAACTATCAAGACTACATCAAATATAGTTCAGATATGATGACTTCTAATTTAGAATTAAGAGCTACTGCAAAAATAAAAGATGAAGAAAAGGTGTTAGGCCCTATCAATATTGCAAATGGTGTTATTGCAACATCAACAAGAGTTCTTGACAATGAAGAATTAGCAAATAACAATCATGAATATGAACATGAGACTATTTTAGAAGAATCAGCTACCATATATTTTTTAGTGAACCAATCTAATATCAGAGTAACTGAAAAAAGCGATGAAGATATTAAGAGATTAACTGCATTTGCTGAAAATGGATACAAAACTCATTCTATTGAAATTAAATCTTTTGCCTCTCCTGAAGGGTCTGTAAATATGAATGATAATGTTTCGGACAATAGAATGAAAAGTACCCTTACATATACTAAGCGGTTATTGCGGAATTTAAAACTAGATGGCGCAAGAAATTCTGAATTATACACCGAAACTTCAGTTGGAGAAGACTGGGCAGGATTTGAATCTTTAGTGCAAGCTTCTAACATAAAAGACAAAAGAAGAATTAATAAAATTGTAAATTCTGTTGAAGATTTAGAACTAAGAGAACAACAAATAAGAGATCTAGCTGAAATTTATGATGCACTAGAAGGGGATGTGTTACCACAATTGAGAAAAGCAATTATTGTAATTCGTTCATTCGAACCAAAAAGAACTGATGAGGAAATTGCAACACTTTCAACAACAACTCCTGAAATTTTAGATGTAAAAGAATTATTATTCTCAGCAACTTTAACTGATGATGCAACTGTAAAGGAAGGTATTTATAGTAAAGCTGTTGAACTACACAATGATTGGAGAGGATACAATAATATTGCTTGCATGCATATAGCTAATGGTGACTTAAATACTGCTATGATTTATCTTAATAAAGCTGTATCTATATCTAGTGAAAACTCTGACATATGTACAAACAAAGGAATTATTGCATCAAGAATTGGTGAGCTATCAAATGCTCAGGTATTGTTTGACAAAGCGAATACTTCTGAGCTGAATCAAGCTACATTAGACATAAGACAAGGAGAATACAAAAAAGCAGCAAGATTTTTTAAAAATGGAAAATCACATAATGCTGTATTAGCACAAGTTTTAAATGGCAAAAATTCAACATGCAATGAGGAAACTGCTGCTTGCTATTATCTAAATGCTATTTCTGCGGCTAGATCAAATGAGAATGGGGCTGTGATTAGCAACTTAACAAATGCTATTTCTTTAAATGCAAACTACAAAGCAGAAGCTAACATTGATTTAGAGTTTGTAAATCTAAGAACAAATGAAGCTTTTATCGCTTTAACTAAACAGTAAGTCTAAAAAAAATATAACATGGATAGCCCCATTTAAAAGATGGGGTTATTTTTTGAATATAAAACTCAATAACAAAAACTAACTTCAAAATTACTTAAGCTACCAAAAGAATGGTTAAATCATTTTTGATCACTTAGGTTAATATTCGGATTGATTGTGGAATCTAACGGCTTTTAATGATATAAAAAACAAAAAAACAACTCTACTTGTCATCTAGTTAAAATTAATGCTTGAGCATAATTTTAAATTATAAATACTAAAAAAATTCTTTAGCTAAGTTAAATTGATGCACACCTAATTCATATGAATTCTTTAATAGCTGTTTTATTTTTGAATATACTTTTTCATCTTCTTTAAAGTCAGCCTTAGAAATATCAAGTAAAAGCACTGGAAAATACTTCTGTTTTCTCAAATAATCTAAATACTTATCTTGGATGTTTTGCAAATAAACATCGGTGATTTCTTGTTCAAAATCTCTTCCTCTTTTCTTAATATTCTGTTGTAGATGAGCAATATCGGAATGCAAATATATTAACAAATCAGGCTGAGGCATAGAAGAAAAAATAATCTCAAATAAATTATTGAATAATTGAAGTTCATCTTTTTTTAAATTGTTTTGTGCAAACAATTTAGATTTTTCGAAAAAATAATCTGCAATAGTAATTGACCTAAATAGATCTTGTTCTTTTTGACTTTTTAGCTGATGATATCGTTCTGTCATAAAAAAGAGTTCTAAAGGAAAAGAATTTTTTTCTGGATCTTTATAAAATTTTGGCAAAAAAGGATTTTTTTCAAAGCACTCCAAAATTAAATTAGCTTGATAATGCTTAGCAAGCATATTTGACAAGCTAGTCTTCCCAGCCCCAATATTTCCTTCAACAACTAAAAAATTATAGTGCATACTCCTTTACTAATTCAGTGTCTTTACAAACTTTCAATAATTCTGCTATTGTTTTATTGTATTTTGGATGAATCATTTCTGGCACAATATCATGTAAAGGCTTAAGTACAAACATACGCTCATGTAAATGCTTGTGAGGTACGCATAGTTCTGGCGTCTCAATAATAGAATCATTATAAAAAATAATATCAATATCAATAAGTCGTTCACCCCATTTTTCAAGTCGTATCCTTCCAAGTTGCTTTTCAATATTAAGTACAGTGGACAATACTTCACAGGCTAATAAAGTTGTTTTTACTTTAATTATTTGATTCAAATAATTGTTTTGCCCTTCAACTCTCCATGGCGTGCTTTCATAAACTTTTGAAAAATCAACAATATTACCCACTCTATTTTCAATTGCTAATATTGAATCTTTCAATAATTGTTCTCTAACTCCAAGATTACTTCCTAATTGTAAAAAAACTATATTCATATTTATTTTTAATAACCCTCAAATTTAAAAATAAACTATGACAAACACTTTTAAAAAGCTTAATTTTGAAAAAATTTAAAATAAATATGAAATCATTTTTCAAAAATGTCTTATCCACCATTGTTGGAATGGTGTTAGCAGTGTTTGTAGTAGTTTTGCTTTTTATTGGTATTGTAAGTGTTAGTATGTCTTCTCTTAACGATGACAAGAAAGTAAAAGTAAAAGAAAATAGCATCCTAAAAATAAATCTTGCTGAAATTTCAGTAGTTGAACGCACTTCAGAAAACCCTTTAGAAGGACTAAACTTTTCTGGCGACCTACCTAAGTCTATTGAATTAAAGCAAGTATTAGATAACATTGAAAAGGCGAAAACAGATAAGAACATTAAAGCTATTTATATTAACACACCTTATGTAAGTGCAGGATTATCTCAAATAGAAGAAATTAGAAATAAACTTCTTGAGTTTAAACAAACAGGTAAGTCTATTATTTCTTACTCAGAGGTATATAACCAAGCTGCATATTATTTATCATCAGTGGCAAACAAAATTTATTTGAACCCCGAAGGAATAGTAGAGTTAAAAGGATTATCAGCAAGTATCATGTTTTACAAAGGCTTACTAAATAAATTGGACATAGATGTGCAAATAATACGTCATGGAAAATTCAAAGGTGCCGTTGAACCCTTTATCTTAGATAAAATGAGTACTGCTAATAGAGAGCAGATGCAATTATTACTTAATTCTTTTAATGATAATATTATGGATAGCATTGCTAATCAAAGGGGGTTAACGTTAACAGAAGTTCAGAAACATGCCAATAATTTGACTCTGGAAAACGCAAAATCTTGTATTGACTATAATTATGTAGATGCACTTTTATATCAAGATCAATTAGAAGACAGCTTAAAATCTTTATTAGGAGTAGAAAAATTATCTATTGTAACTTTAAGCAATTATACAAACGTAGAAGGTAAAAAGAAAGATATTAGTAGAAATAAAATTGCTATTATTTACGCAACAGGCTCTATTAAATCAGGTAAAGGTGATGAAAAAAGTATTGGTTCAGCAAGTACTTCTGCGGCAATAAAAAAAGCTAGAAAAGATAAAAATGTGAAGGCCATAGTACTTAGAATTAACTCTCCTGGAGGAAGCGCCTTAGCTTCAGATGTGATTTGGAGGGAAACTATTTTAGCGAAAGCTGAAAAACCCATTGTAGTTTCTATGGGTGATTATGCGGCAAGTGGAGGGTATTATATTGCCTGTGCTGCAGACAGTATAGTAGCAAACCCAACAACACTAACAGGCTCTATTGGTGTATTTGGCATGATTCCTAACCTAAGTAAATTTTACAAAAACAAATTAGGTATTACCATTGATACAGTAAATACAGGAAAATATGCTGACATGGGAGTAAACAGGCCACTATCAACTTTTGAAAAAAATAAATTACAAAAAAGTGTGTCTGACATGTACATTGGTTTTATTACTAAAGTAGGAGAAGGTAGAAACATAAGCACAACAGAAGTAAATGAAATTGGGCAAGGAAGAGTTTGGACAGGTTATGATGCTAAAGAAATTGGATTAATTGACACATATGGAGGACTAGAAAAAGCCATTGATATTGCGGCTTATTTGGCAAAAGTAGAGGATTATAGAATTATCTCTTTACCTAAGAAGAAAAATCCGTTTGAACAGCTATCCTTAAAACTAGGTGGAGAAGCTAGTATTTCTAATCTATTTCTACCAAATTTTGGATTCATAACTCAAATAACCCAGCCAATTGAAGAGTTAATTAAAGGGGATAAAATACAGGCAAGAATGCCTTTTATTATAGACTTAAAATAATAAGCCTTGTTGAAGAGTTTCTTTTTGACTGAAAGCAGCAATGAAACCTTCATGTGAACGAATATTAAAAACTCTATCTCCATCTAGTAATAAGTATTGTCCTTTAATTCCCAATAGTACACCTTCAATAATTGGTGTTCGCTCCAACTTTACACTTTTTATCTTTTTAGGATATTGAGTTACGGGATAGATAATCTCTGTTACTGTATTGTCTGGCAATATATACTGCTTTAATTCTTCAGGAACATGAATGGAAAGCTCCTGCTTCATTTTTACTAAGTCGACAGATTCTGGTGTCCCTGACAACATCTTACGCCAATTTGTTACATCAGACACGAAGCGCTTTAGTGAAACCTCAATATCTCCTGAAAATCTTCTATTGGGTACTTCAGCTAGCAATATTGCTTGGCTTGCCCCTTGATCCATCCACCTTATAACTCCTTGTGTACCTCTTGTTATGCCAACCTTTATTCCACTAGAGTTGGCTAAATACACATAATGTGGAGCGAGCTGAAAATCTTTTTCCCATTTCAAATCTCTTTCCTCAATTCCTAAATGAGCCGTACATAACTCAGGTTTAAAAATACTTTGAGATGCCAAAGGCGATTCCCAGAAACATTTATAACAATAACCAGAACGATAAAATTTATCAGACTTTTTCCCACACTGACAGATTACAACCCCACTCCATTCAATTTTAATTTCTTTACCGATATAGTCATTCATCTTATGATCAATTCCATGAATATCAAGCGTGTAATTTACTTCATCATGTAATTCAGTATGCATTTTTTTAAGTGTATCTCTAAACATATATTTTGTATTTTTCCGTCCTTAAAAATACCAAAATTGAGCAATTTTTCTCTTAAAAATTATATTCTTTCATTTATGATGCAAAAACGTATTCATAATATTGAGAAATTCTGCATGAACCCAATAAAGACTCAAGAAAAGGTTTTAAAAAAGCTTATTTCAAAAGGAAAGAATACTAAATTTGGAAAGGAGCATCATTTTAGCCAAATAACTAAATATTCTCATTTCAAAAATAATATACCTATAAGAACATATGAAGAGTTTTCAAAATACATTGAAAGAACAAGAAATGGTGAGCAAAATGTAGTTTGGCCTGGCAAAATAAAATGGTTTTCTAAGTCTTCAGGAACAACAAACGCACAAAGTAAATTCATTCCTGTCACTGACGAATCACTAAAAGAATGCCATTTTAAAGGAGGAAAAGATATGCTATCTTTATATGGAAATAACTTTCCGTTTTCTGACATGTATAACGGAAAAGGACTAATGTTAGGAGGGTCTCTAAAAAATTCAGAAGAAGGGGATTATAAAGATGGTGATTTATCTGCTATTCTTTTAGATGAATTTCCTTTTTGGGTGAATTATCATAGAATACCCGATATTCATACTGCACTTATGGAAGATTGGGAAAATAAATTAGAGCGTATTGCTCAGCAAGCAGTAAAAGAAAATATTACAAATTTGACAGGAGTACCTTCATGGATGCTAATCTTACTCAAGCGTGTATTATTAATAAGTGGTAAAAAAAATATCAGTGAAGTTTGGCCAAAATTAGAGCTATATATGCATGGTGGAATAAACTTTGAACCTTACAAGGAACAGTTCAAGGCTCTTATTCCATCAAAGAAAATGAACTACTTAGAAGGCTACAATGCCTCTGAGGGATTTATTGCGATACAAGACAAAAGCCCATCAGAAGGTCTATTATTAATGTTAGATTATGGAATTTTTTATGAATTTATACCTATGAAAAATTTCAAAAAAGGAATTTTAGAAACAACTAATTTAAAAGATGTTCAACTTAATATTAATTACGCATTAGTAATAAGTACTAATGCAGGGCTATGGAGATATCTTATAGGAGATATAATTTGTTTTACCAACCTCTCTCCTTTCAGGATTAAAATTATTGGTCGTACTAAAAGTTTTTTAAACACTTTTGGTGAAGAACTGGTTATAGATAATACTGACAAAGCACTAATTGAAGTTTGTAAAAAACATCATGCTTCAATAAAAGACTATACGGTAGCGCCTATTTTTATTAATAAAGGATTAGGAGGTCATCAATGGCTAATTGAGTTTAGTAAAGAACCGCAAGATATACAAGGTTTTAAAGTAGACCTTGACAAATCCTTACAGGAATTAAATTCTGACTATTCAGCAAAAAGAAGTCAAAATTTATTACTCAATATGCCAGATATAATACTTATTAAAAATAATGAATTTTACCTTTGGCTGAAAAAAAATAAACGACTAGGCGGACAATATAAAATACCAAGACTCAGTAATGACCGTAAGGTTGTTGAAGAAATTATTGCACTTCTCTAGAAGTTTTCAACAAAAATAGTGGCTAAGTGATATTTCACGCATTAACTAAATTATCTTTTTTTATTTTAGACGAAAATTTTATATATGCACATAGCAATTGCTGGAAATATTGGTTCTGGAAAAACAACCTTAACCACAAAACTATCTAAACATTATAAGTGGGAAGCACATTATGAAGATGTGGAAAACAATCCCTATTTAAATGACTTCTATAAGGATATGCAAAGATGGTCATTTAACTTACAAGTGTATTTCTTAAACAGCCGTTTCAGACAAATTGTTGAAATCAAGGAAAGCAATAAAGATTATATTCAAGATAGAACCATTTATGAGGATTCTAAGATATTCGCACCAAATCTACATGCTATGGGGCTCATGAGTTCAAGGGATTTTGACAATTATATTGAGATATTTAACTTAATGGATAATTTCATAGAAGGTCCTGATCTATTAATCTACTTAAGAGCTTCAGTACCTAAGTTGGTGGAGCAAATACAAAAAAGAGGTAGAGAGTATGAAAATAGTATCCGTTTAGATTATTTAACACGACTAAATGAAAGATATGAGGCATGGGTCGGCGAATACTCAAAAGGTAAAGTTTTAATAATTGAAGTAGATGACTTGGACTTTGCAGAAAATGAAGAAAACCTAGGCAGTATTATTGAAAAGATAGATGCTGAAATTAACGGATTATTCAAATAAAAACTAAATGATAGACAATAAAAAAGCCACTCATTGAGTGGCTTTTTTATTTGTAATTAGATTAGGTATTACTGCTTTCCTTTAACAGATAAAGTTATAATATCATTATTCAAAACATCTCCTCCATTAAATGTTAGCATTCCTGTAAATGAAACGCCATTATTATCTTTTTTCACATTATATAAAAAATCCGAAATAAATTTATTTCCTCCAACAACTAAAATTCCTTTAATCTGTTTTTCAAACTCTAACTCACCAGAATAATATCCTACATCAGATTTAGATTCAAAATACATTTCTTCTTTTTCCGAAATCTGCATTATTTTTTTACATATCTTCATATATTCATCTAGACAATGAACATTATTAAAAGTAAAACTAGAAATAGATTTATTTTTTCCATCAAAAGTAAATGAAGTGGCCTTTGTATTCACTAAAGAAGACTGAGTAGATTTATTTAATGCAATTTCAGAAGGTTGAGGACTCAACATTTCTTTAGAAGGTGATTCAGAATGAATAGATGTGCCTTCTCCTAAAATTGGAGCAATAACTAAACCAATTAAACAAGTTAATTTAATTAGTATATTCATAGATGGACCCGATGTATCTTTAAAAGGATCACCAACAGTATCACCAGTAATTGCAGCCTCGTGAGCTGCAGAACCTTTATGCGTCATCTCTCCATTAATCATAACTCCAGCTTCAAATGATTTTTTAGCATTATCCCAAGCACCACCAGCATTATTTTGAAAGATTGCCCACAATACTCCACTTACTGTAACCCCAGCCATATATCCACCTAACATCTCAGCAATCATTAATTTATCCATTCCAAATAACATAGGTAGGAAAGTAATGACTAATGGAAACCCGATAGTTAATAATCCAGGTAACATCATTTCTCTTAAAGAAGCTTTTGTAGAGATTTCAACACATTTATCGTATTCTGGCTTGCCAGTTCCCTCCATAATTCCAGGAATCTCTTTAAATTGTCTTCTTACTTCATAAACCATTTCCATCGCAGCCTTGCCTACTGCATTCATTGCAAGTGCAGAGAATACAACAGGAACCATTCCTCCAATAAATAACATTGCTAGAACAGGTGCTTTAAAAATATTAATTCCATCAATTCCTGTAAAGGTAACATAGGCAGCAAATAATGCTAAAGATGTTAGTGCTGCAGAAGCAATAGCAAAACCTTTACCAGTTGCCGCAGTTGTATTACCCACTGAATCTAAAATATCTGTTCTTTCTCTAACGATAGGCTCTTGCTCGCTCATCTCAGCAATACCACCAGCATTATCAGCTATAGGACCAAAAGCATCAATAGCTAACTGCATTGCTGTAGTTGCCATCATTGCTGATGCCGCCATAGCAACACCATAAAATCCTGCAAATGCATATGAAGACCAAATTGCCAATGCGAATAAGATAACAGTTGGAAAAGTAGAAATCATACCTGTTGCAAGTCCTGCAATAATATTTGTTCCTGCTCCAGTAGCTGATTTCTCTACAATATTTAAGATTGGTTTTTTACCTAAACCAGTGTAGTATTCAGTTACTGAAGAAATAACTCCACCAACGATTAAACCAACAATTGTTGCATAAAACACACGTAATGCTGTAATATCTTTTAATACATTACCTCCCGTTTCAAAGAAATTCATTTTCATAGTTTCAGGAAGCATCCATGTAACTAAACCATAACAAGAAATTGCAACTAAAGCAATTGAAAACCAGTTCCCTTTGTTTAAAGCTGACATTACTTCTGATTCTTTTGCATCATTATTTTTAATATTCACCAACATAGTCCCTAATAAAGAAATCACAATTCCAAAACCAGCAATGGACATTGGTAGTAAAATAGGACCGATAGAACCAAAACCTTTAAATATATTAATATCATTTACTTCAATAATATAGTTTCCTAATACCATGGCAGCTAAAACTGTTGCAACATAAGAACCAAATAAATCAGCACCCATACCTGCAACATCACCTACATTATCACCTACATTATCTGCAATTGTTGCAGGGTTTCTGGGATCATCTTCAGGAATACCAGCCTCAACCTTTCCAACTAAATCAGCACCAACATCAGCAGCTTTAGTGTAAATACCACCACCTACTCTTGCGAATAATGCAATAGATTCAGCTCCTAATGAAAAACCTGCTAGAGTTTCTAATACTATAGTCATATCGTGAGTATTAGTCCAGACACCACCCATAAAGTAATTATAGAAAGCAATAAAGAATACTGTTAAACCTAACACAGCTAAGCCAGCAACTCCTAATCCCATTACAGTACCACCACCAAAAGATACTTTTAATGCATTTGGCAAACTTGTACGGGCAGCTTGGGTTGTTCTTACATTTGTTTTAGTAGCAATTTTCATTCCCATATTTCCAGCTAAGGCTGAGAAAAATGCACCTAAAATAAAAGCAATTACTATAAGCCAATGTGTAGAAGGTACTATAGTTGAAACAATAAATAGTAACACACTTACACAAATAACAAAAATTGTTAGTAATCTATATTCAGCATTCAAAAAAGCTAAAGCTCCTTCATATATATGGTCAGAAATTTCTTTCATTTTTCCATTTCCAGCATCTTGTTTCATTACCCAAGACTTTTTAACCATCATATAGGCTAATCCTATTAATGCCATGATTATCGGCGTATAAATCATCATTGATTCCATATTCTTTTTTTAGTTTAATTATTTTAAAATGGATTGCAAAAATAGTATTTTTATACAAACCTCATAATATCAGGGGAGTTTAATACAAATATCTGATTTTTAGCCTTAAAATTAGAGTTCATTTTACAGCAATTTATTAAGTTTGCAATCTCAATTAATCAAATCAAAATAAAAGATGAATATTGTAGTTTGCATTAGTAGCGTACCTGACACGACTTCAAAAATTAATTTTACTGAAAATAACACTAAATTTGACTCAAGCGGAATTCAATTTGTAATTAACCCTAATGATGAATTCGGACTGACTAAAGCAATGGTGTTAAAAGAAGCAAATGGAGGGACGTTAAAGGTTATCACAGTAGGAGACGTATCTACTGAGCCGATAATTAGAAAAACATTAGCTATCGGAGCCGACAGTGCTGTAAGAATTAACAAAACAGCTACAGATAGTTACACAACAGCATTAGAAATAGCAAATTATCTTAAAGATAATCCTGCTGATTTGATTATAGCAGGTAAAGAATCATTGGATTACAACGGAGGTGCTGTGCCCGCAATGATTGCAGAGATGCTTGACCTTCCTTTTGTAAATGCATGTAACGGATTAGAAATTACAGGAGATATCGCAAAAGTAAGCAGGGAGATTGATGGTGGAAAGGAAAACTTATCAGCTAACTTACCTTTAGTAATTGGAGGTCAAAAAGGATTGGTTGAAGAATCAGAATTAAGAATTCCTAACATGAGAGGAATTATGCAAGCAAGATCAAAACCTTTACAGGTAATTGAAGCGTCATCAACAGAAGATTTAACAACTTCGATTAGTTTTGAAAAACCAATTGAAAAAGGAGCTTGTAAACTCGTAGATGCTGATAATGTCTCTGAATTAGTAAATCTACTACATAATGAAGCAAAAGTTATTTAATTAAAAAGAATTGAAAAGATGTCAGTATTAGTATATACAGAAAGTTGGGATGGAAATTTCAGAAAAAGTACTTTTGAAGCAGCTTCCTACGCATGTGAAACCGCTAAAATATTAGGAACAGAAGTTATTGCAGTTTCTATAGGTGAAGTAAGTAATGATGAATTAAATAAATTAGGAAACTATGGCGTCAATAAAGTAGTTTCTTTCAATGCTATTGACAAAGGAGACAGTCAATCTGCAACAAAAGCAATTGCAAAAATTGCAAATGATTCTAGTGTATTAATATTTTCAAATACTAATACTGCTAAAATGATAGCGCCAAGGCTATCAGCAAAACTCAAAGCAGGAATAGTAAGTAATGTAATTACTTTATCAGAAAGTGTAAAACCTTTACAAGTAAAAAGACAAGCATTTTCGTCAAAAGCAATTGAATTGGCAACGATAAACTCATCAATTGCCATTTTAGCTATTGCCCCTAACTCGTTTAAGATAATTGAAACTGGAGGCAATTGTACTATTGAAAAAGATTCAACTAATGAAAAAGGAGCAATTAATATTGAAGGAAAAGAAACAGCAAGTGGTAAAATTTCTATTTCAGAAGCTGAGATTGTTGTTTCAGCCGGAAGAGGGCTAAAAGGTCCTGAAAATTGGGGGATGATTGAAGAGTTAGCTGAACTTTTAGGAGCTGCAACTGCTTGTTCGAAGCCTGTATCTGATATTGGGTGGAGACCACATGGTGAACATGTAGGTCAAACAGGAAAGGCCGTAGCAGCCGATCTTTATTTTGCAATAGGCATTTCAGGAGCTATACAACACTTAGCTGGAATTAATTCATCAAAAGTGATAGTTGCAATTAATACAGACCCAGAAGCTCCTTTCTTTAAAGCAGCTGATTACGGAATAGTTGGTGATGCTTTTGAAGTAGTACCAAAAATTATTGAAGAAATTAAACAGCTTAGAAGCTAGAATATGGACTTTGTTCAATTAGATATCTCAGCAATTAGGCAAAGCGATTCTCAGAATAATGCATATGTATTGCTATTGAACGAAACAAATGGGAAAAGGCAACTACCTATTGTGATCGGCTGGTGTGAAGCTCGTTCAATTGCTATTGCACTTGATGGAACAGAAGAACCAGACAGACCATTAACACATGATTTACTAAAAACTTTTGGAGACAGTTTTAAAATTACAGTTCAAAAAATTATTATTCATACTTTAGTTGAAGGTATTTTTCATGCTTCTTTCCACTGTAAACATACAATTAGTGGTGAAGAAATAGAAATTGATGCTAGAACTTCTGATGCTATAGCTATTGCTATAAGATATGGATGTCCAATTTTTACCTATGAGGAAATTTTAGCTCGAGCAGGCATCATTATTAATAGTGCCAGAGAAAAAGATGAAGAATTTTCATTGGATGGAGAAGAGGATAAAATAATGCAGAACGAAAATATAACAACCTTTGGACTAGCAAAATTAAAAAAACTATTAGCTACTGCAATTGATGAAGAAGATTATGAAAAAGCATCAGAATTAAGAGATGAAATAAAAAAAAGAAATCAAAACTAGATGAACGAAATAATTCAGACAACAGGCTTCTGTTTTGAATCTCTTTTAAGAGGAGTTCTAGGAATTTTTTCTTTATTACTTATTGCCTTTACTTTTTCGCGCAATCGAAAAGGAATAGATTGGAAGCTAGTTGCAAAAGGACTTGGGATTCAGATTCTATTTGCCGTACTTATATTAAAAGTACCATTCATACAAAATGGATTTGAATGGATAAGCTCTATTTTTGTAGTTATTTTAGGATTTACAAGGGAGGGTAATATTTTCTTATTTGGTGACCTAGTTGAAAATATAGATTCATTTGGATTTATTTTTGTTTTTCAAGTACTACCAACAATCTTATTTTTCTCAGCACTTACTTCCTTGTTCTTTTATTATGGAATACTTCAAAAAGTAGTTTATGGTTTTGCTATTTTAATGAAAAAAACATTAAACTTATCTGGTTCAGAAAGTTTAGCTGCTGCTGGAAATATTTTCTTAGGGCAAACAGAATCACCCTTGCTTATAAAACCGTATATTGATAAGATGACAATGTCTGAACTACTATGCCTTATGGCCGGTGGAATGGCAACTATAGCTGGAGGAGTATTAGCTGCTTACATTGGTTTTTTAGGAGGAGCTGACCCTATTCAGCAACTATTTTTTGCCAAACATTTATTAGCTGCTTCTGTAATGTCAGCACCCGCTGCTGTGGTAGCTGCCAAAATATTATTGCCTGAGACTGAAAAGATAAATAAGGATATGAACATCTCTACAGAACAGATAGGCACAAATGCTTTAGAAGCAATAACCATAGGAACAACCCAAGGTTTAAAGCTAGCTGTAAATGTAGGTGCTATGCTGCTTGTCTTTATCGCTTTTGTTGCTATGGCAAACTATTTTCTAAAAGACTTTATTGGAGATTTTACAGGAATTAATACTTGGGTCTCTTCAATTACTAACGGGCAATATGATGGTTTAAGCTTACAATTTATTTTAGGCTATACTTTAGCGCCAGTTACTTGGCTAATGGGTGTCTGTAGTCAAGATATGTTTTTAGTAGGACAATTATTAGGAGAAAAAACAATACTAAATGAATTTGTAGCTTACGTTTCCTTAGGAGATTTAAAAGCAAGTGGCAAATTCTTCGAAGAAAAATCAATAATAATAGCCACTTATATTTTATGTGGGTTTGCCAACATTTCTTCAATTGGTATACAGATTGGAGGGATAGGTGCTTTAGCTCCTAAGAGAACTAAGGATTTATCCAAATTAGGGATATTAGCTCTAATAGCAGGAACATTGGCTTCCCTATTTACAGCCGTAATTGTAGGAATGATTTTATAATACCATAGAGAAAAGAATAATTATCAAATAAATGCAACAATATTTAGATTTAATGACACGCGTGATGAAAGAAGGCACGCTTAAAGCAGATAGAACAGGTACAGGGACTAAAAGTGTTTTTGGACATCAAATGCGTTTTGATTTATCAGAAGGGTTTCCCTGTATTACCACAAAAAAGCTACACTTAAAATCTATCATCCACGAATTACTGTGGTTTTTAAAGGGAGATACCAACATAAAATATCTTAAAGAAAATGGAGTGCGTATTTGGGATGAATGGGCAGATAAAAATGGAGATTTGGGTCATGTGTACGGATACCAATGGAGAAGTTGGCCAGCACCTGACGGAAAACATATTGACCAAATTACTCAAGTAGTAGAGACACTTAAAAAAAATCCAGATAGTAGAAGAATTATTGTGAGTGCTTGGAATGTAGGTGAAATTGAACAAATGGCTTTACCTCCCTGTCATGCTTTTTTCCAATTTTATGTAGCAGACGGAAAACTTTCTTGTCAGTTATATCAAAGAAGTGCCGATATCTTTTTGGGCGTACCGTTCAATATTGCATCATACGCCTTACTTACTATTATGATGGCGCAAGTCTGTAATCTGAAAGTAGGTGATTTTGTACACACTCTGGGTGATGCGCACATTTATAGCAATCATTTTGAGCAAACAGAATTACAATTAAGTAGAGATACAAAAGCATTACCAAAAATGAAAATTAACCCAGAGGTGAAAAGTATTTTTGATTTTACTATTGATGATTTTGAGTTAGTAGATTATGAATGTCACCCACACATTAAAGGAAAAGTAGCGATATAATGGCAAATATAATAGTATTAGGAGCAGGATTAGTAGGAGGTGTAATGGCTAAAGATTTAGCTAAACAACACAATGTTACTTCTGTAGATATTTCACAAAAAAACTTAGATAAGCTAGCTTGCATCAATACTATTTGTGCTGATGTTGCTAATACAGCAACTTTACAAAACCTAATAAAGGATTTTGATTTAGTAGTTGGTGCAGTACCTGGTTTTATGGGTTATAAAATGATGAAGGATGTCATAGATGCAGGAAAGAATATAGTTGATATTTCTTTTTATCCTGAAGATCCTTTCGGATTGGATAAGTTAGCAAAAGAAAAAGGAGTTGTTGCAGTGATGGATTGTGGAGTAGCGCCAGGAATGGGAAATATTATATTTGGTCATCATGACTTAAAAATGGAAATTACCGATTACGAATGTTTAGTTGGTGGCTTACCTGAAAAAAGAGAATGGCCATATGAATACCAAGCGGTATTCTCTCCTATTGATGTAATTGAGGAGTACATTCGTCCAGCTCGATATGTACAAAATAGCCACATGATTACCAAAGAAGCCTTGTCTGATACTGAGCTTATTGAATTTGATGGAGTAGGGACTTTAGAAAGTTGGAATTCTGATGGACTAAGAAGTTTAATAAAGACCATGGCACATGTACCAAATATGATTGAAAAAACTTTGCGTTATCCTGGTTGTGTGGAATATCTGAGAGTATTGCGTGCTAGTGGTTTTTTCTCTTATGAAGAGGTTGAAATAAACGGAACTATGATACGCCCGGTTGATATGACAGCCAAATTATTATTCCCAAAATGGGAAATGAAAAAAGGCGATAAAGATTTTACTGTCATGAGAATTATCATGAAAGGACTAGAAAATGGAAATGAAGTAAGTTACCAATACAATTTATTAGATCGCTTTGATAATAATACGATTTCTATGGCAAGAACTACAGGATTTACTTGCACTGCAGTTGCCAACCTAGTGGTAAATAGAGAATATGAAAGAGTAGGGATTTCACCACCTGAATACCTAGGTGGACACTTTGAATTTGTAAAAAATTACTTAGAAGAAAGAGGTGTTAAATATAAAATAATTAAGAAATAATGGTCGTTTCTTTAATAGTTGCAGTAGCTGAAAATGGAGTGATTGGAAAAGATAATGATCTAATCTGGCATTTACCAAAAGATATGCGTTTTTTCAAAGAGACTACTTTACGTCATCATGTAATAATGGGTCGAAAAAACTTTGAGTCCATTCCTCATAAATACCGTCCACTTGCTAATAGAACAAATATTGTAATTACCCGCCAATCAGCATATAAAGCAGAAGGATCTATTGTGGTAAATTCAGTTGAAGCTGCATTAGACGTTGCCAAAAATAATGGAGATAATGAGCCTTTTATAATTGGAGGAGGACAAATCTACAAACTAGCCCTTGAAGCAAACTTAGTAGATAAAATATACCTAACTAAAATTAATCATGCTTTTGATGGAGATACATTTTTCCCTGAGCTAGGAGATGAATGGAAAGAAGTTAAAAGAATAGATTGTAAATCAGATGAAAAGCATTCCTACGATTATAGTTTTTTGACTTTTGAGAAAATTAAATAAATTTACCAAAAAATATTCTGATGAAAAATAAAATTTTAAACCTTTGCTTAATTGCAGTTTTAATTTATGCATGTAAAAATGAGGATGCAGATTTAACAAGTACCCAAGCAACACAAGATCACCTTTTTGCCGAGCAAACTTTTAGTGATGTTGGTAGAACTGTAAAAGAAGCATTTTTAGAAAATGGTGTTAATAAATCATGTGTTTCATACAGTTTAAAAAATGACAATACATTAGATATTGACACACTTATTATCAATTTTGGAGCAATTAATTGCTTACAGAATGGAAAACTCAGAAAAGGAAAGGTGGTTATTACTTACAGTGGAAAATATAGTGACTCCTTAACTGTAATAACTACTACATTTGATAATTACTATGTAAATAATAATTTAATTCAAGGGGAAAGTGTCCTAACTAATCAGGGTAGAAATATTGATGGAAATATGTGGTTTAATGTTCTTGTAAACAATTCAAGTATTATCACCAAAAATGGTACAATAAACTGGTCTACAAACAGAAAAGAAGAATGGGTAAGCGGATTATCTACTTATGGAAACATAAGTGATGATATATACAATATTACAGGATTAGCAAATGGAATAGGAATAAATAACAATAGTTTTAGTGTGGATATTACGGATACTTTAAAAGTTGAATTGGGCTGCTTACCTTCTTGCATAATAAAAAGTGGTACTGCCAAAATATCGCCTAATGGATATTCAGATAGAATTATAAATTATGGTAATTCATTCTGTGATTGTAATTTTAATATTACAATTGACGGGACAAAATATCCTATAGTTCTAAACTAAGCTACTTTTAGTTTAGTAAATGAATGTTTCGTAAGCTGCTCCCTAACATAAGTAGTTGTAATTCTTAGTTCCTTCTTACTTTCATCTGAAGGAAACTCAAACATAGCGTCTAGCATAATTGATTCACAAATTGAACGTAGTCCTCTAGCTCCTAGTTTAAATTCCATTGCTTTATCCACAATAATATCAATAGCTTTTTTATCAAAAGTTAAACTTATACCATCCATATCAAATAACTTTTGATATTGTTTAGTTAATGCATTTTTAGGCTCAGTTAAAATTAGCTTCAAAGCTGCCCTATCCAAGGGATTAAGATGAGTAACTACAGGCATTCTACCTATCAGCTCAGGTATTAATCCAAAAGATTTTAAATCCTGAGGAGCTATATATTGTAGTAAATTTTCTTTATTAATTGCTCCCTCACTTGCTGACTTAAATCCGATAGATCTTGTATTCATTCTAGCTGAAATATGCTGTTCTATTCCATCAAATGCACCTCCACTAATAAATAGAATATCTTTAGTGTCTAAGGCAATCATTTTCTGATCAGGATGCTTACGTCCTCCTTGTGGTGGGACATTTACTATTGTTCCTTCCAATAATTTTAGCATAGCTTGTTGTACACCCTCCCCACTTACATCACGGGTGATAGATGGATTATCACTTTTACGGGCAACTTTATCAATCTCATCAATAAAAACAATTCCTCTTTTTGCCTTTTCAATATCATAATCAGCCGACTGTAGTAATCTTGTCAAAATACTCTCTACATCCTCACCAACATAACCAGCTTCAGTGAGTACAGTTGCATCAGCAATACAAAATGGAACTTTTAATAACTTGGCAATAGAACGTGCAATTAAGGTTTTACCCGTACCTGTTCGCCCCACCATAATAATATTTGATTTCTCAATTTCAATATCTTCTTCACTAGTATCTGGTTGTAAAATTCTTTTATAGTGATTATAAACGGCAACTGACATCACCCTTTTTGCATCATCTTGTCCGATTACAAATTCATCCAGATGCACTTTTATTTCCTTAGGTTTTAAAAGAGTAATATTATTGGCAATAAAGACTTTATCAGATGCATCTTCTTTGACAATTTCATGCGCTTGTTCAATACATAAATCACAAATATGGGCAGAGGTACCTGCAATCAAGATATTAGTATCTTGCTTATCTTTACCACAAAAAGAACATAATACTTTATCGTTTTCTGGCATTATTTTTTTCTTTCGAGTACCTCATCAATCATACCGTATGCTTTAGCCTCTTCAGCTGTCATCCAGTAATCTCTATCACTATCTTCCCATACTTTATCAAAATCTTGTCCTGAATGGTCAGCAATAATTTCATACAATTCATTCTTTAACTTTTTGATTTCGTTAGCAGTAATTTCAATATCAGAAGCTTGGCCTTGAGCTCCGCCTAAAGGTTGATGTATCATTACTCTAGAATGCTTAAGTGCCGTTCTTTTTCCTGCTGCACCAGCACACAATAGAACCGCTCCCATTGATGCAGCCATACCTGTACAAATCGTAGAAACATCAGGATTAATATACTGAATAGTATCATAAATACCAAGCCCTGCATATACGCCGCCACCTGGAGAATTCAAATAAATTAAAATATCTTTTTTAGCATCTACTGACTCTAAAAATAATAATTGCGCCTGAATAACATTAGCAACATAGTCGTTAATAGGGACGCCAAGAAAAATAATTCTATCCATCATCAAACGAGAGAAAACATCCATACTAGCAACATTCATTTGTCTCTCTTCAATAATTGTTGGAGAAATATAGTTTCCATGAATTGAATTAAACTCATGAAGATGTAAGCTGCTTATACCTCTATGTTTTGTTGCGTATTTTTCAAATTCCTTTCCGTAATCCATGATAGTAGTTTTTGTGTTATTTTACTGATGCTAATTTAACAAATTCATCATAAGAAATGTTCTTTTCTGTTAATTTGAAGTTTTCTTTATAAACGACTAATGTTCTTTCATCAAAAATCTGATCGTATATTTTCTTTCTTTCCTCTTCATTTTTAAGAATGTTTGTTGCAATATCAGTCAATTGCGCATCATCACTTTCAGGCTGACCATATTGTTTCATTTGTGAACTAATTAGCTTTTTGGCTTGATTTAAAACATCTTCCTGAGTAACTTTAACATCATAATTTTCTAAGATTTTGTTTTCAATCAATTGCCATTGTAAGCTTTTAGCATACATATCATATTCAGTTGCTAGCACTTCCATAGTAATTGGTTGTTCAGAAGTTTGAAGCAACCATCTTTTTAGGAAATCATCTGGCATTTGTAATTTTAATTTTTCAATAAAATAAGTTACTATATCATTCTTAAGCATTCTATCACTTTCTCCAACAAACTGTCCTTCTGCTTCTTCTTGCACTTTAGCTTTAAATTGTTTTACATCTTTTACTGTTCCAACACCATAAACCTTATCAAATAATTCAGTTGTCAATTCAGCTGGAGCTAATTGATTAATATTTTTGACTGTAAATTGAAATTCTTCAGAAGTCAAATTATGTAAAACATCATGAGAAACATTTAACATAGATCCTAAATCAGAATGATTCGTAAAAGCCTTCATCACATTTACATTAATTATATCATCCTTTTTAACGCCAATAAACTTCTTTTTAATTTTTGTGTCTGAGATGTATTCCATAGCTACTGTTGCCTCATTTGAAATTCCATTTGACATTACATTTCCATCAACATCAAGCTGAGATATTGCACAAAAAATTAAATCCCCTTTAACAGAAACCTCAGGATTACTCATTTTACCATAGCGCTTTGCAATATCAGTACAATATCCATCAACTAATTTAGCGTCTGCTTTGATTTTGTAATAGTTTAATTTATCTTTAGATGTAATTTTTACATCAAAATCTGGTGCTAAACCTACCTCATATTTAAAAGTAAAGTCTTCGTTTTTTGCCCAATCAATAGGTGTTTCGTCAATTGGTAAGGGAGAGCCTAAAACTCTTACTTTCTCAGTAGATATATGTTTATATAATTCATCCTGAAGTAATTTATTTACCTCCTCGACTAAAACAGAGGTTCTGTATTTTTTATTTATGATTCCCATAGGTGTTTTCCCTTTTCTGAATCCTGGGACGTCAGCAGTTTTACGGTAATCCTTTAATACTTTATCAACTTTTTCAGAATAATCTGCCTCTACAACCTCAACAGTAATGGTTGCCATTAAATTTTTTGCTTTGCTTTGTGTAAGTTTCATCTCTTATTTATTTTTTAAAAGGGCAGCAAAAATACACTTATTTATCTGATTATGAAACAAGGGTACACATAAAAAGAAAGAGGTTATTTGATATTTGAGGAAAAGAAAATCTAATGAAAAATATTAAACAATTACCCAAGCTAGTAGTAAAACTAAAAAAGTGGAATTCTATTATTAAAATAGAATTCCACTTTTTGTACGGGTGGAGAGACTCGAACTCTCACACCTTACGGCACTAGATCCTAAATCTAGCGCGTCTACCAATTCCGCCACACCCGCATTAAGGACGGCAAAGATATTATTTTTTAACATTTACACACAAAAGGTAGCTTTAAAGATTTTTTAGTACTTTTTTTATTTAATTTTGTGAACCTAATTTAAAATACATAAGATGAGTTTATCAGCAAAAGGAAAGTTAACTAGAAAATTAAGCATAGAAAGCGGAACATCAAAAGCAGGAAAAGAGTGGAAAAAACAATCTTTCCTTATAGATACTGGAGCGCAATACAATCCTGAAGTTTGTTTTCAGTTATTTGGAGAAGATAAAATTGAAATGTTAAATCACCATAATGAAGGAGATCAGGTTGAGGTTTCTTTCAACTTATCCTCAAGAGAATATAATGGAAAATATTTCCATAACATCGATGCTTGGAGAATTGAAAGCCAAGGAGCTGGAAGCCCAGAAATAGATGCAGCACCTGCATTTAACGCACCTGCATCAGAAGATGATGACCTACCATTCTAGAAAATCATCTACTAATCAGTACAAATTTTTAATACAACATATAAAAACGTAAATAATAATAACTATAAAAATGAAAAAAATGAAAAAAAATATTTTAAGCTTGCTTTTAATTGCTTTAACAACAGTATTATTTACTTCTTGTGAGAAGGAGGAGGAATCTAATAATTTACCTGCGGTAGACTGTAAGACATGTGGTACTTTTATAACTTTTGATGATACAGTAACTGATGAAGAAATTGCGCAATATGAAGCAGCTGGTATAGTAGATGCAACAGAAGAATATTGTGGAAATGAATTAAGTGCTTTTGAAGCAGATATGGAAGCAAATGGTGGGGAATTTACGATGGATTATCCAAACTACACTCTGTTTGGAGGATGTCAGTAAAAGACTAAAAATATTATAATCTATATTTATAAATATTAAAAAAGCATTCTCAGTACTGAGAGTGCTTTTTTATTAAAATTTTATTTCTTAAGTGAAGTAGGACTTGTCATATCAGTAGTAATATAAGCTTTAGGATTAATTTTTTCAATCATTTTTAAAACAGATTTTAGTTTTCTCCTAGATATTACACACCAATAAATCTTTACAGGACCATCCTTACCCTCACCATCAATAACTGTAACTCCATGACCGTTTTCTCTAAGCGCTTCAGCTACTGAGGGTGAGTTAGCTGGAGAAAAAACTCTTACTACAATATTACCTACACCAACAATACGCTCAATATAAGAACCTAAAATAGTTCCAGCAGCAAAACCTGCTGCATAAGCAGCCAATAAGTACGGGATCATCAATATCCTTTATTACTTGTGAAATAGCAACTATCCAAATTGCCGATTCTACTAAACCAATAAGAGCTGCATAAATTGGTTTATTCTTTGCAACCAATAAAGACCTCATTGTTCCCAAACTCTGGTCAGCAAGCCTAAGAGAGAAAATTATAAGTGCTGAAAATATCAATTCCATTTTTTATCTTTTAATTTTTAACATCAAATGCATCACGTAAACCATTACCTAATAACATAAAAGCCAATACCAAACTCATAATTGCCATACCTGGAATAATAGCCAAATAGGCTTTATCCATAATTATATAGCTATAATGATCTTTAATCATTCCACCCCAACTTGGAATAGGTGGTTGTGCGCCAATTCCTAAAAAGGAAAGCCCAGCTTCTATCAAAATTGCAGCAGCAAAATTGGCTGCAGAAATTACAATAACCGGTCCAATTACATTAGGTAATATGTGTTTGAAAATTATTCTAAATGGTTTGTATGCTAGGGCTTTTCCTGCCTCTACATATTCTAATTCTCTAATCGATAATACTTGACCTCTAACAATACGAGCAACCTCCACCCACATGGTAAGGCCAACTGCAACAAATACTTGCCAAAAACCTTTTCCTAAGTGCTAAAGTAATGGCAATTACCATTAGTAAGGTGGGGATAGACCAAACTACATTAACAAACCACATAATTATATCATCCGTTTTTCCTCTGAAATAACCTGCAATTAATCCTAAAGTTATCCCAATGAATAAAGAAAGAAATACAGCTATAAAACCAACTGATAAAGAAATACGAATTCCATTTAGTATTCGACTCAATAAATCTCTACCGTATTTATCTGTCCCAAAATAAAAGGTTTGACTTTTTATCTGATAACTGCCTATAAAGGTTTGCATAAATTCAGAATGATAAGGAAAGTAGGTAACACCATTTTGAATAGCAGTATATTTATCAATTGGAATTCTGTTTACGTTAGGGGAATTCCCAATAAACAGACTTTCCATAAAAAAAACATGCTTTATATCTTGTTTAGGAATTTCTAAAAAAAGGATTTTAGTAAATGGCTTCTGGGTAGCCAATTCAATATGCATTTCGTTTGCCATTGGGCTGCTATCAGGACTCAAAACAACAGCAAAAACCCCCAACAACACACATAAAAAAATGAATACTAAAGCAGAAAATGATAATTTATCTTTTCTTAATTTTTTCCATGCCAAGATATTTAAAGAATTTGCTTTCATCTATTTCTTGTGTATTCTCCCCTTCCATTCGAAGGATTTTGTAAATGATAAAACAACAATTAAAACAATATAAAAGGCATAGAATAATTCAAAGGGCAATATCCATTTTACTAAATCCTTTCGTTTAAAAAATAAAAGTACTGGAAATAGAAGTAAAAAATCAACCGCAAATTTTAACGCATAAAATAACAGGAATAAATGAAAATAAGCATCTGAATAAAGATATCCAACAAATAAAAATACTAATGAAAGGTTGGTAAATAACACCAAAAAAGAAGCATATATGCTCGCAAAATCTTTGTATCCACTAGTCTTAGCCGTCCATCTTTTTCTTTGATTAATAAAACCTTTAGCCGTTTGTACAGCATCAGTAAGTACAATAGCATTTTCATCTTTTGCAAATGCTATAGCATCCTTGTATTTTTCTTTTACGCTATGCAAAAGAAAAACATCATCACCACTTACTGCCTCATCATTTTCAAAATCATTCAACTCTAAAAAATCAGCTTTACGATAGGCCATATTAGCTCCATTACAAAAAATTGCATTTTTAACACAAATAGCACCAGCACCACTCCCAATTAAGGAGATAAATTCTAAAGTTTGTAATCCTATGAAAATACCTTTTTGTTTATTGTACGAAACAGGACCAGAAACCAATTTTATATTTTTATTAGTAAAGTAGGCAGCCATAGTATGCACCCAAAGAGGTGAAAAACTACAATCAGCATCTGATGCTAAAATAATATCTCCTTTAGCCTCTTTCATAGCGAAAGCAATAGCACTTTTTTTACCAAACATACCATCTGGCATATTTAAAACTCTCAAATTGTCAATTACTGAATTAACCAATAATTCTAAAGTAGAATCAGTGGAATGATCATTCACTAAAATAAACTCTAACTTATCAACAGGATATACTTGTTTTTTAAGTTCAGAAAGCAAATGAATAACTTGCTCCTGTTCATTTCGCAATGCAATGATAATAGAAACTGTAGGAGTGAAATAACTAACTCCAGTAGCGCTATTTTTTATCCACCCTATAAAGTATCTTGAGATAAGTAACATATACAGAAGTAAAATAAATAGTATTATTATCTGCATTATTTCCTAAAGAATTTAAGAGTAAAAATAAAAATAACACCTATAAGAGATGGAATTAATAAGTTAATTATCCATAATACAAATGTAGCTGACAAAATACCAACTGCATTGGCTGAAACTAAGCCAAAAAGAGCGAGGGCAACGGAACCTCTAACTCCAATTTCAGTTATAGCAATAGTAGGAATTACTGAAACAACAAATAACATAGACATAATAAGTATAATAGCATCAGCATATAGTATTTGTACATCAAATAATTGTAAAAGAATAAAAAACTGAGTAGTAAATATCACATATCTTCCTATAGAATATGAAAGCACTTTTAACAATTCTTCAAAAGAGTAAAAAGAAAACACTCCATTATATTTTTCAAATTTCTTTAAAAATGAAATCTTAGCCAATACATTCGTAAGAACAGAAACATTAAGGAATAATAAAATTAATAATAAATTCAATAAAATAAGAATAAAGGCTAAAACAGGGTAAGCAAAACTAACTTTATCGAAAAATAGAGAGAAATCTGATTTATAATCAGGTAAATACAACAACCCAATAGAACCAAAAATAATAGTAGTTAATAGTTGTGCCATAGAACCAATAACCGTAATAAGTACAGCTTGTATTCTATCCGCTTTCTCTAAGCAGAAAACTCTTCCACCATATTCACCAACCCTGTTAGGAGTAAAAGCTGAAACAGTAATACCTGAAAAGATTGCTCTAATTGAAGTTTTAATAGAAACCTTTTCAATTTTAGCAATTAAGAAACGCCATTTTAAGGCTTCCAAAAACCAATTTAAAAACATCATAAAAACAACTACAATAACAATAATGTAATTATTTTTTAAATTAGCAATTATATCATCTACACTGTTCTTATCAACTCCACTTTTTACATTAAGCTGATGATTTAAGAAGAAAAGAGCTAAAGCCACAATTCCAATTTTTATTAGAAAGCCAATCGTTTTTCTGGATAGCATTGCTTAGTTTTGTTGTAGAATTTAATTACAAAGATAACAATTGCAAACTGATAAAATCATATTAGGAATAGATCCTGGAACTACTATCATGGGATATGGATTAATTCATATTAAAGGAAATAAAATGGAACTTATCCAAATGGGAGTTCTTCATTTGTCGAAATTAGGTTCGCACGAGCTAAAATTGAAAAGAATATTTGAACGCACACTGCAATTAGTTGACGAATATAATCCTGATGAATTTGCAGTTGAAGCACCTTTTTTTGGTAAGAATGTTCAATCTATGCTAAAACTAGGAAGAGCTCAAGGGGTTGCAATGTCAGCAGCACTTTACCGAGATATTCCAATTTTTGAATATGCTCCTAAAAAGATAAAAATGGCCATAACTGGAAAAGGAACATCAAGCAAAGAACAAGTTGCTGCAATGTTACAATCTTTACTAAATATTAAAGAAATGCCAAAACACTTGGATGCAACAGACGGTTTGGCTGCTGCTGTTTGTCATTATTTTCAAAGAAATCCAACTCAGGGAGGCAAAAGTTATACGGGATGGGGCGCTTTTTTGAAAGACAACCCAGATAAACAAAAAAAATAGTTACGGTAATACGTTACGAATCATTTGAGCAACTGTACTCATTTCCTCTTCTGATAAACTTAATTTAGGACGCTCAAAATTAATATCTGAAATGTTATTTAAAGGTACTAAATGAATATGAGCATGAGGAACCTCAAGTCCAATAACTGCAACTCCTATACGATTACAATCAAGCACCTTATCCATTGCTTTTGCAACTTGCTGCGCAAACGTCCAAAGCTCCAAGTATTCATCCTTACTAATATCAAATAAATAATCAGTTTGCCTTTTTGGAATAACTAATACATGTCCCTTTGCTATGGGAAAAATATCTAAGAAAGCTAAAAAATTTTCATTCTCTGCAACTTTATATGAAGAAATTTCACCACTTATTATCTTGGTAAATATACTAGCCATTAAAGAGTTGTAATTTTGATAATTTTGAAATGTATGATGCCATTTGGCACCTCAATATCAGCAATATCTCCTACTGCTTTGCCAAGCAAACCTCTTCCTATAGGTGATGTAACTGAAATTTTTTTAGCAGACAAATCCGCTTCTGCTTCAGATACAATAGCATAAGTCATTTCCATATCATTAGCGATATTTTTAATCGTTGCTTTTGTTAATAGATGTACAGTTGAAGTATCCAGATCCTTATGATTTAGAACTCTTGCATTAGCTACATCATTTTCTAATTTTGCAATTCTTGCTTCTAATAAACCTTGCGCTTCTTTTGCAGCATCATATTCTGCGTTTTCAGACAAATCACCTTTATCTCTTGCTTCAGCAATTTGATTAATTATTCTAGGCCTATCGAATGACTTTAGATTCTTTAACTCAGTTTTCAAGTTATCGTATCCATCTTGTGATAAATATATTCTACTCATAATTATTAAGCTAATTAACGCACAAAAAGGAAGTTACCTTCCTTTTTGAACATTATATGTTAAATTTTAAATTTATAAATTGATCCTAACCCCAATAGTATGTGAGCCTTGGAAAGGATCAGTGTGACGATAAGAATAGTCCAATCCAAAAGTATTAGCATTACCCATTGGTAATTCTATTGTGAAACCACCAGAGGGGCCTCTTAGAGCAGTTGTTCTTGTTAACGGAGTCCTTATGCCATCTTCGTAAGTATAACCTAAACGTACCATAAACATTTCTCTGTAAGAATATTCCCCTCCAAGTCTATATTGATCCTTTTGAAAAGAGTTAGAAGTAAATGTCCCAGCTCCAGTTAATCTATGTCTTAACACGTTGATATCATATGACATACCTATATTTAATAATGCTGGTAACTCAAGTTCAGAAGATCTTTGCTCTACAGTCATTTTATAATCATCCTCATCACCGGAAAAACCTCTAAATGAAAGACCGTCGCCTGTAAATGACATTCTTGGCCCTACATTTTTTAATGAAATACCAAATTTCAAGTTATCTTTTTCCCCCGTTACATACTGTATACCAGCATCTAACGCAATACCACTAGCTCCCACGTTAGAAATTTGTTCAGAAATCATTTTGATAGTCATACCACCATAAATACTATTAGAAAATACCTTTGCGTAAGAAAGAGCTATATTCATAAATTTTGGAGAATAAGTACCAATTCCTGCATCAGGTAAATCTACAGTAGTAATCTCAATTTCACCAAAATCCATACTCATGATTGATAAGCCAAGCACACCAGATTCCCCTACTTTTTGAGCAAAACCAAATGAACTTATAGTACTTACTGAACTATTAGCATCAAACATTTTATTGCCATATTTTAACCAAGAAGTTTGTGAAAAAATTAATTCCGTTTTTTGAGTAAATGCTAAACCAGCAACATTAGAAAAAATTCCTTCTATTCCTCTAACTCCTGCTATATTTGCTCCTGCCCATCCCGAGGATCTTGCCCAAGGGTTGATTAATAATTCAGAAGCTCCTGCTTGCCCTGCTCTTTGCTCATTTCCGGCAAAAATATCTTGAAATGGAATCATCATTATAGCAACAAAAACTATTGCTTTTATCCAGTTATTAATTTGTTTCATATCTATACTATTTATTATCGTCAATATTTATATTAAAATGTATCCATGTCAATTGGGCGCAAAGCTCCAAACCATTTAATTATTTTCTCACCAATTCCAGGAGAATTTATATGAATAATGTAAAGTCCACTAGCTATTGGAATTCCATAATCATTTTTCATATCCCAATCTACTGAAGTTACAGAATCATCCTTCATAATCTTACGAACTAAAGTACCACTTACAGTAAAAATAGAAATTGTTGCTCGTTGGGGCAAATTAGTAATCTTTACTCTATTGTCTAGCTGATTTGTTTCATAAGAAGAAGCACCATAGTAAGGATTAGGAACAGCTCTAATTAATTCTAATGCATCTTTCGCAACATTTATATCTCCAGTTTTAGCAACAATACTATCTGTGTTAAACCCGTATGTAGGATTAAACGAATTGATTGAACTAGCCTCAATAACTCGAGCTTTAGCACTAGTGTTAGAAGTAATTAGATTAGTTGTTGCTACAAAACTTTCACCTATCTCATATGTGTTACCATCATGATTTACTGATTTTCCACCCCAAGTAGTTGCTGAATTCTGATAAGCTACCACATAAGTTGAATCAATAAGTAATATTGCATCTCTATCTAATATCTTTTCAGATGATACAGTTTCATACTGTCTGTATGGTTTAGAAACTCTAAGCTTAATTGTTGCGTCATTTCTTTGTTTTGTTGGATCAGTTTTTAAGCTTGCTCCAGGTGAAAGTAATGGAATACCACACCAAGAAACATTCTGAAATACTCTCCATTTTCCAACACCAGCATCATTAAGTAGCTTTGCATGAATCCAAGTCCCTTCATCGTAATTAGGTGGTAGATCAACATCCTCAAAATTACCATTGACATAATCATCCGTACCTTTAACCCAAGAGTTTCCGTTAACAATATAAACAAAGTGTTTTCCTCCAAGTAAATAATTTCCATTACTAAATTGCTCTCCTACTGGAGCAGTTGGATCAAATTGAGGCAGTTCTTCAGTTGCAATTGAAGATGTTGGATTCCAGATCATATCTGACCCATTATCTGAAGTTAGCCACGAATCTTCAGCAAAAATAATATTCAATCTTTCACCTGTTTCTACATCGATTGCATATCCAGGGAACCAACCCATTCCGATAGTTCCACTTGAATCAGGCTGACCATTTTTATTAACTGAAGGAGACTTTCTTAATCCCATTTTAGTCTGCTGACCAATAGAAAGCGTTTCATCATCCTGTGATTCAACTACACATGATCTAGTCCATTGAGCAGTATCATTAGTAAATACTATATCTACAGAACTCAAATTAATCAGTTTTGACTGATTTGTAACTGAATTACTAAGCCCAGGTCCATCATTAAAGTAAGATACAAAACGATAAGGAGCCCAAGTTCCTCCATTAGTTTCTAAATCAAAAAATGTATAACTAATTTTATTTGTTTGCATTACGGCTCCTTCAAAAGAGCCATTAGGATCATCATTTTGATTATAGTCATTAAAAACAGATGCGTCATCATTAGTGTAAGAACCAGCTCTAATCCAGTTTAATCCCCATGCAAAAGATGAACCATCATCATCTCTATCAGCTAAACCTGTTAACCATCTATCGTTTACATTTTCAAACTCTATAGAGCTAGATATTAACCCATTGTTTAATATATTAGTTGGATCTTCACCTGGGTTGCTAACTTGTTTTACTTTAATATTTAAGCCTAAGCTACTAATATAAACTTCAGTTCCAACTAGAATATCTTCGTTAGCTGAAGCTACAACATATCCTGTTTCTTCATTAATCAAAGACCATTTACCGTAAGAAGTAATCAATCCAACATTAGTCACAATTGGTTCCATCAACTTTAAGATAAAACTTCCTTTAGGA
Source organism: Cryomorphaceae bacterium BACL11 MAG-121001-bin54 (assembly GCA_905182255.1). Taxonomy (GTDB): domain Bacteria; phylum Bacteroidota; class Bacteroidia; order Flavobacteriales; family BACL11; genus UWMA-0277. Next base: position 337,971 of record CAJJAH010000001.1, read on the forward strand.
ATATTGACAGGATCTACAACTGAAATGTCAATTGGACCTTCCCCTGCCTCATATGTTAAATGCATAGCTCTATGATCAGAACTTTCAAGAATAGTCTCAATTGTTGCTTTAGTAAGTTCTAGAGCACTACCTCCATTTCCTGTCCCTTCGAATCGAGTAATTTGTACTCCATCACCATAAGAAGCTTCTAAGGTTGTTCCACCTGCATCAGGAGAAGTAAAATGAGGTATACCTGAATAAACTTTAATATTTCTTCTTCCAGAAATAAATGGCTGATTTCTACCATCATAATCAGGAGCATTCACATCATAAGGACTTGCGTTTTCTTCTGCTCTATTATAGCCATATGATAGTGACATAAAGTAATAGGTTTTATGATTTACTAAGCGTGTATTTCCTAAGGCAAATTTATCTTCTGTTATTTGAAAAGAGTACTGAACACCTTGATCAACAGAACCAACAACACCCTCACTTAATATGGAAGCAACTTCCTCAATTGGAGTATACACGCCTAAAATTGGATCAAGATATTGATTTACAATTCCTGAAACTGTATCATTAACATCACTTCTAAAAACTAATCTTGCTTTATCTAAATCATCCAAATCAGTAACTGATACTGTAGCACTTTTTAATTGATAAACTAAGTATCCTTGGAATTCGTAATTCTCTGAATAAGTTGATGCACTAGGGTTAAGATTAGCTGCTAACGTAATGTAAGGATCTTTTTCTGAGTATGATTCATTTATATTATTTGAATTTTCTCCATTTGAAAGAGTAAAAATTAATTCTTTGTCTAACTCTCTAATTGTTAAATCAGGAGCGTCAGGTCCATTTAGGATATCAAAATTATTATCAAATAAAGCCTGAGCCTCCCTGTCATAAATTTTTAGCAGCTGTATAGATGCTGTTTGTCCTCCTGATTTTGCTCTTGCCCAAACAACACCCGTTGTAATATTATTTACTGCACCTGGCTGTAAAGTAAAAGGTCCAGCTGATTGTAAAAATCTTCTATCAGCAGGAACATTTCCTGCAGTTTGCTCTGTCCATTCCTGTCCAGGAAATTGATCATCTGATGTTCCAGGGAACATAAAATTACATTCATCAGTTGTTGAACCCGCACCTGCACCATGACCATCACCACCAAAAGTCATTGGTACATTATCTCTCCATATTCCTCTTAAATAATTGTAGAAATCTGTTCCTCCACTAGGGTTTCCTTGTACAGTTCCGTCATTGTTGTAATATACGAACTTAGACATAATAATCTGCTCTGCTTCCTCATCAATAGTTCCATCTCTATCGTTATCAATACCATCATTTGGATCAGCCAATGGTCCTTGAAAAAAATCTACTCCAATAGCAGGTGGATTAAAACCATAACCCTGAGCACCTTCATCTTCAGCATCTCCATTATAACAAAAGCCTAAACCTAAATTAACATCACATCCTACATAATCATCTAAATAATAACCTAAATCAGCATCTACCCATTGTCCAAAATAAGTGTCGTTCAGAGGGAGTGTTGAACGATTAATAATTTTATAATTATAAAAGGTCATATCATTCACTTCATTGTCGGATGTAAAACCAAAGGCCTGTGCATGAACTTCTAAACCTAGGGCATCAGCCTGTGTTTCAGAATGAATGTTTCCCTTGTCATTAAATATCCACCACAAAGTTTGATCACCAAATAAGGCAGCAGCATCATTATTACCCGTTATATTGTAATCAGGATAATCACCACTGTATGGCTCATATATACCATTGCCATTAACATCATAAAAAGGAGCTAAAAACTCATCTTGTCCCAAAGATTGGTCACCATGAGCAGGCCAATCTAAAATTGATTCAGGAATAACATAAGTTGGGTCAGTACCAAAACGAGCGTTATATTCCTCAACTATTGAACGATCAATTTTAAAATGCTTATCCCATTTGGCACATTCATCAGCCGGAATGGTAGCATTATCAATATTCAAAGGACCTGCCCAGAAATCATTTCCACTCTGACGATAAGTCATAGCAGCAACCTTTAATTGCCCACCAGCATCTACTCCTCCAATCCACAAAGCACCTGCAAATAAAGAGTGTTTATTACCTCCTTTTGGTATTTCATACTGAGGATCCGCTAAATTCCACCACATATCACCTCCACCCATTATAGTGGTTCTCACATTATTAATATCTAAATCAGTTTGTGAATTAGATGGATCACAACCTGCAGCAATTTTCGTGTTAATAACGGAAGATAAATTTTGATTAACATTCTCCTTTGCTACTAATGTCATAGTAAATAGAACTAAGTAGAGGGTTGCTGCTTTTTTTATTGAATTATTCATAAATGCTATATTTTTCAGTCTCATTTTCATTATCTAATTAAAATTGCAAACTAATACCTGCCCTCCACATTCTTGGAAGACTATAGTTAGATGGATTATTAACACCTAAAGAATATAAATACCTAAATGCTTCTGCATCATTTTTTGCGTCAATTGCGTTTTGTGCTGCTGCTGAAGTTAGATATCCATCATCCTCAGGATTACCTGTTGCTCTGTAGACACTAACTATATTTCTAGCATCTAGTAAATTCTGTACTTGTACATATACATTTAAATTAGAGCTCTTTTTATCATTCCATTTAATTTCGAATGACTTATTCACTTTAAGATTCATTCTGAATTGCCAAGGTAAACGAGAGCCATTAATATTACCTGCCAAAGTAGAACGATCGTTAATTCCATCAGCAGCTTCTTGAGTAATATTTGACTGACGAGAATAAGGTGTTCCTGATCCTGCAGAGAACATAAGGTTTGCTCCTGAATTTTGAAAAACATTAGCTCCAAACCAAACTGGCCCGTCATAATCTTTTCCGTTACCATAATGATAATCAACTGATGCGGAAATAGCATGTCTTTGGTCATAAGACAAAGGAATGGTAGTACGCAGGTTTGGTTGTCCTGTACTAACTAAACTAGCTCCTGATGTAGCCGAGGAACCAGTACCATCAGCAAACTGCAAAGTATAATTAGCAGTAAGTTGTATATTATTTGTTCTTCTTAAGTCGTAATTAATAGACATCCCTTTTACAGTACCAAAATCTATATTACCGTAAGTATAATACTGTGCAGGGTAAGCAGACAAAGTATTTGTTATTTGAATCATGTCTCTTAACTCCTTGTAAAATGCAGAAATTTTAAGGGCTGACTTTAAAGATAAAGTTTTAGCAAATCCTAATTCATAATCAACTGTTTTTTCAGACTTTAAGTTGGGATTATTCAAAGTTGCACCAACCCTATCAGCCATAAATAAATAATCAACTGGCTCTAATCTATTTCCTGTAGGAGGTCTTTGTGTCAAAACATCGTAATGAGCAAAGAATTGTGCTTCATCAGAAATAGGAAAAGAAAAGGCAATTCTAGGCATAAATACTGTTTCTGGAGTGTAGTCTTCAAAAGCATCCATTTTAATATCTCCATTTTTCGCATCATCTGGATTTATTAGATAAGGAGCTATTTTACCTCCTGCAGCCTCAGCTAATAAAGTAGGGTCAGAAATAACAAGACCATTAGCATTATACCAAACATCTCCATCACGATAACCCACTACAGCTGATGGATTCTCAATATCATCAACATAAACAATGTAATCATCACCAATTGTTGAGGGAGTAGAGTTTGAGTTTAATAAATTAACATCAGCACCAGCTGTGTAAGCACTATAAAGCAAGTATTTATCTTTTAATACTTTTTGATTTGCATCAAAACGATCAACTCTTACACCTACATTAAAAATTAAATCTTCTATCGCAAATTTATCTTGAATATATCCTGCTTGGTAGATTGGATTATAAGGAGCAATATTTCTTAAATATTGTCCATCGTCATCCTGGTAGGTAAAGAAATCCTTTAATGTATTACGTGTATCATTTTTATTGCCATAAATATCATATCCGTAGTAATATACTAATGAAGAACCATTATTCAACAACTCGTCTTGACTAAACATATCTAAAGTAAATGCATCAGGAGTGTATGAATCAATATCTATGTATTCTAGCTGACCAATATTGAGGGCCTCTCTAAAGTTAGCATCAAAAGTTGATTGCTCACTTTCAATGAACAAACGGTCATAATTAATAGTATCTTGGTAAATCCCATTTTCATCAAATACTGGATATGGTTTAGATAAATTTCTTTCTAAAATATGTTTATTAGCTTGCTGACGCATTAAGCCCCACAAATTCATTGGAGATACTCCCCAGTAATAATCTTTTCTTTGCTCGAATTCAAAGCCAAAAGAAAGTTCGTGTGATTTAATGTCAGCAGAACCTGATGCTTTAAAAGTAGTTTGTGTATTCTCTTGCTTGGCAGAGCCATTATACATAGTCCCATGATTTCCAAATAAAGAATATACGTTTGATGGTAATTGACCATTCAACAATCCTTGTCCTTGTAAATCTGCAGCAGTTCTTAGTTGCCCATCAGCACCATAACCATCTATGTAAGAAGACATACTGTATTGTGAAAACATGTCAATGTATGCATTAGTATAGTTCTCTAATGATTTATTAACGCCACCTGCTGTATATTCAAAAAGTGTATCTGTCCAACCATTTAACGTTCTTCCTGTGTAAACAATACCTGTTGAAGTATCAATAGCAGATCCGAAACCGTATATAGGAGCCTTACTAGTAACAAATTGACCAATGTATCCATAATTAAATAAATCCTCTTGATGGTCTGCATCAACATATGTATATTTATTATTTGTGTAATTTCCTTGAATAGTAAAGAAAGCATTTTTAATAGTAGCTGATGATTCATCCTCATTATCTTCGTCAGATCCAAATTTTTGCACTAACTTTCCAAATACACGGTAAGTATGCTGGGTAGATTGACGGTTGTTGTCCCAAGAGAACATTGAACGCCATGAAGAAAAATCTCTACTTTCACGAGCATAGTAGGAACCTCCTAATGAAAGAAAAGTATTATTACTAGGCTTAAAATCTAATTTACCAGAAATGTTAAATCTTTTTTCGTTAGCATTAAGTTTTGCCTGAACATTCTCAAAATCTTTTTGTTCTAAAAATTCCGATCTACTTAAAAACCCAGCAGAAGCATTAGGTGCAATTTGAAATGGATTAGCTTGTAAATCTGCTAAAACATCATCTTTCACTTTCCATCTTCCAATTGCTGAAGGATCAGTATCGTCTACACTTCTAAATTCACCTGCTAAAAAATAACCAATTACAGAAGAGCCTTTAGACCCATCAGTGTTTCTTTTTTTCAAAATAGGACCAGAAAGAGAAAATCCTAATAAATTGTAGTTGTAACTATCAAATAATGATGAAGATTCAAATTCAATACCTCCAAACAATTTATTAGAAGGTCCTTTTGTAGTTATCGAAATAATCCCTCCAGTAGCATCACCATATTGCGCAGGAACACCTCCTGTTATTACAGTGATTTGCTCGATACCTGAAGTGGGTACACCCAAACTACCCCTTACTTTAATACCATCAACATAATATTCAGTTGCATCAGAACGAGAACCCCTTACATTAACAGCATCCCCTTCATCTCTTTGATAGATACCAGCTGTACTTGCAGCTACAGATGCAATATTTCTTGTAGGTAAAGCAACAATCTCTTCTGCTGTTTTTGTTTCTCCCGAAAGATTATCCTGGTCCAAAAGCGGCTTCTTGTAAGCTATAACTTTTACCTCCCCAATTGCCACACCTTGCTGAAGCTTCACATCTTGAAAGGTAATCTTATTTGCAGAAACAATTACACCAGTAACTTCAACAGTTCCATAGCCAACAAATGTTGCTTTGATGGTGTAAGTACCTGGTTCAACTGGCTTAATTGTATAGTTTCCATCAAAATCAGTTGTTGTTCCACCTGATTGATTTCCATTTTTTTCAATAACAATATTTGCAAAAGGAATTGACTCTCCAGTCATTGCATCAGTTATAACCCCCTTCAGGGTTCCACTTTGCGCCATAGCAAGTGATGAAGTAAGCACTAAAGCTGCTATTAAATAAATTTTTCTCAACATGGTATAATGTTTCGTTTTAATATAAATTCTGTTTTTAAAGGCCGTAAAGATAACAAATAAATTAATACATCAATGAAGGAAAAATCCATTTCTTTTTCATAAAATTGCAATTATGAAATCACTACTCTACATCCTTATCATACCATTGATTTTCTCAACATGTAACACAAAAGACGATTATATACAAGATATTTATGTAAATATTAACGTAGATTTAAATTTGCCAGAATATAGTGATTTACAAGCTTCAGGGAGCTCCATTTTTATTGTAGGAGGAGTTGAGGGCATCATCATTTATCATGGGGTTGGAAATGATTACAAAGTATTTGACAGAAACTGTAGCTACGAACCTTCACTATCTTGCTCTAAAATTGACACTGTAAATGCTGGAATTGCCTATTGTGGTTGCTGCTCCTCAGCCTTTTTATTAAGTAATGACGCAAGTGTAATTAACTCTCCAGCATTATTGCCATTAAAAACTTATAATTGTATCTATGATGATCCTATTTTAAGAATATTTAATTAGATCCAGTCTTTATTATCTTTTTTCTGATTTTATTCGCATCAAATGAAATATCTAAAAAGTATAATCCATTTGATAGCTCACTAATTTCTAAAGAAGATAATCGATAAGGAAATCGATCACTAGCAACAACCCTATTAATAACTTCTCTACCATAGAGGTCCGTTAATAAAATTGAAGCGTCGGAAAATTCTGCATTCATTATGTGTATTGTTAATGGGTATCCATTTGAAATAGGATTTGGACCAACTTTTACAATTCCAGGAGAAGGTATAGATTCTGAATTCATGAGATTACTTAATAATACTTGCTCTGACGAATAAGTACAGCCAAATTCATCAGTTGCTACAATATAATAATTACCATTAACAGATGCTGGGAAAAAAGATTGATTTGCTCCATTAATAATTCCATTATCGCCATACCATTGTAAAATAGAATACAATGCTGAATCTAACATCCATGCCGTTGAACCATTATGATCTAAGATTGGCTGATAAGTGGTATCGCATATAACTACTAAAGACTCTAAAGAAATAGCAGAGCAACCATGTTCATTTACAACGACTAAAGAGTACAGTCCAGAAGATAATGGTGAAATAAAAGTATCGATAGCGCCAGGAATTGGACTACCATAATAATACCACTGCATTGCTATAGAGTCTACAGAAGTAGAAATTAAATTATTTAAGCTATCATAAGTTATAATTGGAACTAAAGGATAATCATAAACATAAATTGTATCTGATGATAAAACAGTATTTGCTGGAACTTCAATCACTGTGTAATTTATTGACAATCCTCCTCCATTTAAAGAAAAGCTGCCTGGCTGTTGCTGAGGAACAAATGTAACTCCTCCACAGTACTCAAGACCCCAAGGCCAACCATCATCATCCCATACATCAATTGTTACATCTTGTCCTATTAATTGCAATGGATTAAAAAGATTAATTAGCAAAGGAAAAGGTTGGGTTATAACATTGTTTACACTAACGGATTGGACAACTCCACTCATAGTAGTAATATCATAGAGTAAATCAACATCTCCTATTAAAATATTATCTGAGCAATTACCCGAGACAACCTCAATACTCTCTAAAAAATATGCAGAATTTGTTTGCACTGCTGAATATTGAACAATATATTCTCCTGGCTGAGTGTAAATCTGGTCTGCTGGCTGGTCTAAATTACTAGTATTTCCATTGCCAAAATCCCAAACGTAAGATAGCATTCCCGTATTATTATTTACAAAACTTACTGTAAGGGGAGTACATCCTGAGGGGTTTGTCATTGCAAAACCAGCATTAGTAGAAGTGGATGTATCAGAAAATATTTCAATTGGGAGTATAAAAGAAATATTTTCAGTTCCGGCAATTGACGAAAAACTATGAGTAGCCTCTAAATTAACCACAACATCATAAATACCCGGAACAAGAGCAAAACCTGAAATCTTCACGCATCCATATTGAGATATAACAGGGTCATAATGGCAACTATTAACTGAATTATTACATTCCCAAGTCAATCCAAGTGGCAATGAAATTGAAGTAATATGAAAATCTTCAAAAGTAACAGCAACACCACCATCAACAGTATCTAAAGGTAAAAAAAATGTCATATCCTCATCATAAAACTGGCCAATATAACCATCCGGTAAAGAATCAGGATCTAATCCATAATTTGAACTAACAGGATAGTAGGTATAATCAATCGAACATTGTCCTGAAACAAAAAGAACACATATCAAAAATATAAAACCAAATAATACTTTTTTCATAATACAAGGTAATTTAAAAAGCAATATTACACTTTTTAAATAACATCATAAATCATTTTAAAAATTCAGAGAAAATTAAGTGCATTATTTAAATAAAAAAACCCGATAAATCGGGCTTTTTTTTGTGATATTATTTGCTAAACACTAATATCTATAGTATTCTGGCTTGTACGGCCCCTCAACTGTTACTCCAATATATTCAGCCTGATCATTACGAAGTGTTTCTAGCTCTACTCCAATTTTTGCTAAATGTAATCTAGCAACCTTTTCATCCAAATGTTTAGGTAACATATAAACTTCATTTTTGTAGGCATCTGCATTTTTCCATAGCTCTAATTGGGCTAATACTTGATTTGTAAATGAATTAGACATTACAAAAGAAGGGTGTCCTGTACCACACCCTAAATTCACTAATCTGCCTTCTGCCAATAAGATTATATCTTTTCCATCAATAGTATACATGTCTACTTGTGGTTTTACAGTATCTTTCGTATGTCCCCAATTATCATTCAGCCATGAAACATCAATTTCATTATCGAAATGACCAATATTACAAACAATTGTTTTGTCTTTCATCCACTCAAAATGACGAGATTGAATAATATCCTTATTTCCTGTCGTTGTTACAATTATATCTGCATTTCTACACGCGTCATCCATTCTTTTTACTGCAAAACCATCCATCGCAGCCTGTAAAGCGCAAATTGGATCAATTTCTGTAACGATAACTCTAGCTCCAGCACCTTTAAGTGATGCTGCAGAACCTTTACCTACATCTCCATAACCAGCTACAACTGCAACTTTACCTGCCATCATCACATCAGTTGCTCTTCTAATCGCATCTACTAATGACTCCTTGCAACCGTACTTATTATCAAATTTTGATTTAGTAACTGAATCGTTAATATTAATGGCTGGAACAAAAAGAGTACCCTTTTCCATCCTCTCGTACAATCTATGAACTCCAGTAGTAGTTTCTTCAGAAAGCCCTTTTATATCAGCTATCATTTCTGGAAACCTATCAAAAACCATATTGGTTAGATCACCACCATCATCTAAAATCATATTCAAAGATTTACCATCTTTAAAAGAAGTAAGTGTTTGTAAGATACACCAATCAAATTCCTCTTCGTTTAAACCTTTCCATGCAAAAACTGGTACTCCCGAAGCAGCAATTGCAGCTGCCGCCTGATCCTGAGTTGAAAATATATTACAAGATGACCACGTTACTTCAGCTCCCAAATGAACTAAAGTTTCTATTAAAACAGCCGTTTGAATTGTCATGTGTAAACAGCCAGCAATTCTTGCTCCTGATAATGGTTTACTATCACCAAACTCCTCTCTAATGGATATTAATCCTGGCATTTCAGCCTCTGCCAAATTGATTTCTTTTCTTCCCCATTCTGCTAATGAGATATCTTTTACTTTATAATTCATATTTTCCATTTTTTTAGGATTGCAAAGATAATCATAATTATTATATTTGCAGTCATCAAATAAGTCTTATGCCAATAATTCATAAAATAGAGGAGAAGGAAATCACTATCTTGGTGTGGGAAATGACAGAAACACTAGAAGAATTACAGGTCTTATTAGGAAGATTAAATATTAGCAATCATACGTCTGAAAAAAGGAAAAAAGAACAATTGACAACTCGATTGTTATTGAAAGAAATTCTACCAAATAAAACAATAATTTACAATAAATTTGGGGCCCCTAAATTAGACAATGGTCAACATATCTCTATTTCTCATTCCGCAGATTTAGTTGCCATTATTATTAGTGACGAAAAAACAGGATTAGACATTGAACAAATATCAGAAAAAACATTACATTTAGCTTCCAAATTTGTTTCAGAAAAAAACTTAATTAATCTAAACAAAGAAAAATCAACTTTAACATGGTGTTTAAAAGAAGCTATTTACAAATGGCATCAAAAAGGAGGAATTGATTTTATAAAAGACATCATAATTCCTGAATTCTTTGCAAAAAAAAATGGCAAAGTAACAGCATATTTCAGGGAAAAAAATTAAATTTAAACTACCTAAAAATAAATAATCACTATTTAGTGTATGTTTGCAACTAAAATAGACCATAGATATTAGCTAGAATTCTTACTTCTAATATCTCAGTAATAAAATCCAAATTAATGAATATCTACAATCAAATTCTAGCAAATAAAAAAGAAGGAAAGAAATCATTTGCCCTACTTATTGATCCTGACAAACAAAATGAATCAGAATTAATTATAATTATTGAAAAAGCAAAACAAGCAAAAACAGATTACTTTTTTGTTGGAGGCTCTTTACTTACTAATGATAGTTTAGATTCCTGCATAACTACATTAAAAGAAAATTCTGACATTCCTATAGTACTTTTTCCTGGAAACGCAATGCAAGTAAACGACAAAGCTGATGGAATACTATTTCTTTCTTTAATCTCAGGAAGAAATGCTGAGATGCTTATAGGCAGACAAGTGATCACAGCACCAATTTTAAAAAAATCTTCTTTAGAAGTTCTACCTACGGGCTATATGCTCATTGATAGCGGAAAACCAACTACCGTTTCCTACATGAGTAATACTACTCCAATACCTGCTGAAAAGAATGCAGTAGCAGCTTGCACTGCCATGGCAGGTGAAATGTTAGGACTAAAACTTATTTTCATGGATGGTGGAAGTGGAGCGCAAAACCCAATTTCAGAAGAAATGATTACTTCAGTTAGCGAATCAGTTGACACCCCTTTAATTATTGGAGGGGGAATAAGCAGTGGTAAAAAAGCAGCAGCCAATTGTAAGGCTGGAGCCGATATTATTGTTGTTGGAAACGCTATTGAAAAAAATCAAAATCTGATTATTGAAATTGCTAATGCAGTACATAATTGCTAATGCTTTGCTCAGTGGAAATATCAATGTACCCTTTAAAAGAAGACTTTAAACCTTCAATTATTGCTTTCATTAAGAATTTGAGAAAATATTCTTTCTTAAAAGTAGATGTAAACGGGATGAGTACCCAAGTATTTGGAGAATATAAAAGTTTAATGAATGCTATAAACACTGAAATGGAAAATACTTTTCTAAATGAAAATTCAGTAGTATTTAACTTAAAAGTAATCAATTCATACTTAGAAGAAAAACCAAATTTTTAAATTAAGTGGGGGATATTTTACAAATCATTTCACAGCTTAATTTCAATTGGAGCATAATTGAAAGTACTGCAGTATTTTTCAGTGTCCTTTATGTAATACTTGCTATAAAAGAAAATGTTTGGTGCTGGGGGGCAGCTGCAATAAGCGTGATCCTTTACATCTACATTTGCTACTCGGCACAACTATACCCAGAAACAGGTTTGCAATTCTTCTATTTACTTATGGCATTTTACGGCTATTATCAGTGGAATAAGAATGACAATAGCTTAAAGATACAGCAATGGACAATAACTAAGCATTTGTTCATTTTGCTATTAGGAGCGTTACTTACTTTTTTAATGGGTTTTTACTTCAGTATTTACACAAATGCAGCTATGCCTTTAGTAGATTCTTTTACTACTGTATTTTCGGTTTTTGCCACTTACATGGTTACAAAAAAAGTATTAGGGAATTGGCTTTACTGGATAGTGATTGATGCAGTATCTGTTTACCTCTATTTTAGTAGAGACTTACACCTTACCTCTTTGCTCTTTATTGTCTATACTCTTATTGCAATTTTTGGATATTTCTCTTGGTTAAAACGCAATAATGAACTTGCATAAAATTATTATAACAGGACCAGAAAGTAGCGGAAAAACTACTTTATGTGAGCAGCTATCTAAGCATTTCAATCATTCCATTTACTAAAGAATTTGCTCGATCATATCTTGACAATTTAGATAGAAGTTATATACTAGGATGACCTTACTATCCATTGCAAAAGGACAATTACAAATCTGAGTTAAATGGTCTACAACTATTAGATACTGACTTAATCACATTAAAAATTTGGAGCGAATACAAATACGGCAGTTGTGATAAGTGGATTTTAGACTCAAATTGAAAAACAAAAAATAGAAAAACGTTTTTATCTTTTATGTAAGCCTGATATTACTTGGCAGGAAGATAAGCAAAGAGAAAACCCAAATGACAGAGATGCCCTTTTTGAAATTTACAAACAGGAGTTAGATGATTTAGAGCACAACTACTTTATTGTAGAAGGAGAGAATAGGATAGAAAACTCTATCTCAAAAATATCGCCTCTAATATCCATTATCTAAAATCTATTTATACTTTTACACCATCTTAAAAGGGGTGCCGAAAGGCTGAGATCACACCCATTGAACCTGAGGTGGTAATTCATCATAGGAAAATGAGTTTTCATTAAATAAACATGCGTTAACCCTATTATGCGTGTAATGTTAACTAAAAAAATAAAAAATGTTTAACAAAAAAAATTGCATGACTGCACTGCTTGCTTTACCATTTATTGGTTTTGCGCAGCAAAAAACGGATACTATTGCTATCCAAAAACTAGTGAAGGAAGTAAATGTAAATGCTTTAAGAGCTGGAGAAAAAACACCAGTAGCATTTACAAATATTTCAGAAGCTGAGATTGAAAAAGGAAACCTAGGACAGGATTTACCTTACTTGATTTCATTAACTCCCTCAGTAGTTACCACATCAGATGCAGGAGCAGGAGTTGGTTACTCAGGATTCCGTATAAGAGGTTCTGACCCAACACGTATAAACGTAACAGTAAACGGAATTCCTTTAAACGATTCTGAAAGCCAGGGTGTATGGTGGGTAAATATGCCTGATTTTTCATCTTCTATTGAAAATATTCAAATTCAAAGAGGTGTTGGAACTTCAACTAATGGCAGCTCTGCTTTTGGCGCATCGGTTAACTTAAAAACTGATGGATTAAATAAGGAAGCTTATGCTATTACCAATAATTCGGTTGGAAGTTTTTCAACTCTTAAAAATAATGTTGAATTTGGCACAGGATTATTAAATGGGAAGTTTGCTTTTGATGGTCGTTTATCCAAAATATCATCTGATGGTTATATTGATAGAGCAACATCTGATTTAAAATCATTATACTTACAAGGAACTTATTTTGGAAAAAAATCTGTACTTAAAGGAATTGTATTTTCAGGTCACGAACTCACTTATCAGGCTTGGAATGGTGTACCCTTAAATTACTTAGACACCAACAGAACATACAATAGCTATACTTATGAAAATGAGGTTGACAATTACAGACAAACACATTATCAATTGCATTATAGTCAGCAATTAAGTGATGTTACTAACTTTAATATTGCAGGACATTACACTCATGGTGAAGGGTACTACGAACAAGAAAAACTTAACCAATCACTTAATGCTTACGGGTTACAGGATATTGTTATAGGAAACGACACAATTACTGCAACTAATCTTGTTAGAAGAAAATGGTTAAATAATGACTTTGGAGGATTTACTTATTCACTGAACCATAAAATGGGAGATCTAGATCTTACTTTTGGTGGAGCAAACTCTACTTACTCTGGTCAGCATTATGGGAATGTAATCTGGGCTCAATATGCAAGTGACGCATCTTTCAACCATCAATACTACTGGAATAAAGCTGAAAAATTAGACAATAATTTCTTTGTTAAAGCAAACTACAAATACAGTGAGTCTACTCAAGTTTATATTGATTTACAAAGAAGAATAATTGATTATGTTTTTGAAGGATTAGATGGTAATGGAAATCCAGCTGAACAAGAAGTAAATCTTCAATTCTTTAATCCTAAATTTGGCTTTCATCATACTTTAAATGAAAGTCAAGTCCTTTACGCTTCATTTGGTGTAGCTAACAAAGAACCTAACAGAAGTGACTATACTGAAAGCAGTGCTGAATCTCGCCCAACGCACGAAACACTTTACGATACTGAAATAGGATATAAGCAAGTGGGAGATAAAATGACTTTTGGAGCTAATTTTTATTTTATGAACTATGAAAATCAATTGGTTATGACTGGTAAAATGAATGATGTTGGAGGAAGAACGCATGTAAATGTTACTGAATCATTCCGAAAAGGAATTGAAGTTGAAGGGACTTACAAGCTAACAAACAAATTAACTTGGGCAGCTAACATGACCTTAAGTGAAAACAAAATTGTAACTCCATTTATTGAGGATGTTGACAACTGGGACACTGGAGGGGTGGAGCAGGTTACTCATGAAAATACAGACTTAGCATTTTCACCAAATATCATCTGGACTTCACAGTTTAACTACCAGATTGACAAAAACACAAGTATTGATTTTATCAGCAAATATGTTGGCGAGCAGTTTATAGATAATACTTCATCAGAAGATAGAATGTTGAGCGACTACTTAGTGAATCATTTGCGATTGACATATGATTGGGAAAGCAAGATTTTCAAAACTACAAAAGTGAGTTTACAAGTAAATAACCTGTTTAACAATGAGTATGTAAATAAAGCCTGGGTATATCGCTTCATTTCTGACAGCTGGGACCCAAGAGAAAGCGACCATTATGTAAATAAGGATAGTGAAAAAGGATATAATATGGCAGGATATTTTCCCCAGGCAACAAGAAATTATCTTTTAGGACTTACATTAGGATTTTAAAAAGCTTCTTAATAAATCAATATTCAATTAAAAGCCCGCTAATTAGGTGGGCTTTTTTATTACTTTTGTAAATAAATAAATTTTCATGGAATACAATACAGAACGAGAACACCTTATCATACCAGAGTATGGAAGACATGTGCAAAGAATGATAAACCATGCAACCTCATTATCAGATAAAGCTGAACAACAAAAATGTGTGGATGCTATTATTGCTTTTATGGGACAAATGAATCCTCACTTTCGTGATGTAAAGGAATTCACACACAAGCTCTGGGACCACCTGCATATTATGTCTGATTTCAAATTAGAGATTGACTCTCCTTATCAAAAACCAGCAATGGAAAAACTAGCAGAGCGGCCTGAAAAAATGATCTACCCTGGTAATAAAATAAAATTTTCTTATTATGGCAACACAGTTCAAACCATGATTGAGTCAGCTTTAAAAATGGAAGGAGATGAAAAAGAGATATTGACAGGAATGA
Organism: Cryomorphaceae bacterium BACL11 MAG-121001-bin54; assembly: GCA_905182255.1. Taxonomy (GTDB): domain Bacteria; phylum Bacteroidota; class Bacteroidia; order Flavobacteriales; family BACL11; genus UWMA-0277. Next base: position 353,428 of record CAJJAH010000001.1, read on the forward strand.
TTGCTAACCAAATGAAGAAATCTTATATTCTTTTTAACGAAAGCTCAGTAGACAACAACATGATACGACTTCATCTTAAGCAAATGTCAAACAATAAACTTATTCTATCTAGCGATTTTGAGTTTATCCGTTCAGCATCTGTAAGACAAGGTGCTGGAAATAGTTCTAGTAAAAAGACCAATAGTAAAAAGAAAAATTATAAAAAGAACTATAAACAATAAAATAGATGGCTACATTTAAGGTAAAGGGAGGAATTAAACTTAAAGGTGATTTACACCCTCAAGGAGCAAAAAATGAAGCGCTACAAGTATTGTGTGCAGTATTATTAACTCCTAATGAAGTAATCATGGAAAATGTACCAGATATCCGTGATGTAAATATTCTAATTGATCTTTTACGTGATTTAAATGTTAATGTTAAACGCATAAAAGAATCAACTTATAGCTTTAAAGCAGACAAGGTCAATATTGACTACCTCTCATCGGAAGACTACAAAGTAAAAAGTAGTCGTATTAGAGGCTCAATCATGATAGTTGGTCCTTTATTAGCTCGATACGGAAAAGGATATATTCCAAGACCAGGAGGAGATAAAATAGGTAGGAGAAGATTAGATACACATTTTATAGGTTTTGAAAAATTAGGTGCAAATTTTGTATATGATAGCAAAGAAGAGTTTTACAGGGTTACTGCTGAACAATTAAAAGGAACAGATATGCTCCTTGATGAAGCATCAGTAACAGGAACAGCAAACATTGTAATGACAGCAGTTATGGCGAAGGGTAAAACAAGTATTTACAACGCTGCTTGCGAACCTTATTTACAGCAACTTTGCAAAATGCTAAACTCTATGGGAGCTCAAATCACTGGAATTGGATCTAACTTATTACACATTGAAGGTGTTGAAAATTTAACAGGATGCACGCACAGAATCCTACCTGATATGATTGAAATTGGTTCCTTTATTGGCTTGGCGGCCATAACAAAATCAGAGATTACCATCAAAAATGTTTGTTATGATGAATTAGGATTAATTCCATCTGTTTTTAAAAAACTAGGAATAAAAATTCAGAGAAAAGGAGATGATATTTATATTCCTGAACAAGAAAGTTATGAAATACAATCATTTATTGATGGTTCAATTTTAACAATTTCTGACGCACCTTGGCCAGGATTTACTCCTGATTTATTAAGTATTATTCTGGTAGTTGCATCTCAAGCTAAAGGCACTGTTCTTGTACATCAAAAAATGTTTGAATCACGCCTTTTCTTTGTTGATAAGCTCATTGATATGGGAGCACAAATTATTTTATGCGACCCGCACAGAGCAACTGTAATTGGACTCAATCATCAATTCCAATTTAAGCCAACTACAATGACTTCTCCTGATATTCGCGCAGGAGTTTCTCTTTTATTAGCCGCCCTTGCTGCTGATGGAGAAAGCACTATCCATAATGTTGAGCAAATTGATAGAGGATACCAAAATATTGATACTAGATTAAATGCAATTGGTGCTCAAATAACAAGAATAAACTAATTATGAAAAACATACTTTCAATACTTCTGGTAGCCTTAACAATTAACTTTACAACAGCACAAGAAATAGGATTAAAAATAGGAGATATTGCTCCTGAATTAGCTTATAATAACCCTACAGGAAATATACTTAAATTATCCCAACTAAAAGGTAAATTGGTGTTGATTGATTTTTGGGCTTCTTGGTGTGGCCCATGCCGAAGAGAAAATCCAAACTTAGTGGACGCTTACCAAAAATACACAAAAGTAAAATTCAAAAATGGAAATGGATTTGAGATTTTTAGTTTGTCTCTTGATAAAAACAATAACGCTTGGGTAAAAGCAATTAATGATGATCAACTTTTTTGGGAATACCATGTTTCTGATTTAGGAGGCTGGCAATCAGAGGGGTCAAATAAATATGGTATTCGTTCTATTCCAAGTAACGTACTTATTAACGGTAAAGGAGTCATTATTGCACTTGATTTAAAAGGCTCTGCACTTAATCGCTTTTTAGAAGGTCAAAAGGAATAAACTGACAAATTGTCTTTTTCTATCCTCTTGGCAAAATATTTGCACTATATAATAGTGTAAAAAAAAATAAAATGAGCAAAAAAAAACAAGCGAAGCAAGAAGTAGCTGAAGAAACAATACAATTAGAAACAGTAAAATCTGAAGAAAATATTAATCCTTCTGAGGGAGAAGTAAGGGAAGAAGTAATAAAAGAACTTACTTTGGATCAACAGTTAGCAGCTGAAAAAGATAAGAATTTGCGTCTATTTGCCGAGTTCGAAAACTTTAGAAGAAGAAATGCCAAAGAAAGAATGGAGTTGTTCGGCACTGCCAACAAAGACATTATGGCCATTTTACTGCCAATTCTGGACAATTTTGAGCGTTCTATAAAAGCCAATAACTATTCTGATGAAGACGGGCCAGTACTCATCTACAAACAATTAAAGGCTGAGTTAGATAAAAAAGGATTAAAAGAAATTGAAGACCCAAATGGCAAAGTATTAGACACCGATTTTCATGAAGCAATAACAAACATTCCTGCACCATCAGAAAAGATGAAAGGAAAAATTATTGACACAATTGAAAAAGGATATTTACTAGGTGGAAAAGTACTCCGATATGCTAAAGTGGTAGTTGCAAATAAAGATTAAAACATGTCAAAAAGAGATTATTACGAAACATTAGGTGTTAGTCAAAATGCTGAAACCAAAGAAATTAAAAAAGCGTACAGAAAATTAGCGGTTAAGTATCATCCTGATAAAAACCCTGACAATAAAGAGGCTGAAAACAAATTTAAAGAAGCTGCTGAGGCTTACGATGTACTAAGTAGCCCAGAAAAGAAACAAAAATATGACCAATACGGCCATGCAGGAATGGGAGGATCTTCAGGTGGTTTTGGTGGAGGAGGAATGAACATGGACGACATCTTCAGTCAGTTTGGAGATGTATTTGGCGGAGGTGGTTTCGGTGGAGGTGGAAGAAGTAGGGGAAGAAGAGTAGCAAAAGGAACTAACCTTAGGATTCGTTTATCATTAAGCCTTAAAGAAATAGCTGAAGGAGTAGAGAAAAAAATAAAAGTAAGTCGATTAGTAAATGCTGATGGAGTTACTTACAATACATGTAATACATGTAATGGAAGTGGTCAAGTTACGCGAATTAGCAATACCATTCTAGGGCAAATGCAAACAGCAAGCCCATGTCCTCATTGTAATGGAAATGGTAAAAGCATTGATAAACGTCCACAAGGAACTGATGCTAATGGTATGTTAAAAGAAAGTGAGACGGTAACAATCACTATTCCAGCAGGAGTTGAGGATGGCATGCAACTAAAAGTAAGCGGCAAAGGAAATGACGCTCCAATGGAAGGTGTAAATGGAGATTTAATTGTTTTAATTCATGTTGAAGAACATTCTCAACTTGTAAGAGATGGTCAAAACCTACATTTTGATCATTATATTAGCTTTAATGATGCTGCTCTTGGGACAAATACTGAAATTCCTACTATTAGCGGAAAGGTTAAAATTAAATTAGAAGAAGGAATCCAGAGCGGAAAAATATTACGTTTAAAAGGTAAGGGATTACCTTCTGTTAATAGTTATGGAACTGGTGATTTACTTATCCACATTAATGTTTGGACGCCACAGAAATTAACTAAGGAAGAAAAAGAATTTTTTGAAAAATTCAAAAAATCAGAATCCTTCACTCCAAAGCCTACTGGAAAAGATAAATCTTTTTTTGATAGAGTAAAGGAAATGTTTGGTTAAAATGAATGAGCCAATATTCATAGCAAAAGATGTTGTTAAGGAATACGGAAACTATATTGCACTCAACAAGGTAAACATAACTGTACCTAAAGGAAGTATTTACGGTTTATTAGGTCCAAATGGTGCTGGTAAAACTACCCTAATGCGCATCATTAATCAAATTACAGCTCCAGATAGCGGTATATTAATCTTTGATGGCACTCCCTTAAGCAAATACCATATTTCAGATATTGGCTATCTACCAGAAGAAAGAGGTCTTTATAAAAAAATGAAAGTTGGTGAACAGGCTCTTTATCTAGCTCAATTAAAAGGAATGCCGTATGATGAAGCCTTAGAAAAATTAAAATTTTGGTTTGAAAAACTAGACATCCTAAGTTGGTGGAATAAAAAAGTAGAAGAACTTAGTAAAGGAATGGCACAAAAAATTCAGTTTGTGGTAACTGTAATTCATGAACCGAAACTGTTAATTTTTGATGAGCCCTTTAGCGGATTTGACCCTATAAATGCAGCTATCATACGTAGAGAAATTTTAGAACTGAGCAAAAATGGAACTACTATTATTTTCTCTACTCATAGAATGGAATCAGTTGAAGAAATTTGTGACCACATTGCTCTAATCAATAAAGCACAAACAATACTTGAGGGTCCAATTGAAGAAATAAAAAAACAATTCGCTAATAATTCTTACGAGGTAATTACGACAGGTGAGTCGTTAAATGAAAACGATTTTTTTTCAATCATTAATCATAATGAAACCAACTACAGCCTTCTTTTAAAAGAAGGAAAAACTCAGAAAGAGGCTTTGCAAAGCATTATTCAGCAGACTGAAATTATTTCTTTCAGAAAAAAAATACCAAGCATGGAGGAAATCTTTATAAAAGCGATAAAGAATGCGTAAAATTTGGCTCATAATAAAAAGAGAATATCTAGTGCGTGTTCGCAAGAAATCATTTATAATAATGACAATTGTTGGACCACTGCTTATGGCGGCATTAATGGTAGTCCCAACTTATTTAGCTAATGAAACACAAGAGCTAAGAAATATAGCGATTGAAGAGGATGGTTTTGAATTTACTAACAAGATTGAAGACACTGATCTTTTACATTTTTCCAAGATACCAACTGAAGAGGCAATACTTTTAAAAAATAATTTTTCTGAAAGTAATTATTACGCACTTCTAAATATAGAAAGAGATAATTTCACTCTTTATTCCGATCAACAAATTAGTTTATCAGTTAGTAATTCTATAGAAAAGCAACTGGAAGAAATTATTGAACATCAAAAACTAAAAGCAGCAGGTATTGACCTTGATATACTCTCAAAGGCCGAAAGTTCAGTTCAGATTACAACCAAAATAATTTCTAAAGATGGAAATACAACTAATTCACAAGCTGAAGCAAGTATGGGAATTGGCTTTATTTGCGGTATTCTTATCTATATATTCATCTTTATGTACGGCACGATGGTCATGAGAGGGGTCATTGAAGAGAAAACAAGTCGTATTGTTGAGGTCATTATTTCTTCAGTAAAACCTTTTCAATTAATGATGGGAAAAATACTTGGAGTTGCACTAGTTGGGCTTACCCAATTTGCACTGTGGATTCTTCTTACCATTGCTATTGCTAGCGTTGCGGAACTTATGTTTATGGATACAAGTAGTATAGCGTCTGAAATAAATTCCACCGACCAATCTATTCTTATAAGTAAAATAAGTAATCTTGCTAGCGGGATAAATCTTGTGCAAATATTTTTTTCTTTTATCTTTTATTTTTTAGCTGGCTACCTTATGTATAGCTCATTGTTTGCTGCAGTGGGTTCGGCTGTTGATGCTGAAGCTGACAGCCAGCAATTTGTATTACCGATTACCATTCCTCTAATACTAGCATTTATACTGATTCAACCTATAATGGAAAACCCAGATGGAATTCTAGCCTTTTGGATGAGTATCATTCCCTTTACTTCTCCAGTTATCATGATGGTGCGTTTACCTTTTGGAGTTGCTAATTGGGAACTAGCCCTCTCTATGGTTGTATTAGTTCTCTCTTTTATACTTACCACACAGCTAGCGGGGAAAATATACCGTACAGGAATACTTATGTATGGTAAAAAAACCAGCTACAAAGAGCTGTGGAAGTGGCTATTTTACAAAGAATAGCAAGATTTTATTGTTATTTTCACTCATTTTGGTCTTAAAAAATAAAATATCACCTATTATTCAATAAATATTTAACAACTTAAAGTGTTTATTTTCAATGAATTAAGTACAATGCAAACATTTAAATGTTAAAAAGATGCGTTTTTTTTAGGTGTTAATTGTTAAAGAGGTTTATCTTTGCCACCGTATTAATCATAAAAAAAGAAAAATGAAAAAAAATTTACGTAACATATTAGTCTTAGCAATGGGATTAATGACAACAGTATCTTTTGCTCAAGACTGGAATGCAGATTCTAGAACGAGAATTGATATGAGTGAAGCAAACAGTAAAGCTGTTGAGGGAGACATGATGTCAACTTCACAAAGAGCAACTGTAGGTGCTACATGGGGAGGTTCTGACTGGTCAATCCATGCTTCTTCTGATGTAAACTATACGTTTACAGATGGGACATCTGGAGTATTATCTGCTAAAGTTTATGAAGCTTACGCTTCTACTGACTTAATGGGTTATGCTAGTGTAACTGCAGGTCGTCAAGCATTAGACTATGGATCAGGAGCTATTATGTCTTCTAACCAATGGGGTGCAGACAGAAAGACTTGGGATGGGTTCACTTTTGGACTTAATCTTGATATGGCTGATGTAACTTTAGGTTACGCTTCTTCAACAGATTCTATTTCTGGTGAAAATGGTAGTAACTCAAAAATGTGGTTAAATGCTGCTAAAGCTGAAGGTGACTGGAACGCTAACTTACTTTACATGTCTACTACTACAGGTGCTGCTGATGCTGTAAATGCAATGGGTCTTGATTTGTCTTACGCTTTGATGGGTGGTGACTTAAACTTAAACGTTTCTTACAATACAGCTGATGCTCTTGATGGTGGTGATAAAGATATGGACATGACTATGATAGGTGCAACTTACAATGTTAATGAATCAATGTCAATTTCTGGAAGTCAAACAACTTACGGAGAAAACGGATTTGATGTAGGAAGTGCTAGTATGCAAGGTTATAACGCAAGTGGTAGCTTAGGTTACTTAGGTCCTGATGACGTAAACATGGCAATAGGAGGTTCTTATGCAATGGGTGATTTCACTTTAGGAGCAACTATGAATATGATTACTAATGAAGGAGTTGATGGATCTGTAGTAGAAGATAGAGATGTTATGGATATTTCTGTAGGATATACTATGAGTGCGAACGCTAACTTATCATTAAGTATGGCAACTGATACTCAAGGTGAATCAGAAACTAATTACATGTGGATTACTTTAAACGTAATGCCGTAATTACCATCTGGTAAAAAATATTTAAAGGGCTGCTTTTTGCAGCCCTTTTTTTATGTTAAAAAAAAATACAACTAACAAAGTACTGTTAAGAAGTGGAGTATTATTTTGCGTAAATTATCTAGAGCTTCACTATCTTGCGCCCATTATTAATCATTAAAACTTAAAAAATGAAAAAGGTATTATTAACAGCAGTTGTTGCTATGTCAACGCTTGTAGCTTCTGCACAATTTATGGTTGTTACCACTTATGATGGCGACCAAGAAGAAAATGCAGATAAGATTACTGCTAACTTAGGGCTTGGTTACATGGTGAATGATGCATTTACTGTAGGTTTAGTTAAAGGGGCAGTTAACGCAAAAGGAGATGAGACTTTTGACTTATGGGCACGTTACAATATTGCTCAAGTAGAAGGTTCTTATGCATCATTACAAATGCCAACTGAAGATGGATCAGATAACATGAGAATTGGTGTTGGGTTTGCTTTTAATGTATGGAATGGTCTTTACATTGAGCCAAACTATACTATGCCAACAAGTGAAGACGAAGCTGGTGAAAGAGAAGGAACATTTAACTTCGGACTTTCTTACAGATTCTAAGAAATTAAATTCTTAAATAATAAAAAGCCAGCTAATTAGCTGGCTTTTTTATTATCCTAACATTTCTTTTGCTTTTTCCAAAGCATCAACAATACCGCTTGGCTTAATACCCCCAGCAGTAGCGAAGAAAGCTTGTCCACCTCCACCTCCATCTATCTCTTTGGCAATCAATCTTATCATAGCTCCTGCATTATAACCTTTAGCTACCACATCATCTGTGAGCATAACAGTAAGTAGGGCCTTTTCACCCACCTTAGCAGCTAATACCATTACCAAGTTTTTCTCTTTCCTTAAAGCAAAAGATACATTCTTCATGTCCTCCGCATCCATAAGCACCTGCTTAGAAATAAAACGAATATTGTTCACATCAATTACATCTTTTAATAAATCCGCCTTCACATTTCCTTCATTAGATTTTTTAAAAGTTGAAATTTGTTTCTCTAGAATCTTGTTAGTTGTAATTAATTGCTCCACTCCCTTTTTCAAATCCTTATTTCTAACAACATTAGCAATTTCATTTAGTAACTCCTCTTTTTTATTTAGGTGGGCTAAGGCACTGATTCCAGTTATAGCTTCAATCCTTCTAATACCTGACGAAGTAGATCCTTCAGATAAAATTTTAAACAAACCTATCTCTCCAGTTGCTTTTACATGTGTTCCCCCACACAACTCCTTAGAGGAATCAAACTGAATCATACGCACAACATCATCATATTTTTCGCCAAACAACATAATAGCGCCCATATCTTCAGCCTTGGATAAAGGCAAATCAACATGTTCATTCAAATTGATATTTGCTAATATCTTAGAATTTACATCTGATTCAATTTTATATAAATCAGATTTTTCTATTTTAGAAAAGTGTGTAAAATCAAAACGCATATAGTTAGGATTAACTAATGAACCCTTCTGTACTACATGCTCTCCTAAAACCATTCTTAAACTCTCATGCAGAAGATGAGTTGCAGTATGATTTCTTTCACTAGCTTTTCTATCGGAAGCATTTACTTTTGCTACAAAACTAGCATTTACATCTTTTGGTAACTCATCAATAAAATGAACTATTAAATTATTTTCTTTTTTTGTGTCAACTACAGCAATAGTTTCTTTTTGGGATTCAATTACACCTGTATCCCCTACTTGCCCACCCCCTTCAGGATAAAATGGGGTTAAATTAAATACCAGCTGATATTGCTGTCCATCATTTGTTTTTATTCTACGATAACGAGTAATTTTTACTTCAGTTTCTAGAAAAGTATAGCCTATAAACTCTTCCACTTCATCATTTAATAAAACTTTCCAGTCACCTTTCTCTATTTTTCCTGACTTTTTGGATCTATCTTTTTGTTCTTGCATTGCTATATCAAAATCAGTTTGATTAAAACTTAAATTTTGTTCACTTAGTATTAGTGAAGTTAAATCAGAAGGAAAACCATAAGTGTCATACAACTCAAAAATTTGTTTTCCTGCAATTTCTCCTTTAGCATTTTTACTGATTTGCTCAATTCTTTTTAAACCATCTTCTAATGTTCTTAAAAATGATTCCTCTTCCTCTTTTACAACTTTCTTAATCAAATCTTTTTGTGCCTTAAGCTCGATAAATTGTGAACCCATTTGATTAACTAATACCTCAACAAGTTCATACATAAAAGCATTTTTAAGCTTAAGAAAAGTATATCCGTACCTAACTGCTCTTCTTAAAATCCTGCGAATGACATAGCCTGCCTTTGCGTTAGAGGGTAACTGACCATCAGCAATAGAAAAAGCAATAGCACGAACATGATCAGCAATAACACGCATAGCAATGTCTTGTTTTTCATTTACTCCATACTTTACATTAGCACTTTTAGCAATAGCTTGAATAATTGGCTGAAAAATATCAGTATCATAATTAGATTTCACTCCTTGAATTATCATAGCTAGTCTCTCAAACCCCATACCAGTATCTACATGAGAATTAGGTAAAGACTTTAAACTCCCATCTGCAAAACGACTATATTGCATAAATACTAGATTCCAAATCTCAATTACTTGTGGATGATCTTCATTTACTAAATCTGCACCATTCACTTTTTCCCTTTCGGAATCAGTTCTATTGTCAAAATGAATTTCAGAACAAGGACCACAAGGGCCTGTCTCTCCCATTTCCCAAAAATTATCCTCTTTATTTCCATTAAGAATTCTATCCTCCGGCAAATACTTAGCCCACACATTTAAAGCATCAATATCTTTTTCAAGATTATCTTCTGCTGAGCCTTCAAAAACAGAAACATACAGCCTATTCTTATCCAACTTACATACATCAGTCAAAAACTCCCAAGCCCAGCTAATTGCCTCTTCTTTAAAGTAATCACCAAAACTCCATGAACCGAGCATTTCAAACATAGTATGGTGATAAGTATCATGACCAACCTCTTCCAAATCATTATGTTTTCCAGAAACACGCAAGCATTTTTGGGAATTAACAACTCGTAAGCTAGTGGGCACAGAGTCCCCTAAAAAAACATCTTTAAATTGATTCATTCCTGCATTGGTAAACATCAAAGTAGGGTCATTTTTAACTACTATTGGTGCTGATGAAACAATTTTATGTTCTTTCGATTGGAAAAAATCTAAGTATAACTTTCTGAGTGTGTTGGCTTTCATTTTTAATCTTTATTCTTACAATTCACAATAAGTTGTTAGGAATCAGCAGCATTTCATATATTATCTAATGTTAAATCCTTAAGTTTGCCACAATAATTTTAACATGGCTAAAGTAAAATATTATTACGATACTAAAACACTAAGTTACAAACGAATTGAACTTAGTGGATTAAATAAATTAAAACGTTTCTTTTATTTCTTAATAGGAAGCGCTTTTACTGGACTTATAATGGTTATCATTTTTTTTCAGTTTTTTGATAGCCCAAAGGAAAAAAGACTAAATAGAGAAATTGATGCACTCACCTCTCAATATGAAATAGTAGAAGATAAACTAAGCCAAGTAGAATTAGTGCTAGATGATGTTCAAAATCGTGATGACAATATTTATAGAGTCATATTTGAAGCTGACCCAATTCCTAAATCAATCAGAAAAGCAGGTTATGGAGGTATTAATCGTTATGAAAATTTAAAAGGATTTAATAATTCTGAGCTTATAATTAATACAAGCGAAAAAGTAGATCAGATTTCAAAACAACTATATATTCAATCAAAATCTTTTGATGATATTATTGAATTAGCAAAAAATAAGGCAGATATGCTAGCTGCATTACCAGCAATCCAACCTGTATCCAACAAAAACCTAAGTCGAATGGCCAGTGGATATGGATATCGCATACATCCAATTTATAAAACTAGAAAGCTACATACTGGTATGGATTTTTCAGCAAAAACAGGCACGCCAATTTATGCTACTGGTGATGGGAAAATTTCAAAAGTAAGGCGAAGCAGAAGAGGCTATGGAAATCACGTTATAATTGACCATGGCTATGGATACAAAACTTTGTATGCACACATGAAAAAATATTCGGTGAAAAAAGGACAAAAAGTAAAAAGAGGAGAAGTCATTGGATATGTTGGTAGTACTGGAACTTCAGTCGCACCACACTTACACTATGAGGTACACAAGGATGGAAAAAAGATAAACCCTGTTAATTTTTACTTTAATGATCTCAATCCTGAGGAATACGAAAAGATGTTAGAAATTTCTTCTCAGAATAATCAATCATTCGACTAATGCCCTACAAAGAAAAACCAACAGAAAAGTTATTTTATAAAATTGGTGAAGTAGCAGATATGTTTAACGTAAATGTCTCGTTAATTCGTTTTTGGGAAAAAGAGTTTGATATTTTAAAACCAAAAAAGAATAAGAAAGGAAACCGTTTATTCACAAAAAAAGATGTGGACAATATGAATATAATCTTTCATTTAGTAAAAGAAAGAGGATTCACCCTAGAAGGAGCAAGGCAAAAATTGAAAGAAAATAAAGAAGACACAATCAATAATATTGAACTTGTTAATCACCTAAAAGACATTAGAGGTTTTCTAGTAAGACTAAGAGAAGAGCTTTAGTAATAGCTTTTATTCAATAAATAACTCTGAACATAATCTTTTACCCCTGAATCCAGATCAGTAAACGATTTGCTATATCCAGATAATATTAACTTTTTCATATTTGCCTCAGTAAAGTATTGGTACTTTTCCCTAATATCATCAGGGGTATCAATATAAGAAATTACACTCTCTTTACCTAAAGCCTTAAAAGTAGCATTCACTAAAGCATTAAACGAACTTGCTTTGCCACTACCTAAATTGTAAAGGCCGTTTGCCTTTTTCTCTCGCATCATAAAAGTAAGTACTTCCACAACATCTTTCACATATACAAAATCGCGCAACTGCTCTCCGTCCTTGTATTGAGGGTTATGTGATCGGAATAACCTCATTACACCAGTTTCATTAATTTGTTTTACCGCATGAAAAATAACTGAAGCCATTCTGTTCTTATGAAACTCATTAGGTCCATAAACATTGAAGAATTTAAATCCAGCCCAAAATGGGGGGAATGATTCTTGTTTTAAAGCCCATTTATCAAAATTATTTTTTGAATCTCCATATGGATTTAAAGGGATGAGCTTTTCAACTACTTCATGACTATCAACAAAACCGAACTCTCCCATACCGTAAGTAGCTGCTGATGATGCATAAACAAAAGGAATTTTATATTGCACACAAATTTTCCATAGATCTTTGGAATAATTAAGATTCAACTCATCAAATATGGCAACATCAAATTCTGTAGTATCTGTACGGGCACCAATATGATAAACTTCTGAAATAATACTTGCATTTTCTTTTAACCAATCAACAAAAATATTTCTTTCCACTTGAGCTAAGAATTGCTTTCCTGTTAAATTTTTATTTTTCTCTGAATTGGAAAAATCATCTACTAATACCAAATTAGTTTTTCCTAAATCATTTAGTTTACTCACTAAACATGAACCAATAAATCCTGCTGCGCCTGTAACAATTATCATATGACAAAAGTACATAAAAAACCATACTTTTGTACTGATGGATAAAGGACAGCTAAAAGCGGTACAACAAAAATTATTGAATGAAATAGAAGTTACTCAGCACAAAATAACTGAGTATACTGAACTTTGCAAACCCATTGCCCCTGAAAACGCAATTGGAAGGATTTCAAGAATGGATGCGATCAATAACAAAAGTGTTGTTGAAGCAGCTCTAAGGCAAGCAAAAAATAAAATGCAGCAACTAAAAATCATGCAAACCAAAATTACTGATACTGATTTTGGCTCTTGTATCAAATGCAAAAAACACATTCCTTTGGGAAGACTAATGATTCGTCCTCACAGTAAATTTTGTGTGAATTGTGCGCAATAAAATGTACTTTTGAACCCATGAAATCATTGCAATTAATTTTTAGATACATCACTTATCTTTTCAAAGCTAAAAACAAACATATAGCACAAGCGCCTTTCCTTTACGAGCTAATTACACAAGTAATTGACAAAACAACGGATGATAACTCTTGCAAAAATATTGAAACCCTAAGAAAAGAGTTATGTACACAAGAAAGAACAATTAAAATTAATGATTTTGGAGCAGGAAGCAACATTAATAATTCCAAAACAAGAAAAGTAAAAGATGTCGCTAAAAATTCAGCTAAAAATGCAAAATTTGGAAAACTACTCTACCGAATTATTCAATTTTACAAACCCAAAAACATCCTTGAACTAGGTACTTCATTAGGAATAAGCACTTCTTACTTAGCAAAAGCAGATGCTAATGCACACGTATTCACATTTGAGGGCTGTCCAGAAACAGCAAAAATTGCAGAAGAAAATTTTAAAAAGCAAAATATAAAAAACACCTCAATTACTTTAGGTGATTTCAATTTAACACTTACTGAAAAGTTAAAAGAAATAAAAACTATTGATTTAGCTTTTATTGATGGCAATCATCAAGAAAAACCAACTGTAGATTATTTTGAAAAATGCTTAAAATATGCAAACAACAATACTATTTTTATTTTTGATGACATCCATTGGTCTGATGGCATGGAAAATGCATGGAAATATATTAAGGCAAACACTAGTACTACTTTAACAATTGATTTGTTTTTTGTGGGAATTGTGTTTGTTAAATCAGAATTAAGTAAAGAAGATTTTACAATTCGCTTTTAAATTATTATGAAAATTTATACTAAAAAAGGAGATAAAGGAAAAACTCAATTACTGGGAGGGAGCATGGTTAATAAAAACCATATTAAGCTAGAATGTTATGGGACAATTGACGAGTTAAATGCATTTATTGGAAATATTTACGACCAAGACATCAAAACTTTCCATAAGGATATATTATTTAACATTCAAAATCAGCTTTTTAATTTGGGCTCGATTATTTCTTTTGATGGAAAAAAAGATAGTATAAAATTACCTAATGTAAAACTTCAAGATGTTGAAATAATGGAAAAAGCAATTGATGAAATGGAAGAAACGCTTCCTATGTTGAAAAACTTTATTCTTCCATCAGGGCATGATTCAGCTTCAAAATGTCATATTGCACGAACAATATGTAGACGTGCTGAAAGAAATTTAGTTGCTCTTGGACAGCATCAAGAAATAGATCCTTTACACATACAGTATCTCAACAGATTATCTGATTATTTATTTGTATTAGCACGCGCTGTTCTGAAAGAAAATAATGCAACAGAAATTGAATGGCAAAAAGATTAATAAATTCACCTTCAATTCAATAAAAAATATATTTTTGCAAAAGATTAAAACAAATTAAAATGTATTGGACTTTAGAATTAGCATCAAAACTAGAAGATGCACCTTGGCCAGCAACAAAGGATGAGTTGATTGATTTTGCAATCCGTTCAGGAGCCCCAATGGAAGTAGTTGAAAATTTGCAAGAACTGGTGGAGGAAGAATCAGGAATGCAATGGGATACTATTGAAGACATTTGGCCGGATTATCCTACAAAAGACGACTTCTTTTTCAATGAAGATGAGTATTAAATAAAAGGGCTGAATTTCAGCCTTTTTTTATTTTGTATACTCTTGTAATAAAAGTACATTTGTTTATCTTATATAATTAGAATACATGGCAGGATTATTAAATATTATCAGCAAATTATTTGGCAACAAATACGATAAGGACGTAAAAGAAATTACGCCTATTATCGAAAAAATTAATTTCGAGTTTAGTAAATTAAGCACTTTAACTAATGATGATTTAAGAGAGAAAACCAGCGATTTTAAAAACCAAATTACTGATTTTACTATTAATGAAAAACAAGAAATAGAAGATTTAAAGAAAGAAGCAAATCTAGCAACAACACCAACTGATGAGAAAGAAGGTTTGTACAAAAAGATTGACTCCCTTGAGGAGTTAATCATCAGTAAAACAGAAGAAGTATTAAACCTTATTTTGCCACAAGCCTTTGCTGTAGTGAAAGAAACTGCAAAACGATTTGCTGAAAATGATGAAGTAATCGTTACCGCAACACAAAACGACAAAGAACTAGCTGCCACAAAAGATTTTGTAAGCATAACAGCTGAGAATGCATCCTATAAAACATCATGGGATGCTGCTGGGACAGAAATTGTTTGGGATATGATTCACTATGATGTTCAGTTAATCGGTGGTGTTGTATTACACGAAGGGAAAATTGCTGAGATGCAAACTGGAGAGGGTAAAACGCTATCCGCCACCCTACCTATTTACCTAAATGCCTTAACGGGACTAGGTGTTCACTTAGTTACTGTGAATAATTACTTAGCTAAAAGGGATGCTCAGTGGATGGGGCCTTTATTCCAATTTCATGGATTAAGTATTGATTGTATTGATAATCATCAACCAAATTCGGATGAAAGAAGAAAAGCATATTTAGCTGACATTACTTATGGAACTAATAATGAGTTTGGATTTGATTATCTAAGGGATAATATGGCAAAAAGGTCAGGAGATTTAGTACAAAGAAAACTCCATTATTCGATTGTTGATGAGGTGGATTCGGTATTAATTGATGATGCACGTACACCATTAATTATTTCAGGACCAACACCACAGGGAGATAAACACGAATATAATGAGTTTAAACATAAAGTTGACAAATTAGTTGCTGCACAAAGAAAATATGTAACCACCATATTAGCTGATGCTAAAAAACTAATAACTGAGGGAAATAACAAAGATGGAGGATTTAACTTATTGAGAGTTTTTAGAGGATTACCTAGAAACAAAGCACTAATTAAATACTTAAGTGAGGATGGAGTAAAAATCCAATTACAAAAGACGGAAAACTACTACATGCAAGACCAAAATAAGGAAATGCATCTAGTAGATGAAGAACTTTATTTTGTGATAGATGAGAAATCAAATTCTATAGAATTGACTGAAAAAGGCTTGGAATTAATGACAAGTTCCACTGAAGACAAGGACTTTTTTATACTCCCTGATGTTGGTGCTGAAATTGCTGTTATTGAGAAATCAGAGAAAAAAGATACCGATAAAGCAAGCGAAAAAGATATATTATTGCGTGACTTTGGGATAAAAAGTGAACGTATACATACTATTAACCAACTTCTAAAAGCCTATACTCTTTTTGAAAAAGATATTGAATATGTAGTGATGGATAATAAGGTGAAAATTGTTGATGAACAAACGGGTCGTATCATGGATGGCAGAAGATATTCTGATGGATTACACCAAGCTATTGAGGCAAAAGAGAACGTAAAGATTGAGGCAGCTACTCAAACATACGCTACTGTCACATTACAGAATTATTTCAGAATGTACAACAAGATTGCTGGAATGACAGGTACAGCAGAAACTGAAGCTGGTGAATTTTGGGAAATATATAAACTAGATGTAGTTGCAATTCCAACAAATCGTCCTTTACAAAGGGATGATAAAGATGATTTGGTATTTAAAACAAACAGAGAGAAATACAATGCTGTAATTGAAGATATTATTAAACTTACTGAGCTAGGCAGACCCATATTAGTTGGAACAACATCAGTTGAGATTTCAGAACTACTTAGTACTATCCTTAGAAAAAGAGGAGTAAAGCATAATGTCCTAAATGCAAAGATGCACCAAAGAGAAGCGGATATTGTTGCGGAAGCAGGTAAAGCTGGAGGAGTAACTATTGCAACCAACATGGCGGGAAGGGGAACCGATATTAAGCTTGCAGCAGAAGTAAAAACAGCTGGAGGATTAGCAATAATTGGAACTGAAAGACATGATTCAAGAAGGGTAGATAGGCAGTTAAGAGGACGTGCAGGAAGACAAGGTGATCCTGGTTCATCTCAATTTTATGTTTCGCTTGAAGATAAATTAATGCGACTGTTTGGTTCAGAAAGAATTGCCAAACTAATGGACAGAATGGGACTTGAAGAAGGAGAAGTTATTCAACATTCTATGGTAAGTAAGTCCATAGAGCGTGCCCAAAAGAAAGTAGAGGAAAACAATTTTGGAGTTAGAAAAAGATTACTAGAATATGATGATGTAATGAACCAACAAAGGGAGGTGATTTACAAAAAGAGAAAACATGCCCTGCATGGTGACCGTTTGTCATTAGATGTTGCAAATATGATATATGACACTTGCGAAAACATAGTGGAGGAATTACAAGCAAATAAAGAATATGAAAACTTTAAACTTGAATTGATTCGTTTGTTAGCTACAGAATCTCCTGTAAGCGAAGAAGAGTTTAAGGATAACTCAATAGAAGTTTTAACAGAGAAAGTATATGAAAACTGCTATAAAAGCTACCAAGCAAAATCATCAGCTATAGCAAGCCAGGCTTACCCAGTTATTAAAGATGTTTTCGAAAATCAATCAGCAACCTACGAAAACATTGTTATTCCGTTTACTGATGGTTTAAAAACTTTACAAGTAGTAACTAACCTGAAAGAAGCACACGATTCGGAAGGGGGAAACATTGCAGAAGCTATTGAAAAAAGTGTAACTCTTGCAATTATTGACGATATTTGGAAAGAGCATTTACGCGAAATGGATGATTTGAAACAAGCGGTACAAACTGCAAGTTATGAGCAGAAAGATCCACTTTTAATTTACAAATTTGAATCTTTCAATTTGTTTAAAGCATTAATTAACAAAGTAAATAAAGATATTGTTTCTTTCTTAATTAAGGCAGGCTTACCTACACAATCAGCAGTGCAAGAGGATAGGCACAGGGCTGAAAATCATCAAACAAGCCGACCGGAAAATTCAGGAAACACGCCTCAGCAAGCAGGAAAACCAAAGCCAAAAGCACAACCGATAAGAGCTGAAGAAAAAGTAGAGCGGAATGCTCCCTGTCCATGTGGGAGCGGGAAGAAATTCAAGAAATGTCATGGGAAATAAAAAGTAAGAAAGATGAGATACCTAATTAGAAATCTACTTTTTATCTTCTTACTAATGAATGTTACTGCTTGTAAAACTTACAGACTTATTGCTGAAAAGCAGGATACCCCAGAGCATAATTTTGATATAAATTTATCAGGAGATACACCAAACTATGCTAATCTGAAATATTGGGTAGAGCATCCTGAAAAAGAAAATCATTACGCAAGTCTTCCAAAAAATTATATAGATTCTTCATACAAATCTGAACCTATAATAGATGTGTTTTTTGTGCATCCTACTCTTTATTTTAAAGGTAGTACATGGAATGCAGACATAAACGACAAGAAGCTAAATAAGGAAATTGGGGATGCAGCTATAAAAAATCAAGCAAGTGTTTACTTAGGCATCGCAAATATTTATGCTCCACATTATAGGCAGATGCATATTCAATCTTATTACGATTTAGAAAATGGATTACAAGCCTTTGAGGTTGCCTATTTAGATGTGAAAAATGCATTTATGTATTATTGGGAAAATTTTAATAAGGGAAATAAATTTATAATTGCTGGACATAGTCAAGGCACTAATCATACAGAAAGATTATTAAAAGAAATAATTCTTGAAAATGACAGTATGAGAAATAGACTACTTATTAGTTACTTACCAGGAATGCCAATCAAACAGTTCCATAAAGACCTACCCTCTTGCAGCTCGCCTAATCAATTGAATTGCTTTCTTTCTTGGCGAACATTAGCAGAAGGGTATTTCCCAAAAGACTGGGAAGTTTCTGACAGTATTTCATGTGTAAATCCTATTAGTTGGCAAACTGATAATTTACTTTCAAAAAAGGAAGAACATCTAGGTATTCTTTTTAAGAGTCATAAAATACATTATCCAAATTCAATAGAAGCATATACGAAAAATGGAGTGATTTGGATTAAACCCATAAGGATTCCCTTTGCTCGTTTTTACAAAATGAAAAATTACCATATAGCAGATTATAATTTATATTGGATAAATATTAGAAACAACCTAAGATATCGATTAAAAGAAAATGGATACAACTAATGGATATTAATAATAAATTAATTTTCAGAATCACAACTAGTATTTTAGTGTTAATGATAACGAGCTAATAAGCTTAAAAATACGCAATATTTTTCTTTGTTCAGCCATATACCTAGAAGCAAAATATAGTTTGTAGATTTACTTCCAAATTAATTAAAATCTATTCAAATGAAAAGTTTTGTTTCAATACTTCTATTTTTATCTATTTCCATAAGTGGATACTGTCAATCTTATTGGCAACAAGAAGCTCATTACCAAATGGATATAAATTTTGATTCTGAGAATCATCGTTTTGATGGAAATCAAGAATTGACTTTCATAAACCACTCACCAGACACTTTAAAGAAGGTGTTTTATCATTTATACTTCAATGCTTTTCAACCGGGTAGCATGATGGATATACGCTCCAGAACAATACTAGATGCTGATAAACGTGTAGGTGATAGAATTTCTAAGCTAAAAGATAATGAGGTGGGAAGACAGCAAATCATTTCTTTAAAACACAATGATGTGTCTCTAAAATTTGTACACGATAGAACTATTTTAGAGGTGTTTTTAGAAAATCAAATTCTTCCTGGAGACACTGCTATTTTTAGCATGGAATTTAAAGCTCAAGTACCTGTACAAATCCGTCGTTCTGGAAGAATGAATAAAGAAGGTATTGACTATTCTATGTCGCAATGGTATCCTAAAATGTGTGAATACGATAAAGATGGATGGCATACTAATCCATATGTTGGTCGTGAATTTTATGGCGTTTGGGGGTCTTTTGAAGTGAACATCAATATGGATGCAAGCTATACCATAGCAGCAACTGGAGTTTTACAAAATGCAGAAGAAATAGGACATGGGTATTCAAATACTGCTGTAGATACTACTTTAAATAGACTTACATGGAAATTTAAAGCAGATAAAGTACATGATTTCGTTTGGGCTGCAGACCCAGAATACACACACGATATTGTAGTAAACGATAATGGACCTGACTTTCATCTCTTCTATTTAAAAGGAGAAAAAACAAAGGAATGGGAGAATTTAGGTCCTTATATGATTGAAACGTTTGCATATGCAGATAAAAACTTCGGTAAGTATCCTTATCCTCATTACTCTATCATACAAGGTGGAGATGGAGGAATGGAGTACCCTATGGCAACATTAATTACAGGACACAGAAATCTAAAAAGTTTGGTTGGCGTTTGTGTTCATGAAGCTATGCACAGTTGGTATCAAGGGATGTTAGCTACAAACGAAAGTCTTTTTGCTTGGATGGATGAAGGGTTTACCTCCTATGCTTCAAACAGGATAGAGCAAAAATTATTTCCTGAAGATTGGCCTGATACTCATGAAAGCTCTTACAAGGGCTATAAAAGAATAGCCAAAAGTAAGTACGAAGAACCATTGTGTACTCATGCCGATCACTTTAACACAAATTGGGCTTACGGTACAGCTTCTTATTCTAAAGGGGTCGTAATACTTGACCAATTAAGCCACATTGTAGGCCAAGACATATTAGACAGATCTCTATTGCGATACTTTAAAGAATGGAGCTTCAAACACCCTACTGCAAGCAATTTTAAAAGAATTGTTGAGAGAGAAAGTGGAATTGAACTCGATTGGTATTTTGATTATTTTGTAAATACAACCAAAACCATCGATTATGCTATTTCTGAATTTTCTTCAACTAAAAATGGAAGTATAATACTTCTTAATAAAGGTGAAATGCCAATGCCTATTGAAATAGAAGTCGTTTTAACTAATGGGGACCATCTAATGTATTACATACCTACAGTTTTAATGCGTGGCGAAAAGGAAATTGAAGCTACAACAACCCAACTTGACGACTGGGCATGGACAAACCCAACTTACAGTATCTTTTTAAAACATAAAGCATCAGAAATATTTTCAATAAATCTACACCCAAAAGGTTCGATTGCTGACGTTGAATTACTAAACGATTATCTAATAATTCCAACAAAATGGAACTGGGATAAATACGACTTAAGACTTGAAATCGTAGAAAAAAAATATATAACTGGTTTTTTTGCTAGTGTTAGAAAAGAAAAGGTTCTGAGTCTTATAAAAATTAAAAAGTAAGTAACCTACATATGAGAGAAAATCCTCTTATTTCTTCTTTTGCATTGCATAAACTTCCAATACACCTTTATCGGATAAAACCCATAAAAATTCCTTTTGCCCGTTTCTACCGTATGAAAGACTATCATATTGCTGACTATAATTTATATTGGATAAACATTAGAAACAACCTGAGATACCGATTAAAAGAAAATGGATACAACTAAAAAAAGATGCAATTGGCCTAAGGATGATACGCTCTATCTGGAGTACCATGACAAAGAATGGGGCGTTCCTGTTTATGAGGATGCCAAGATATTTGAATTTTTATTATTAGAAACTTTTCAAGCAGGACTAAGTTGGATTACGATACTTAGAAGAAGAGAAAAATTTCGATTGGCTTTTGATTATTTTGATTTTCAAAAAATTGCTAATTACACGGATGAAAAACTAGCTGAATTAAAGCTAGATGCTGGAATTATTAGAAATACCTTAAAAATAAAAGCAGCCAAAACAAATGCTATTGCTTTTATAGCAGTGCAAAAAGAGTTTGGGACTTTTAGTAAATACCTTTGGGACTTTGTAGATGGAAAGGCTGTACAAAACAACTTTACCAATATGAGTGAAATGCCTGCCAATACACCTTTATCGGATAAAATAAGTAAAGATTTAAAGAGTAGAGGATTTAAGTTTGTAGGCTCAACTATTGTTTACGCACACATGCAAGCCATGGGCATTGTAAACGACCATACCACAGCTTGTTTTAGACATAAAGAAGTTAGTTAAAATTGGGGGATTTCCCCATTTTACTCAACAAAAACCTTCTTTACCACAGTACCATCACTATAGATATAAAATTGAAACCAGTCCAACATTGAGTTACATTATTCAACACAAAACTCCCATTAAGTACTAAGTTCTGTTGTGCTTTAATGGTAAAAGCACAACAGAATAGTAATGTTATAAGGCTTAATTAATCAATAATTAGTTTCTATTTCTTAGGCTTTTTCATTGCATCCACTGCCAATAAACTACTTTGAATTTGCATTTGTAAGTCGCCAACATTATCAGGCGAGTAAGGCATAAATATAGTACTCGTATTATTTTCAGAAAGCTTAGCAACCGTTTCATAATGTTGAGTCATAAATAGCATATTCATAACATCTTGACTAGTAACATGGTCCTCCATAGCTAGCTTTACCTCAGCAACTGATTCTTTCAATCCGTTAGCAATAGCAATTCGCTGTAAGGCTATACCTTCCCCAGCCAAACGCTTACTTTCAGCATCCGCCTCTGCAGCTGCAATTACTCTAATTTTTGCTGCAGCAGCCTCCTCTTTAGCAGCTTCTTTCATTCGCTTAGCTGCATTAATTTCATTCATTGCATGTTTAACCTTTGCATCAGGGTCAATATCAGTAACCAAAGCTTTTATAAAGTCGAAACCAAATTGTTGCATAGTTTCCGAAAGCTCATTTTTAACTGCTATTGCAATTTTATCCTTTTCGGCAAATACTGCATCCAATTCCATTTTTGGCACTTCAGAACGAATAGAATCAAATACATAAGATTGAATTTGACGTTCAGGATTATTTAACTTATAAAAAGAATTTTCTATACCATCAATAGAATCAACAACAAAAAATTGAACAGAGACAATAATCTTAACGAATACATCATCCTTAGTTTTGGTTTCCACCTCAACAGGCAATTCTCTAACTCTCAAATTAATATCGCCTGCAATACTGTCAATTAAGGGAATTTTAAACTGCAGTCCTGCCCCAGATACTTTATGAAACTTACCTAAACGCTCAATAACAACTGCTGTTTGCTGCTTTACCATATATAAAGTTCCTTTTAGCAAGAAAAGGCCAATTATGATGTAAATTATGTTTCCGAAAATAATATTTGTATCCATTTTTTATTGTTTTAAATTGTTTTAAATTTTAACTCAAATATACGTAAAAAAAAGGAGCCAATTGGCTCCTTAATTTTTATTTCAAATATCTAAAATCATGATTATTTTTAATTTTTTGTAACGATTCATAAATCAATCGGATTACATCTTCAACATCATCCTTATGTACAGTTTCAACTGTGGTATGCATATACCTTAACGCAAGCGATATTAAAGAAGAAGCAACCCCACCAGTTGAGTAGGCAAAAGCATCCGTATCCGTACCTGTAGCACGAGAAGCAGCCATTCTCTGGTAAGGAATTTTATTCTTTTCAGCAGTATTAATAATTAACTCCAATAAATTATTTTGGACTGCAGGGCCATAAGTCAATACCGGACCTGCTCCACATTTTGTATCTCCTTGTTTTATTTTATCAATCATTGGTGTACCTGTATCATGACAAACATCCGTTACAATAGCAACATCAGGTCTTATCGTATCCACAATCATTTGTGCTCCTCTTAAGCCTACTTCCTCCTGTACCGAGTTAGTAATGTATAATCCAAAAGGTAATTTTACTTTATTTTCCTTTAACAAACGAGCCACCTCAGCAATCATAAAACCTCCTATACGATTATCCAATGCTCTACCTACATAAAAGTTTTTATTCAAAATCATGAATTCATCCTCATAAGTAACCACACAACCTACATGAATTCCTAGTCCCTCAACCTCATCCTTATCCTTAGCTCCACAGTCCAAAAAGATATTATCTAACTTAGGGGATTTTTCAGTTGCTCCACTTCTAGTATGAATTGCTGGCCAACCAAATACAGCCTTAACCATTCCTTTTTTGGTATGTATATTTACTCTTTTGGAGGGAGCAATCTGATGATCAGAACCACCATTTCTTCTTAGGTAAATAAATCCATCTTTAGTAATATAATGCACAAACCAAGAAATTTCATCAGCATGAGCTTCAATAACAACCTTATATTTTGCCTCAGGGTTTATCACCCCAACTACAGTTCCGTAAGTATCTACAAAATGCTCATCGATGTATGGGTTAATGTACTCCAACCACAATTTTTGCCCCCCACTCTCAAAGCCTGTTGGAGATGGGTTATTTAAATATTTTTTTAAAAAAGCTTCTGACTTTTTAGTGATAATTTTCTTCTTTGCCATTATTTAAATTTTATTTTCTATTTATTAAATTGTTGGAGACCTCTGCTTAACCAATCAGCAAACAAATCTACTGTCCCATAATCTTGGTAGTTGGCATTTTCGACTAATGGTTCTTCATCATGATTTAAAAACACGTAATACGGTTGTGAATTAGTCCCGTAATTATTGGCTTGCAATACCATCCATTTATCTCCAGTGGTTTTTACTTTTTTAATTTTTCCTGCCATTGTCGTTTCGTACTGCTGCTCCTTTGGAAGGTCAATTCTTTCATCAACATATAATGAAATTAAGACCACATCATTAGCAAGGGTATTTTTCACATGAGCAGCTGACCAAACTTGTTCTTCCATCTTACGACAATTCACACATGCGTGCCCTGTAAAATCCAATACCACGGGCTTATTTATTTTTTTAGCATGAGCCATTCCAATATCATAATCATGAAAAACAAGAATTCCTTGAGGCCCTAAATGCTGACCATCTTCTTCATGAGCTGAAATAGCATTACCTCCTTGAGAGTTTCCTACACCATAAGGAGATTCACTGTATTGCATAGGTGGTGGAAAAGCATTAATTATCTTCAGTGGTGCACCCCACATACCAGGAATCATGTACAAAGTTAAAGTACCCGTTAAAATAGCAGCACTCAAACGACCAACAGAAACATATTTTAAATCCGAATCATGGGCAAACTTTAAGAATCCTAGCAAGTACACAGTCAGCAGTCCAAAAATCATAATCCATATTGCAATAAATAACTCGCGTTCCAACCAATGAGTCTGCATTACTAAATCCGCATTCGACAAGAATTTGAAAGCTAATGCAATTTCTAAAAATCCTAAAGTTACTTTTACTGAATTTAGCCATCCTCCTGATTGAGGTAAAGAGTTTAACCATCCTGGGAAGGCTGCAAATAAAGCAAATGGTAAAGCAATGGCTAATGAAAAACCGAGCATACCAATAATTGGGCCCATATACCCTCCTGATGCCGCTTCAACTAGTAAAGTTCCTACAATTGGTCCTGTGCAAGAAAAAGAAACTAAAGCTAAAGTGAAAGCCATAAAGAAGATGCCAATTAAACCTCCTTTCCCTTCCGCCTCAACACTTTTGTTTGTCCAAGAGGATGGTAATTGAATTTCGAAAGCCCCTAAAAAAGAAGCTGCAAAAACAATCAACAATATAAAAAATCCAATATTAAAATAAACATTAGTCGCCATATTATTTAAAGCATCAGCCCCAAATATTGAAGAAACACCAACTCCTAAAGCAACATAAATTGCAATAATAGAAAGTCCGTAAATAATAGCATTTGCAATTCCTTGCGCTTTTGTTTTGGACTGCTTAGTGAAAAAAGAAACCGTCATAGGTATCATAGGGAAAACACAAGGAGTTAGCAAAGCTGCAAAACCACTTATAAAGGCAATAAAAAAGAGTGCCCACATGCTTTTTCCTTCTTTTTCATCAGAAGTATTTTTTGTATCTTCAACAATAACACCTCCATCAACACCTTTTATTTCAAAAGAAAACTCTACCTCTTCAGGTGGCAAACATTGAGCTTCATCACATACCATAAAGTAAACATTTCCATCTAAATTAAAATCTTCAGCGGAAGAAACTTGTACTATTTGCGTGAAAATAGCTTCATTTTTAAAGTACTTTAGAATCATGTCAAAATTAGGGTCAAACTCTTCAATTGGCATGCCTTCATTAGGAATTCCAACTAATGAATAAGCACCTTGAGTTGTAAAAGAAAACTCTGTAGGTACAGGCCCATCATCATCAATAAATTGAGAATATAAATACCAACCATCATCAATAGTTGCTTTGAACTGCAATTCTATTTCATTATCCGACACTTGTTTTTGAGAAAAATCCCAAGAAACAGGAGTAAAAATTTGTGCTGATGTAATCACACTCAGAAGTGTAAAAAATAGGATGAAAATTTTCTTCATATTTATTTTAATTTATCTTTTATAACTCGTGTTAATTCTTCAGATTTTTGACTTCCAATAAGATAAATCAAACCATCTTTATCAGTTAGTTCAACAGCATCAATTCCTCTTGTATAAAATCGAATTGTTCCCTTTAGGTGCAAGTTGTAAACGGAGCGATTCAAAAAATATTTGCTATATTTTACTTTTTTAACAGATACAATGCTTGCGGTGTCTATTTTTATTTTTCTAGAAGTCCAAAGCCCATCTAGGATGATGCTTCCGTTTTTCACTTTAGTTTCAAAATGCAGTATAAATAATAGCAATGTTGAAATGACCATTATTCCTATCCCAATAAAGAAGTAAAGCTCTCCCGCCTTATCGTGATTCTCTCTCCAATAATAAGCAACTAAACAAAAAATTGCCAATGACATTCTTCTACTAAGAGACATTTTATTAAGCCCCAAATATTGTTTTTCTATAAAATCAAACTCTGACATTCCTCTATAAATTTAAAGTTGTGCAATGTACACTTTTTTTGTATTGCTTTCTAGCTTATACCTTTCGTCAATTCTCCAGCCCAGCACCCAAACAACATCAACACCAGAACATAACAGCCACTGCTCTTGTTTATCTATTATTGAAAATTTATTATCAATGAAAAAATCACTTAATTTCTTAAATTTATTCATTCCTAATGGCATGAACTTATCTCCTTCTTTCCACTTGCGTAAAGTTAAAGGGAATTTTAATTTTTCAACATCCAATTGGGCGATATTATTATCATAAATAATAGTTTTATCAGCCATAACTTTAAAATTTATTTCTAGCGGATGAACTAAACTTGTAGTTTTTTCAGTAATCTCAAAAACCTCATTTTCTTTATTTAAAAGAGAGATAAAAATATTTTCTCTGTCTACTACTAACTGATGAGTAGATGAAAAAAACTGTTTTCCACTTTGTCCCTGCAATGCTTTTGAAATTGCCTCCACAGCACAGAAACCATAAGCAGATAATAATTCATATAAATAGCTATGGAGGGGT
This sequence comes from Cryomorphaceae bacterium BACL11 MAG-121001-bin54, assembly GCA_905182255.1. Lineage (GTDB taxonomy): Bacteria > Bacteroidota > Bacteroidia > Flavobacteriales > BACL11 > UWMA-0277. Next base: position 380,819 of record CAJJAH010000001.1, read on the forward strand.
TTTAGCGCTAATAAAGCTGAAATTTCAAGCTGCACAATTCCATTTTTTTCTTGAGTTAAATCTTTTCTTACTTCTTCAACTTTAGAAGTATAAATGTTAGCAACACCTTCCAAAATTCTCATCTCATCCTTTACAGTTTGCTGAATACTTGGGTTCATTTGGGCTAACAAAGGTATTAACTCATGCCTTATTTTATTGCGCAAATACTTAACAGAAGCATTACTACTATCCTCTCTAAAAACTAAGCCTCTATCTTTCAGATACTTCTCAATTTCTAATCGTGAAACTGAAAGTAAAGGCCTAACAATTGCATTATTTTTTTCTTTAATCCCTAAAAAACCTTTTAACCCTGATCCTCTTACTAAATTAATAAAAAAGGTTTCTACATCATCATTAGAATGATGAGCAATGGCTAAGTATTTAGCGCTTGACTTAATTCGTAATTTCTCAAACCATCCATATCTTAAATCACGAGCTGCCATTTGTGTAGAAATCTTATTTTCAGCAGCATAAACTAAAGTATCAAACTGTTTTACATGCAGTTTTAGCTGGTGTTCTTTTGCTAATTCTTGAACAAAATATTCATCAGCATCCGATTCTTCTCCTCTCAAATTAAAATTACAATGTGCTAATTCAAATGAATACCCTAATTCAAGTAAAACATGCATTAAACAAATGCTATCAGCACCCCCACTTATGCCTAGAATAAGCTTATCTTCTCTTATAAAAAGAGATTTTTCATTAATAAATTGCTGGACTTTATCTTTCATCAAATTGAAAATTTAACACCTCAAAAATAGGCCTTATCTTTACCAAACACTCCTCATATTCATCATTCGCATCGGATTTAATCGTAATTGCACCACCAACAGCCACTGACAAGTATTTTGTACTTGCATTATACAAAATTGTTCTGATAACAACATTAAAATCAAAATCTCCTTTTGGAGTAATATAACCAATTGCTCCAGAAAAAATACCCCTTTTAAACTCCTCTAATTGCTCAATAAGTTCCATTGCTCTAAGTTTAGGGACGCCTGTCATGGAACCCATAGGGAAAACTGACTTTAATATTTGACTTAAATTAATGTCATCATCTACCTTTGACGATATAGTGCTAATCATCTGATGTACTTTTTTAAAAGTATAAACACCACATAATTCCTCCACCTTTACACTTGCTTTACTAGCTGTAATTGACAAATCATTTCTTACCAAATCAACAATCATTACATTTTCTGAAATTTCTTTTTCACTTTCAATAAGTTCCTTTATTAAGGCACTATCTTCAGCTAAATCACTCCCTCTCTTCCTTGTTCCTTTTATAGGCTGTGAAATAATTTTATTACCTGATTTTTTAATAAATCGTTCTGGGCTAGCACACATTATATTCAAATCATTTAGCTTTAAAAAAGAGGCAAAGGGTGTTTTTGCATTTAAATTTAACCCCCTAAATACTTGCTGAGGATTAAGCAATACTTGATCAGAAAAAAACTCCTGACAATAATTTACTTCATAAATATCCCCTCTTTGAATATGCTTTTTAATCACTCCAATTTTTTCTAAATATTTTGCTTTAGTATCTCTTTGCTTTAACTCTACAGCATTGCTTTTATCCTCCCAATTTAATTGTTCATAGACTATAAATTGCTGGCAATCTTCCTTACTCTCATAGCTCTGAACTTCCAGTGTATTGCCTTTTAATAATAATACATACTTAGGAATAAAAAAAAATAAGCTGGCTGCATTTATCCCATCATCATTATTAGAAGCCAACTGCTCTACTTCATTCTTCAAATCATAAGAGAGGTAGCCAAATAACCAATCCCTATGCTTATCATGAAAATTTTGCAATGCATTAAAAGAATCAATATCAACGTTAAGTATTTCAAGAGCATCTACACCTGCAATCAAATCGTAATTAATATAATCAGCAGGCAAGCTAGTATGATTCTTCATTCTATTAGAATCCAAAATGCTAACATAATTAAGCACTTGGCTTTTATAAAGCAATAACTTAATTAACTCACTTGGCTTATCAATCTTAAATGTATACGAGAATCTCACTTTGCAAAAATAGGAAAAGCAAACTCATTTTATTTTATATTTTTGAGGGATGAAAAAAATACTCTTCATATTTATTGCTTTACCTTTTATTTTAGTAGCACAAACTGATACTACTTTCAATGAAAACAAAGAGATTACTAGTGTAAATGAACAAGGAATAGATGCCCTATTTCATAAATACAAAAACATTTTAAAAGCCAAAAATGGAGTAGAAGGTTGGCGTGTTCAACTACTTTTTAAAGCCAAACAAAAAGAAATAATGCAATTAAAAATTAATTTTATTAGGCTGTACCCAGAAATTCCAGCTTATTTGGAATATGACGCCCCTTATTATAGAGTTAGGGTAGGTAACTTTAGAACAAAACTAGAGGCTATAAAAGTAAAGCACCAGATAAGTAGAAAATTTCCTGGCGCTTATCCTGTTAGGGATATTATTAATTTTTCTCAATTAAAAAAATAAGAATTTATTTTAACACCCTTTTTACTTCAACCTCTTCGTATCCTTCAATTATATCACCTACTTTAAGATCATTGAAGTTTTCTATTGACATTCCACATTCAAATCCTTTTTTCACTTCAGTAACATCATCCTTGAAACGTTTTAATGATGATAATTTACCAGTGTAAACTACAACACCATCACGAATAAGCCTTACACCTGTTTGTCTAGTTAAAGAACCGTCTAGCACCATACATCCTGCTATAGTACCAATCTTAGATATCTTAAAGGTTTCTCTAATTTCAATATTACAAATAATTTTTTCTTCAACATCAGGTCTAAGCATACCCTCCATTGCTAATTTCAATTCTTCAATTGCTTTATAAATTATAGAATACAATCTAATATCAATTTGTTCAGCTTCTGCTAATTTACGTGCTTTTAATGACGGCCTAACTTGGAAACCAATAATAATTGCATCTGAAGCTGCTGCTAGCATAACATCTGATTCTGAAATTTGACCTACTGCTTTTTGAATAATATTTACTTTTATTTCCTCTGTAGAAAGTTGCTGCAAAGTATCAGATAATGCTTCAATAGAACCATCAACATCTCCTTTAATAATAACATTAATTTCTTGAAAACCACCTAAAGCAATTCTTCTTCCAATTTCATCAAGAGTTAAGTGTTTCTGCGTTCTTACACTTTGCTCTCTTTGTAATTGAGCCCTTCTTGAGGCAATTTTTTTTGCTTCTTGCTCACTTTCTATAACATGAAATTCATCTCCTGCTGTTGGCGCACCATCTAAACCTAATAATACTACTGGAGTTGAAGGTCCTGCATTATTTCGTGTTTCACCCCTTTCATCTAGTAAGGCTTTAACTTTACCTGAGTAAGAACCTGCTAAAACATAATCCCCAACATTTAATGTTCCCTTCTGAACTAGCAATGTAGATAAGTATCCCTTACCTTTATCTAGTGATGCTTCAATAACTGTTCCCTGGGCATTTCTATTTGGATTTGCTTTTAGGTCAAGCATCTCAGCTTCTAAAATAATTTTTTCTAAAATTTCTGGAACGCCAGTCCCAACCTTAGCTGATATATCCTGAGATTGATATTTACCCCCCCAATCTTCCACAAGAAGGTTCATTTCCGCTAATTCGCCTTTGATTTTTTCAGTATCTGCAGTTGGTCGGTCAATTTTGTTAATTGCAAAGATAATAGGAACACCTGCCGCTTGAGCATGACTAATTGCTTCCTTTGTCTGAGGCATCACTCTGTCATCAGCTGCTACTACAACCACTACAATATCAGTAACTTTTGCTCCCCTAGCCCGCATTGCGGTAAAGGCCTCATGTCCTGGTGTGTCTAAGAACGAAATTTGCTTTCCATTTTTTAATGACACTTCATAAGCCCCAATATGTTGTGTAATCCCACCTGACTCTCCAGCAATTACATTTGTTTCTCTGATGTAGTCCATCAATGAAGTTTTTCCATGATCAACATGCCCCATAATTGTTATAATTGGAGCACGTGTTTCAAGTTGATCCTCAGCATCTACAATCTCTTCGATAGATTCTTGTACATCAGCCCCAACAAATTCAACCTTAAAACCAAAATCCTCTACTAACATTTGGATTGTTTCGGCATCTAACCTTTGATTCATACTCACCATCATCCCAAGACCCATACAAGTGGTTACAATTTCAGTAACCGCAACATCCATTAAAACTGCTAACTCGCTTGCCGTAGCAAACTCAGCAATCTTTATTACTTGATCGCCAGCAGCTCTTTCTTGATTTTCAACATCCGCAACATCTTTATGTGCTTGTCTTTTATCTTTTCTATTTCTTACAGATGATTTTTTACCCCCTCTTCCTTGTAATTTTGCTAATGTTTCTCGTACCCTTTTTTGAGCCTCTTCTGGGGATATTTCTATTGTTTTTTTAGTAGGTTTTACTACTTTTTTAAACTTCTTAGGGTCAACTTTAGTTTTTACAATTCTCAGCCTTTTCTTTTTCTCAGCCTTTTCTGGTTTCTTAAATTGAGTTAAATCTATTGTTTTACCAGTTACCTTAACGCCTCTTAGCTTGCCAGCACTAGCCTTAATAATTCCTTCAGCTATCTTAGGCTCTTCTATTTTTTCTAACTGTTCTTCAGTGTCTTTGACAACTTTAATGGATTCGATTTTTGTTTTAAGTGGTTTCTTTGGACTAATATCAACTTTACCAACAACTTTCAATTCCTTTTTTGTTGTTTTTGCTGTGATTATCTCATCTTTAGAATGAGCTTTTTCTTGTTCTGCAATATCAGCTTCTTTCTTTAATTTGATTTCAAGCTGAACTTTTATCTTTTCTTCAGCTGCTTTTTGAGCTTTTTCCTCAGCTTCTTGCTGTTTAATAATTTCTTCAGCTTTAGCTAATTCTTTTTCTTTGGACAATAACTCAGCTGATAATTTTGCTTTCTTTTCAGAATCAAATTCTCCTAACAAATCCATGTAGATCTCATGAGACACTTTTGTATTGGGCTTTAAATCCTCAATACCTTTTGCTTCAAGAAATGAATATATTCTGTCAATACTGACATTGAATTCCTTAACTAACTTGTTTAACCTTACGCTTTTTTTATCTGACATACTTAGGTCTTAATTTTTATTAATCTTCAAACTCTGAACTTAAGACGCTCAGAATACTTTCTACAGTTTCAATTTCTAGATCTGTTCTTAATACTAGGTCTTTTGCTGAAATATCTAGTACACTTTTTGCTGTATCGCAACCAATCGCTTTCAAAGCGTCAATTACCCATGATTCTAGTTCGTCTGTAAACTCATCAATAGCGACATCGTCCTCAAAACTACCTGCATCTCTATATACATCAATATCATATCCTGATAATTTCCCAGCTAAATTAATATTATGTCCTCCTCTACCAATAGCTAATGAAACTTGGTCGGCAGCCATAAACACACTTGCTCTCATTTTTTCATCATCCAACTTTACAGAAGTAATTTTTGCTGGGTTCAACGCTCTTGTAATTAACAATTGAGAATTCTCAGTAAAATTTACTACATCAATATTTTCATTCTTTAACTCACGAACAATACTATGAATTCTTGAACCCTTCATTCCTACACATGCACCTACAGGATCAATTCTATCATCATACGATTCTACAGCTACCTTGGCTCTTTCTCCAGGAATTCTAACTACATTTTTAATAGTTATTATACCATCAAATACTTCAGGAACCTCTTGCTCAAATAAACGCTCAATAAATTCTGGTGCAATACGAGAAAGAACAATATTTGCTTTATTATTTTTAAGACTTACTTCCTTGATTACTGCTCTTACAGACTCGCCTTTTTTAAAGTAATCTCTAGGTATCTGCTCTAATTTTGGTAAAGACAAATCGTTACCTTCATCATCTTGCAATAAGATTTCATTTCTCCATATTTGGTAAACTTCACCATGAATAATTTCACCAATTCTCTCTTCATAACGCTTCATTAACTCATCTCTATGCTGGTCAGCTATACGAGCCATTAAATGCTGACGGATAGAAAGCACTTGCCTTCTTCCAAATTCAGATTCAAAGCTTACTTGCTCGGAAACTTCTTCTCCTACCTCATAATCATCTTCAATTTTCAAAGCATCAGTCAAAGAAATTTGTGCAATAGGAATTTCAACTTCCCCATCTTCAACAACTTCCCTGTTTCTCCAAATTTCTAAATCTCCTTTATCAACATTAATAATAACATTAAAATTACCTTGTTCATCATACTTTTTACTCAGCACCGTTTTAAAAACATCTTCTAAGATGTTCATCATAGTTTCACGATCAATATTCTTAACCTCTTTAAACTCTGAAAACGATTCAATTAAATTTTCTACTTCCATTCTGTTTATTTAAAATTTATTTTAAGTTTAGTCTCTTTTATTTCTTCTTTTGGAATACTTATTTCTTCCAGTATATAATCTTTCCTATTTCCTTTTTTCTTTTTTAATACCTCTAGCAACAGTGATTCATTGTAGGAAATAATAACACCTGTTTTTCTCTTACCATTAGTTAATAAAACACCAACCTCTTTTCCGATATATTTCTGATATTGTTCATCAACCATGAACGGATTATCTAGCCCTGCAGAACAAACAGTAAGCTCATAATCTTCTGACTCTCTATCAAAATGTTCCTCAATATATTTACTTATTAGCAAACAATGTTCTACCTGAACTCCTTCCATTCTATCAAAAAATAAAGTAATAACATTTGCTGTATTCACTTTTACATCTACTAAGAAGCCACCTTGTTCTTTAATCTTTGGCTCGGCTACTTTTATTATTTCTTCTTTTGATATCATAATGCTATGTAAAAAAAGAAGAGGCTAACAGCCTCTTCCTCTTTACCTATCTAATTTCGTTTGCAAATGTAAGGAGATTTTTTTAATCTCGCAAACCTTTTACTGCAAGACAATTCTTTTACTAACAAATGAGTTCCTAGTCCTAATTTGAATCATAAAAATACCTCTAGGGGAATTAGAAAAATCAATTCGCTTAGTATACTCACCTATGAAGTCTTGTTTATCTTCCTGAAACACTAATTTACCAAATGCATCAACTATGGTAATTTCAAAATTATCTAATTTTTCAGCCATAAAGCTAATATTAAATAGTCCTCTTGTTGGATTCGGGTAGATATTTAAATATTCACCTAGATCAATATCCCCTGCAGTAATCCTGTTTCCTGCTAATGTTGTAACAGTATCCCATCCAGTCCAAGCAGAATTATAATTAACTGAAGGATCGCAGATTGTTCTAATTCTAAAGCGATAATTCTCATTCGAGATTAATCCTGTTAATGTGAGATTATTTAACCCAGGTGTGATAGTAGTATCAATTCTGGTATTCCATGGTGCACCGACTACTAAATACATAAGCCTGTAAGTAAATGCAGCTGGATTTGAATCCCAACTCAATACAGCTGAAGATGTTGTAATAGAATCAATAATTATATTAGTTGGTGGAATACATCCATTAACTGTATTAAAGACCTCAAAACTTGAAAATGCAGAATTATTATTGCCACTACCATCACAAACACTCTTCACTTGCCAATGATAAGCTGTCCCAGACAATAAAGAAGATAAATCAAGTGAATTAGTAGTCACTGTAGTGTAAGTAAATGTTCCCCAACCTTGATTTACTTGCTTGTATCTAACTATATATTCCAAAGCTCCAGGAGATACATCCCAACCTAAAGTAGCATCAGTTAAACCAATTGCTGTAGTATTCGTATTTGTTGGAGTAGTACATACCGTTAAAGTAGCAAAAGACTGAGTAGAACTCCATGCTGATACTGAACTATTATCAGAAGAACAAACTGATTGTATCTCCCACTCATAAGTAGTAGATGAAGTTAAGTTTAATTTCTCTTTTGAAGTACCATATAAATAATTCAATGCAATACTCCAAGAAGAAGTTCCCTGAACTCTCATACGTATATTGTAATGATGAGCATCCGTAACTGCTGACCAGTTCATAGTCGCTCTATCTAACTGAATGTTAGAGACAGATAAACCTGTTGGAGGCGATAATGAAATAACATTAATAGTTGTTGCAGATGAAGTTGCTATACAACCAGCTGGATTAGTAACTGTTAAACTATAAGTACCCGCTACAGAAGTTGTATAAGTAGAAGAAGTCGCACCAGAAATAGCACCACTTAAATCATTCCACTGGTAAATACTACCCGATGGTGACCAACTAGTCATACTCAAAGTTACACTCTCACCCAAACATATAGGAGAACCTCCTGTTGGATTCTGAACTGTAACACTAAAGGCTGAAGCTGGCGTAGTAATAACATAAGTAGCAGTATATTGACATGTATTGTTGTCAGTAACTGTTACACTATAAGTACCTGCAGCTAAAGAAGTAAGATCTTCACTGGTAGAACCATCACTCCATAAATAAGAGAATGAACCACTACCACCAATTACTGATAAATCAAGAGATCCATCACTACCACCAAAACAGCCAACATTAGTCTGAATAATATTTAATGAAGCATTACAAGAACCTGTATTAAAGACCTCAAAACTTGAAAATGCAGAATTATTATTGCCACTACCATCACAAACACTCTTCACTTGCCAATGATAAGCTGTCCCAGACAATAAAGAAGATAAATCAAGTGAATTAGTAGTCACTGTAGTGTAAGTAAATGTTCCCCAACCTTGATTTACTTGCTTGTATCTAACTATATATTCCAAAGCTCCAGGGGATACATCCCAACCTAAAGTAGCATCAGTTAAACCAATTGCTGTAGTAGTCGTGTTTAATGGAGTAGTACAAGGAATTGTTGTTGTAAAGCTCTCTGTAGAAGACCATGCTGATACTGAACTATTATCAGAAGAACAAACTGATTGTATCTCCCACTCATAAGTAGTAGATGAAGTTAAGTTTAATTTCTCTTTTGAAGTACCATATAAATAATTCAATGCAATACTCCAAGAAGAAGTTCCCTGAACTCTCATACGTATATTGTAATGATGAGCATCCGTAACTGCTGACCAGTTCATAGTCGCTCTATCTAACTGAATGTTAGAGACAGATAAACCTGTTGGAGGCGATAATGAAATAACATTAATAGTTGTTGCAGATGAAGTTGCTATACAACCAGCTGGATTAGTAACTGTTAAACTATAAGTACCCGCTACAGAAGTTGTATAAGTAGAAGAAGTCGCACCAGAAATAGCACCACTTAAATCATTCCACTGGTAAATACTACCCGATGGTGACCAACTAGTCATACTCAAAGTTACACTCTCACCCAAACATATAGGAGAACCTCCTGTTGGATTTTGAGTTGTAACACTAAAGGCTGAAGCTGGCGTAGTAATAACATAAGTAGCAGTATATTGACATGTATTGTTGTCAGTAACTGTTACACTATAAGTACCTGCAGCTAAAGAAGTAAGATCTTCACTGGTAGAACCATCACTCCATAAATAAGAGAATGAACCACTACCACCAATTACTGATAAATCAAGAGATCCATCACTACCACCAAAACAGCCAACATTAGTCTGAATAATATTTAATGAAGCATTACAAGAACCTGTATTAAAGACCTCAAAACTTGAAAATGCAGAATTATTATTGCCACTACCATCACAAACACTCTTCACTTGCCAATGATAAGCTGTCCCAGACAATAAAGAAGATAAATCAAGTGAATTAGTAGTCACTATAGTAGAAGTAAATGTTCCCCAACCTTGATTTACTTGCTTGTATCTAACTATATATTCCAAAGCTCCAGGGGATACATCCCAACCTAAAGTAGCATCAGTTAAACCAATTGCTGTAGTAGTCGTGTTTAATGGAGTAGTACAAGGAATTGTTGTTGTAAAGCTCTCTGTAGAAGACCATGCTGATACTGAACTATTATCAGAAGAACAAACTGATTGTATCTCCCACTCATAAGTAGTAGATGAAGTTAAATTAAATTTCTCTTTTGAAGTACCATATAAATAATTCAATGCAATACTCCAAGAAGAAGTTCCCTGAACTCTCATACGTATATTGTAATGATGAGCATCCGTAACTGCTGACCAGTTCATAGTCGCTCTATCTAACTGAATGTTAGAGACAGATAAACCTGTTGGAGGCGATAATGAAATAACATTAATAGTTGTTGCAGATGAAGTTGCTATACAACCAGCTGGATTAGTAACTGTTAAACTATAAGTACCCGCTACAGAAGTTGTATAAGTAGAAGAAGTCGCACCAGAAATAGCACCACTTAAATCATTCCACTGGTAAATACTACCCGATGGTGACCAACTAGTCATACTCAAAGTTACACTCTCACCCAAACATATAGGAGAACCTCCTGTTGGATTTTGAGTTGTAACACTAAAGGCTGAAGCTGGCGTAGTAATAACATAAGTAGCAGTATATTGACATGTATTGTTGTCAGTAACTGTTACACTATAAGTACCTGCAGCTAAAGAAGTAAGATCTTCACTGGTAGAACCATCACTCCATAAATAAGAGAATGAACCACTACCACCAATTACTGATAAATCAAGAGATCCATCACTACCACCAAAACAGCCAACATTAGTCTGAATAATATTTAATGAAGCATTACAAGAACCTGTATTAAAGACCTCAAAACTTGAAAATGCAGAATTATTATTGCCACTACCATCACAAACACTCTTCACTTGCCAATGATAAGCTGTCCCAGACAATAAAGAAGATAAATCAAGTGAATTAGTAGTCACTGTAGTGTAAGTAAATGTTCCCCAACCTTGATTTACTTGCTTGTATCTAACTATATATTCCAAAGCTCCAGGGGATACATCCCAACCTAAAGTAGCATCAGTTAAACCAATTGCTGTAGTAGTCGTGTTTAATGGAGTAGTACAAGGAATTGTTGTTGTAAAGCTCTCTGTAGAAGACCATGCTGATACTGAACTATTATCAGAAGAACAAACTGATTGTATCTCCCACTCATAAGTAGTAGATGAAGTTAAGTTTAATTTCTCTTTTGAAGTACCATATAAATAATTCAATGCAATACTCCAAGAAGAAGTTCCCTGAACTCTCATACGTATATTATAATGATCTGCATCTGTAACTGCTGACCAGTTCATAGTCGCTCTATCTAACTGAATGTTAGAGACAGATAAACCTGTTGGAGGCGATAATGAAATAACATTAATAGTTGTTGCAGATGAAGTTGCTATACAACCAGCTGGATTAGTAACTGTTAAACTATAAGTACCCGCTACAGAAGTTGTATAAGTAGAAGAAGTCGCACCAGAAATAGCACCACTTAAATCATTCCACTGGTAAATACTACCCGATGGTGACCAACTAGTCATACTCAAAGTTACACTCTCACCCAAACATATAGGAGAACCTCCTGTTGGATTCTGAACTGTAACACTAAAGGCTGAAGCTGGCGTAGTAATAACATAAGTAGCAGTATATTGACATGTATTGTTGTCAGTAACTGTTACACTATAAGTACCTGCAGCTAAAGAAGTAAGATCTTCACTGGTAGAACCATCACTCCATAAATAAGAGAATGAACCACTACCACCAATTACTGATAAATCAAGAGATCCATCACTACCACCAAAACAGCCAACATTAGTCTGAATAATATTTAATGAAGCATTACAAGAACCTGTATTAAAGACCTCAAAACTTGAAAATGCAGAATTATTATTGCCACTACCATCACAAACACTCTTCACTTGCCAATGATAAGCTGTCCCTGATAATAAAGAAGATAAAACAAGTGAATTAGTATTTATAGTATCATAAGTAAATGTTCCCCAACCTTGATTTACTTGCTTGTATCTAACTATATATTCCAAAGCTCCAGGGGATACATCCCAACCTAAAGTAGCATCAGTTAAACCAATTGCTGTAGTAGTCGTGTTTAATGGAGTAGTACAAGGAATTGTTGTTGTAAAGCTCTCTGTAGAAGACCATGCTGATACTGAACTATTATCAGAAGAACAAACTGATTGTATCTCCCACTCATAAGTAGTAGATGAAGTTAAGTTTAATTTCTCTTTTGAAGTACCATATAAATAATTCAATGCAATACTCCAAGAAGAAGTTCCCTGAACTCTCATACGTATATTGTAATGATGAGCATCCGTAACTGCTGACCAGTTCATAGTCGCTCTATCTAACTGAATGTTAGAGACAGATAAACCTGTTGGAGGCGATAATGAAATAACATTAATAGTTGTTGCAGATGAAGTTGCTATACAACCAGCTGGATTAGTAACTGTTAAACTATAAGTACCCGCTACAGAAGTTGTATAAGTAGAAGAAGTCGCACCAGAAATAGCACCACTTAAATCATTCCACTGGTAAATACTACCCGATGGTGACCAACTAGTCATACTCAAAGTTACACTCTCACCCAAACATATAGGAGAACCTCCTGTTGGATTCTGAACTGTAACACTAAAATCAGGTAATATTGTTAGAATAGTTGTCACTGTTGAGTCACAACCTAAATTAGTAGTATAGATATCAAAATATGTACCACTTGAAGAATAAGTATTTCCATTTATAGAATATGAATACCCAAAACAAATAGTTTGATTATTGACAGAAAAAGCAGATGGATTAATAATAAGATTTAATGTCGCTGTACTATCACAACCATTTGAATTAGTAGTTGTAAAAGTGTAAACTCCACTAGCTGTATAAGTCTGTCCATTCCAATTGTAATCATCACACTCTGTAACATCTGTGGATGATAAAGTAGATGGATTTATAGTAAGATTTAATGTCGCTACAGAATCACAACCATTTGAATTAGTAGTTGTAAAAGTGTAAACTCCACTAGCTATATAAGTCTGTCCATTCCAAGTATAATCATCACACTCTGTAACATCTGTGGATGATAAAGTAGATGGATTTATAGTAAGATTTAATGTCGCTACAGAATCACAACCATTTGAATTAGTAGTTGTAAAAGTGTAAACTCCACTAGCTGTATAAGTCTGTCCATTCCAATTGTAATCATCACAAGAAGTTGCAGCTGATGTACTAGTTGTTGATGGATTTACAGTAAGATTTAATGTTGCTACAGAATCACAACCATTTGAATTAGTAGTTGTAAAAGTGTAAACTCCACTAGCTATATAAGTCTGTCCATTCCAAGTATAATCATCACACTCTGTAACATCTGTGGATGATAAAGTAGATGGATTTATAGTAAGATTTAATGTCGCTACAGAATCACAACCATTTGAATTGGTAGTTGTAAAAGTGTAAACTCCACTAGCTGTATAAGTCTGTCCATTCCAAGTATAATCATCACACTCTGTAACATCTGTGGATGAAACGGTTGGGTAAAAACAACTACTATCATTTACAGTAGCTGTAGAATCATAGTTACATGCATTAGAATCCGTACAACCCAAGACAATAATATAAGAACATGAACCATCATCAATTGTAGCCATAGGATCATAATTAACAGCAGCAGAATCTGTACAACCAAGATAAATACAAGAACCATCACTAGTATTTACATTAGGATTATAATTACTTGCTGCAGGGTCATTACATCCATATGTAAATGGAACACATGATCCGTCATCAGTATTTACTGATGAGTTATAATTAAATGCAGAAATATCAGTACAACCATAAATAAATGGTATACACGATCCGTCGTCACAAACTGCGTTAGCATCATAGTTAAATTGAGTAGGGTCAGTACATCCATCAGGTAAATTAATTGTAAGATTTAATGTTGCTACAGAATCACAACCATTTGAATTAGTAGTTGTAAAAGTGTAAACTCCACTAGCTGTATAAGTCTGTCCATTCCAATTGTAATCATCACAAGAAGTTGCAGCTGATGTACTAGTTGTTGATGGATTTACAGTAAGATTTAATGTTGCTACAGAATCACAACCATTTGAATTAGTAGTTGTAAAAGTGTAAACTCCACTAGCTATATAAGTCTGTCCATTCCAAGTATAATCATCACACTCTGTAACATCTGTGGATGATAAAGTAGATGGATTTATAGTAAGATTTAATGTCGCTACAGAATCACAACCATTTGAATTAGTAGTTGTAAAAGTGTAAACTCCACTAGCTATATAAGTCTGTCCATTCCAATTGTAATCATCACACTCTGTAACATCTGTGGATGATAAAGTAGATGGATTTATAGTAAGATTTAATGTCGCTACAGAATCACAACCATTTGAATTAGTAGTTGTAAAAGTGTAAACTCCACTAGCTGTATAAGTCTGTCCATTCCAAGTATAATCATCACACTCTGTAACATCTGTGGATGATAAAGTAGATGGATTTATAGTAAGATTTAATGTCGCTACAGAATCACAACCATTTGAATTAGTAGTTGTAAAAGTGTAAACTCCACTAGCCGTATAAGTCTGTCCATTCCAAGTATAATCATCACACTCTGTAACATCTGTGGATGATAAAGTAGATGGATTAATTGTAAGATTTAATGTTGCTACAGAATCACAACCATTTGAATTAGTAGTTGTAAAAGTGTAAACTCCACTAGCTGTATAAGTCTGTCCATTCCAATTGTAATCATCACAAGAAGTTGCAGCTGATGTACTAGTTGTTGATGGATTTACAGTAAGATTTAATGTTGCTACAGAATCACAACCATTTGAATTAGTAGTTGTAAAAGTGTAAACTCCACTAGCCGTATAAGTCTGTCCATTCCAAGTATAATCATCACACTCTGTAACATCTGTGGATGATAAAGTAGATGGATTTATAGTAAGATTTAATGTTGCTACAGAATCACAACCATTTGAATTAGTAGTTGTAAAAGTGTAAACTCCACTAGCTGTATAAGTCTGTCCATTCCAATTGTAATCATCACAAGAAGTTGCAGCTGATGTACTAGTTGTTGATGGATTTACAGTAAGATTTAATGTTGCTACAGAATCACAACCATTTGAATTAGTAGTTGTAAAAGTGTAAACTCCACTAGCTGTATAAGTCTGTCCATTCCAAGTATAATCATCACACTCTGTAACATCTGTGGATGATAAAGTAGATGGATTTATAGTAAGATTTAATGTCGCTACAGAATCACAACCATTTGAATTAGTAGTTGTAAAAGTGTAAACTCCACTAGCTGTATAAGTCTGTCCATTCCAAGTATAATCATCACACTCTGTAACATCTGTGGATGATAAAGTAGATGGATTTATAGTAAGATTTAATGTCGCTACAGAATCACAACCATTTGAATTAGTAGTTGTAAAAGTGTAAACTCCACTAGCTGTATAAGTCTGTCCATTCCAAGTATAATCATCACACTCTGTAACATCTGTGGATGATAAAGTAGATGGATTTATAGTAAGATTTAATGTCGCTACAGAATCACAACCATTTGAATTAGTAGTTGTAAAAGTGTAAACTCCACTAGCTGTATAAGTCTGTCCATTCCAAGTATAATCATCACACTCTGTAACATCTGTGGATGATAAAGTAGATGGATTTATAGTAAGATTTAATGTCGCTACAGAATCACAACCATTTGAATTAGTAGTTGTAAAAGTGTAAACTCCACTAGCTGTATAAGTCTGTCCATTCCAAGTATAATCATCACACTCTGTAACATCTGTGGATGATAAAGTAGATGGATTTATAGTAAGATTTAATGTCGCTACAGAATCACAACCATTTGAATTAGTAGTTGTAAAAGTGTAAACTCCACTAGCTGTATAAGTCTGTCCATTCCAAGTATAATCATCACACTCTGTAACATCTGTGGATGATAAAGTAGATGGATTTATTGTAAGATTTAATGTCGCTACAGAATCACAACCATTTGAATTAGTAGTTGTAAAAGTGTAAACTCCACTAGCTGTATAAGTCTGTCCATTCCAAGTATAATCATCACACTCTGTAACATCTGTGGATGATAAAGTAGATGGATTTATAGTAAGATTTAATGTCGCTACAGAATCACAACCATTTGAATTAGTAGTTGTAAAAGTGTAAACTCCACTAGCTGTATAAGTCTGTCCATTCCAAGTATAATCATCACACTCTGTAGCTGCAGTTGATGATGTAGTTGGAATACATAAACAAACAATAGAAAACGGAAATGCTTGAACATCAATATTTCCTAACTCAGAATCAACCGTTGAAGTAACTGTTAAAGATCCGGCAGTAGGATTAATAAATACATTAAGAAAGTTAATAGTACTTGAGTTGCCACTAGTAAAATTATTCCCATCAGCAATAGAAGTAGCTGATATACTAACTCCTGGATTTAAATTGGTAATAGTAAAAGTACCTAAAGCTAATCCAGTAGCTATATCCACAGATTCAATAACTGCCTGAGTAGAACCAACTGTTGAAACAACTACCAAAGTAGTATTAACTGTATTAAAGCCTGCACCAGCCATACTACTAGCTGAACCAATAACATCTCCAGAAGACATATTTGAAATATCAAAAGAACCTGCATCTGATGTAAATAATGAAGTCAATATATCTACCTCACCAGCATCCTGACTTAAGATAACAGTTAAATCTGTTAAACTATCACAATCAGTGTTGGAAAGTGAAATTGAAACAGTTGGAGAAAAATCTAAGACTACACAGACAATAGAAAACGGAAATGCTTGAACATCAATATTTCCTAACTCAGAATCAACCGTTGAAGTAACTGTTAAAGATCCGGCAGTAGGATTAATAAATACATTAAGAAAGTTAATAGTACTTGAGTTGCCACTAGTAAAATTATTCCCATCAGCAATAGAAGTAGCTGATATACTAACTCCTGGATTTAAATTGGTAATAGTAAAAGTACCTAAAGCTAATCCAGTAGCTATATCCACAGATTCAATAACTGCCTGAGTAGAACCAACTGTTGAAACAACTACCAAAGTAGTATTAACTGTATTAAAGCCTGCACCAGCCATACTACTAGCTGAACCAATAACATCTCCAGAAGACATACTTGAAATATCAAAAGAACCTGCATCTGATGTAAATAATGAAGTCAATATATCTACCTCACCAGCATCCTGACTTAAGATAACAGTTAAATCTGTTAAACTATCACAATCAGTGTTGGAAAGTGAAATTGAAACAGTTGGAGAAAAATCTAAGACTACACAGACAATAGAAAACGGAAATGCTTGAACATCAATATTTCCTAACTCAGAATCAACCGTTGAAGTAACTGTTAAAGATCCGGCAGTAGGATTAATAAATACATTAAGAAAGTTAATAGTACTTGAGTTGCCACTAGTAAAATTATTCCCATCAGCAATAGAAGTAGCTGATATACTAACTCCTGGATTTAAATTGGTAATAGTAAAAGTACCTGAAGCTAATCCAGTAGCTATATCCACAGATTCAATAACTGCCTGAGTAGAACCAACTGTTGAAACAACTACCAAAGTAGTATTAACTGTATTAAAGCCTGCACCAGCCATACTAATAGCTGAACCAATAACATCTCCAGAAGACATACTTGAAATATCAAAAGAACCTGCATCTGATGTAAATAATGAAGTCAATATATCTACCTCACCAGCATCCTGACTTAAGATAACAGTTAAATCTGTTAAACTATCACAATCAGTGTTGGAAAGTGAAATTGAAACAGTTGGAGAAAAATCTAAGACTACACAGACAATAGAAAACGGAAATGCTTGAACATCAATATTTCCTAACTCAGAATCAACCGTTGAAGTAACTGTTAAAGATCCGGCAGTAGGATTAATAAATACATTAAGAAAGTTAATAGTACTTGAGTTGCCACTAGTAAAATTATTCCCATCAGCAATAGAAGTAGCTGATATACTAACTCCTGGATTTAAATTGGTAATAGTAAAAGTACCTAAAGCTAATCCAGTAGCTATATCCACAGATTCAATAACTGCCTGAGTAGAACCAACTGTTGAAACAACTACCAAAGTAGTATTAACTGTATTAAAGCCTGCACCAGCCATACTAATAGCTGAACCAATAACATCTCCAGAAGACATACTTGAAATATCAAAAGAACCTGCATCTGATGTAAATAATGAAGTCAATATATCTACCTCACCAGCATCCTGACTTAAGATAACAGTTAAATCTGTTAAACTATCACAATCAGTGTTGGAAAGTGAAATTGAAACAGTTGGAGAAAAATCTAAGACTACACAGACAATAGAAAACGGAAATGCTTGAACATCAATATTTCCTAACTCAGAATCAACCGTTGAAGTAACTGTTAAAGATCCGGCAGTAGGATTAATAAATACATTAAGAAAGTTAATAGTACTTGAGTTGCCACTAGTAAAATTATTCCCATCAGCAATAGAAGTAGCTGATATACTAACTCCTGGATTTAAATTGGTAATAGTAAAAGTACCTAAAGCTAATCCAGTAGCTATATCCACAGATTCAATAACTGCCTGAGTAGAACCAACTGTTGAAACAACTACCAAAGTAGTATTAACTGTATTAAAGCCTGCACCAGCCATACTACTAGCTGAACCAATAACATCTCCAGAAGACATACTTGAAATATCAAAAGAACCTGCATCTGATGTAAATAATGAAGTCAATATATCTACCTCACCAGCATCCTGACTTAAGATAACAGTTAAATCTGTTAAACTATCACAATCAGTGTTGGAAAGTGAAATTGAAACAGTTGGAGAAAAATCATTAAGATTTTGAGCAATAATTTGATTAGGATTTAATAAAAAACCTAAACAAAAAATTAACATTAAATTTGATAAAATTTGGGTAAAATTTCTTTTCATAATATTTTTTTTAATACTTGTTTTGATACTTTTTTTGATACTTTTTTTATAGCATTATTTGTCGTAATAACAATATAATTTGCGAATATACAAAATTATTTAATTATCGAGGGTGTATTACTCAGCATTCTAATAATATTTTAAAAAAATTCTCGTCATTTTTAAGCTGCAAACTCTTAAAATAAATCAATATCGAAATAATGTTCTGAAAAAACCTATAGCTAAAATTTTTATCATACGCTAAACAAAGCAGATGCAAATAAAACTACACTTTAAAACTAATAGATAGACATTTATAAAACCTAAAAACAATAGTATTAAAGAGTTGAAGAATTGTAATTATAACTTAATACAAGAAAATAAATTCTGATAATTAGAACTCCTAAAGATGAAATAATGAAAAAAATAGGTGATTTACAATGAATATTTACTGAAGTATTTACGCATACATTAGTTGTTGGTCCAATTTGTAAAAAGTTGACCGACTAGGGCTCGAACCTAGACTCTTCTGCACCAAAAGCAGACGTGTTGCCAGTTACACCATCGGTCAATATACAAATTGGTCGGCAAAAATAACAATTAAGTAAGAAGTACAAAATAATTTCTCATTTTTTCGTTATTAATAAAATCAAGACAGAAATCAATAATTAATTTTATACATTCGCCATTCTAACAAAAAAGTACTATTTAAAGATGAATCAATTCAAAAAACTAAATAATATTATTGGATGGAGCGTATTTTTAATCGCCTCATTTGTTTATCTATCCACTATTGAACAAACCGTAAGTTTTTGGGATTGTGGCGAGTATATTGCAACGGCATATAAATTACAAGTTGGACATCCTCCTGGAGCTCCATTATTTCAGTTATTTGGCAGAATTTTTACGCTTTTTGCAGCTCAAGGAACTTCTGAAGTAGCAGTTGCTATCAATATTCTATCCGCATTGTGTTCCTCATTTACTATTCTATTTCTCTTTTGGACGATTACAGCCTTTGGAAGAAAGATGTTTTTTAAAGACAATAATTATGAAACGGGTAAAATATATGCTGTTTTAGGAAGTGGGCTTGTAGGAGCTTTAGCTTACACTTTTTCTGATTCTTTTTGGTTCTCGGCTGTTGAGGGAGAAGTTTATGCCATGTCATCCTTTTTTACAGCAATAACCTTTTGGTGCATTATGAAATGGGAGCAGGAAGCTGACCAACCTTTAGCGAGCAGATGGCTTGTTTTGATTGCTTACTTAATAGGGCTTTCAGTTGGGGTGCATTTATTATCCTTACTTACAATCCCTGCAATGGGAATGATTTACTATTACAAAAAATACCAATATACTAAGTCAGGAGCAATAAAAGCATTCGTCATTTCAATGATGATATTAGGCTTAGTTCAGGCTGTTATTATTCCAGGTGCCGTAAGTTTAATTTCTACTTTTGAGTTGTTTTTTGTAAATACAATAGGTTTGCCATTTAATTCCGGAACTATTATTTATTTCCTTTCAGTGATAGTTGCTATTGCATTCGGATTATCTTACACTAAGAAACACAATAAAGCAGTTTGGAATACAGTAATATTAGGAGTTATGATGTTACTAATAGGGTATTCATCATTCGCAATTTTAGTTGTCCGATCCAATGCAAATCCTCCTATTGACGAGAATAATCCTGAAGATGCAGTCGGACTTTTATCCTATTTAAAAAGAGAACAATATGGAAGCTGGCCGATCGTTTACGGGCAACATTTTAATGCAAAATTAGATAGTAAAAAACCATATTTAGATGGGAATCCTGTATATGCAAAAGATGAAAAGAAAGGGAAATATGTTGTAATAGACAAGAGGAAAAATACACTTCCAAATTACAGCAAAAAAGATAAAATGTTTTTTCCAAGAATTTGGAGTAATACCCAAGCTAGACATGCGGGAGGCTATGTAAGTTGGGCGGGTCTTAAAAACAAAGATGCAAAACCTACTTTTGGTCAAAACCTAACCTATTTTTTCAAATACCAAATTGGGTGGTCCTATATTCGTTATTTTATGTGGAATTTCACTGGAAGGCAGAATGATTTTATGAATATGGATGGAAATTCCTTAAAAGGAAACTGGGAAAGTGGAATAGGATTTATTGATAATGCTAGATTAGGAACACCTTCAGCAGAAGTAGATGTGCCGGATTATTTAGGGAAAAATAAAGGTAAAAATCATTATTATTTTCTCCCTCTAATTTTAGGATTAATTGGAATGTTCTTCCACTTTAAACAGAACAATCAAGATGCCTTGACTGTTTTATTATTTTTCTTATTTACTGGAGTCTTAATTATCATTTATTTAAACGTGGTACCATTTCAACCTAGAGAGAGGGATTATGCCTATGTAGGTTCTTTTTATGCCTTTGCAATCTGGATAGGAATGGGTGTTTTAGGAATCTATGATTTTTTAAGTAAAAGAATGAGTTCGTCTGCAAGTGCAGCTTCAGCCACTATTATAGCACTTATTATCCCAACAATAATGGCAGCTGAAAATTGGGATGATCATGACAGAAGTGGAAGGTTTACAGCTTTAGAGGTTGCAAAAAACTACCTCAACTCTTGTGATAAAAATGCTATATTATTTACAAATGGTGATAATGATACTTTCCCACTTTGGTATGCACAGGAAGTAGAGGGAATACGAACAGATATTAAAGTGGTTAATTTATCTTTGTTCAATACTCCTTGGTATATTGATCAAATGAAAAGAGCATCTTATGATGCAGCTCCTATACCATCATCATTAGAACATGATGATTACAGGGCCGGAACAAGAGATTATACTCCAATAAATGAACGATTTAAAGATTATGTTGAAGTAAAAGATGTCGTAAATTTTATTAACAGTAAAAGTTCAAAAGCTAAGATCAATACTTCAGCAGGACTAAGAAGCTACTGCCCTACTAAAAAACTAAAGCTTTCGGTTAACAAAAAAAATGTAAAATCATTTATTCCTAAAGAATATCATGAGAAAATTGTAGATGAAATAAAATTCAAATTAAAAGGAAATGGGCTTTATAAAAATAAATTAATGGTGCTGGATATTTTGGCTAACTTCAATTGGGAGCGCCCTATATATTTTGCTATTACTGTAGGAAGAGACAACTTTATGGGCTTAGAAAAATACTTTCAGTTAGAAGGTCTGGCATATAGACTTGTCCCGTATGTAGCTCAATCTCCTGATGGACAAACAGGAGTTGTACATGCTGAAAAAATGTATGAAAGATTAGTTGAAAATTTTAAATGGGGAGGATTCAATAATCCTGATTTATATTTTGATGAAACCAATACTAGAATGGTAATGAATTTCAGAAATAATTATTCCCGTTTAGCAGAAGCTTTATTGACTAAAGGTGACACTGCTAGGGCAATTGAAACATTAGATAAATGTATGGCAGAATTTCCAAGAGATGTAGTTAACTTAAGTTATTTTTCATTACCAATTATTGACATCTATTACAAGTTAGGAGAAGATAAAAAAGCAAAAAAAGTACTAGCATTAATGATTGATGATTACTTAACTGAAATTAAATACTTAAAAGAGTTTGAAAGCGGAAGTGGGCTAAAGCAGAACATAGGAATAGCAGGGCAAGTACTTAGCAGTTTAGGTAGGGTGATTCAGATTCATAAATTAGAGGATTTATCATTTACCTATACTAATCAAGAAGGAATCTATTACAAAAGTAACGGAGATAATAAAGTAGAAATTGATTATGAAACTTATCGCATCAATACTTTTATGGACGACTATTTAAGCATTCAATAATAAACTTGTTTATTACAACACCAAAATTTATACAAGCACTCTTTCCTTCATTAATTTGGAGGATGGAGACACAAGATAAAAGAATATGGCTTACATTTGATGATGGACCAAGCCCTCAAGTTACCCCATGGATTTTATCTGTTTTAAAAAAAGAAAATGTTAAAGCTACTTTCTTTTTACTTGGACAACAAATAGAAGAATTTCCTAAATTAACAGATGCTATTGTTAAAGACGGTCATACTATAGCTAATCATTCATATTCTCATAAAAACGGATGGCTTACCAATAAAGGAAAGTATTTAGAAGACATAGAAAGTTGTCAAGAATTAATGCCTAACAATAAATTATTCCGACCACCTTACGGTAAAATTACCAAATCACAAATTGCAGTACTCAAAAAAAAATATAAAATCATTCTATGGGACGTTCTTAGTTATGATTTTCAGCAAAATACAAGTGCTGAAAGAGTGCAAGAAAATATTATAAAAAATACTAAAGCAGGATCAATAATAGTATTACACAACAACACGATGAGTTTTAAAAATATTTACCCAATACTTGCAAAGACTATTCAGCAATTAAAAAAAGAGGGCTATAGTTTTAGTGCTACTTGGTAGCAATGCAAAAGTGATCTAAGCACTCAGTTTTAGAAGAACATATTGAATAGTCGGAATAGACAAGAGAGTTTACAATTCCTTTATTAGCATCCTGCAAACTGTTTCGGTTAAATCTATTTAAGATATCATAAGGTATCTGCAACAACCATCTAGGCAACCAGTATTGAAAATTTAGAATATCAAAACGAGTAATTTTACGAACAGATTCTTTATTTTTATTATAATAATCCATTACCTTATCATTCCCAAAAACACCTTTCAACTCATATTTATCAAATGAAGTTTTAAGTATTCCCCTCATTTGTTCAGGATTATATTCACGTATATGCCAAGGGTTTCTAGTTAAGGACATCATACTATTTGGAGTTGTCAAAATCACCTTGCCTTTTGGCTTTAATACCCTATAGATTTCTTTCAAAAACATTTTATCGTCCTTAATATGCTCAATCACTTGAAAGGTAACTACAAAATCAATACTATTATCTTTAATCTCTTTTAAAGGAGGTACTTGCGTTTTAATAAATGTAATATTATTTGCTTTCTTTAACTCATCACTAATTTCAGTATTATACTTATCAACTGCAATATAATTATCTGCTTTAGGAGCTAACTCCATAATCCCATACCCCTCCCCGCTGCCTATTTCAAGTACAGTTCCACTAATTAATTTAGCAGCTTCTTTATAAGCTATTAAGTGTCTTTGATAAATAACATTTTCAGAAGGGTCTAGATGTGAACTTCTTTCAGCTGTCTGTAATATTCCCATTTAATTAATTTTGAAAGCTGCAAATATAAGAAATCTAATCTGCTAACTCTACAAGGACAGGGCAATGGTCAGAATGCTTAGCTAAAGGCAAAATATTTGACTTCTTTAATTTAGGCAAAAGAGTGTTAGAAATCATGTTATAGTCAATACGCCATCCCAAATTTTTGGCTCTTGAATTTGCCCTGTAACTCCACCAACTATAATTATGTGGATCAGTATTTAAATATCTAAAAGAGTCTACAAAACCACTAGCAAGAAATTGACTTACCCAATCTCTTTCTTCAGGCAAAAATCCTGATGAATTTTTGTTAACTTTAGGATTATGAATATCAATTTCAGCATGACAAATATTATAATCTCCCGAAATAATTAGGTTTGGAATTATCTTTTTTAATTCCATAATATAATTGTTAAATAAAGACAAAAACTCAATTTTAAAAGCTTGCCTTAAAGGATTACTTCCTGAAGGAAAATAAACACTAAGAACAGAAAAGCCTTCAAAATCTGCTCGTATCACTCTGCCTTCAAAATCAATTTTTTCAATACCACAACCATACTCAACATGCTTAGGTTTCATTTTTGACAAGATAGCAACGCCGCTATACCCAGGTTTTTCAGCAGATTTGATAAAACAATTGTATCCCAAATCATTAAAGATAGCTTCATCAAATTGTTCGGGCTTTGCTTTAATTTCTTGCAAACATAAAATATCTGCATTTACAACTTTTAACCATAAAGGCAATCCCTTTTTAATAGCAGCCCTAATTCCGTTAACATTATATGTAATTATAGTTGGCATTTATCTTAGCTTGAAGTCTAAATGAGCGGCAATACTCCCCTCAATTATTAAATTAACATGATATGCACCTGCTGATAACACCTGCACTCTTTCCCACTCAAAACAATGTGTCATTTCAATATTTTTATACTCAAATTCAGCAGAACTTGTACAGCTATATGTTGAGTCAGCAACATTAGTTGTAAGAATATTAGTTCCCAAAACTAATTCTCCGCTTCCATCAATAACTTGCAAATAAATAGTCTTTATTTCTGAGTCAGAAATCTGGTTGGCAGAAACTGAAAAACAAGTTCTAATTTTCTGTACTTTTTTAGCATATCTAGTTGCAAATTCTCTTCCTGTACTCCTGTAGCGAATAGTTTCAATTTTAGCATCAAACACCTCTAAAATAGCACCTTTACTTACTTTTTCTTCTAACTTCTTATTTTTCTTATTTAGCTTATAATTCTTCCAGTTTATATCCTTATTTACTTTTACAACACTATCTTTTTCTAAAACCAGTACACCATTCAAAACTAATAAAGAATCAATATTTGCTAAATATCGTTTTGATATATCCTTAAGAGCTGCAATTTTTTTCCTTGCCTCGTCTAAATCACTTTTTGTTCTTATAAGGTTTCTAATTTCAGCAATTTGATCCTGAATAACAGAATCTTTTTCATACAATTGTTCATTCAAATCTCCATATTCATCTAACAAATCATCATGATCATCAATCAAATCATCCAGCTCGTCCCGCAACATGTTTTTTTGCTCAATAAATTGAACTTTTAATTGCATTTGCTGTTCCATTCTATTCTGTTGAAAAAAAAGAGAAATAATAAGTAAAATAACAATTCCTATAAATAGAATAATTATTTTTCTAGCAGTTGAGTTTGACCATAATTCTTTAATTTTATCCATCATGTTATTTTATAGTTTCATTACCAACTATATCTACAGACTTAGCTTTTTCATTCAAATAATTTATGTTTAACTCTGAAAGCATTTCATCTAAAACTTTCACAATTTCATCTGTAATGTTTCCCTTTGTTTTAACTTTAAGCATTTCCATCAAATCAATAGTTTGACTTACATATTCTAAATTACGACTTACCTTTCCTGTTGGGTCAGCAATTTTTCCTAGACCCTGCATAGCAGAAGTGTGGAACATATAAATTAATTGCATTAAAAGCTGATCATTTTTTTCCATATTTTTATTTAAATACTTTTAGTAAAAGTTCTGAAGTTCTAGCCTTGGGATTACTTCTAATTTCCTTCTCTTGATTAGAGATAAGCACAAAAATACCATCAATTGTTTTATTAGTCACATAATCCTCCAAATCAGGATTTACTGATTTAGTGAAAGGAATTGTATTATAAGAATTTACCAATGGATTCCAATATTTTGTAACCTCAACTTGCTGAATAGCTTTTTTGGCTATTGGCTTTATTTTATTGTACAGCTTTACACTTATTTGTTTTTTTAAATAAGAAGTTGCAGCTGTATTTCCACCTTTTAAAATCTGTAATGCATCTTTAATATTCATAGCATTAATGGCTTCAACAAAAATAACTAATACCTCCTTAGAGGCCAATTCAGCTGCTGAGTTTATGCTCTTTTCAAATTCCTTAATTTGTGATTGCATACCTGCCTTTTTCAAGGTTTTTTTCATTTTTTCGGCCTCATCAGGAAAAGGAATACGAATAAGTATATTATTATAAAACCCTCCCTTTACTGACGAATTCTTAACAGCTTTATTAGCCCCAATAACTAAAGCTTCCTTTAACCCTTTGGACACTTCATCTTTATTAGCAGAAGTTGAAAGTAACGCACTAGATTTGGTACTAGCAATTTTCAATAAATCTATTTGTGCTAAACAAGGATGAGACACAATCAATAGTAGAGCTAAAAATATGAATTTCATAAATAATTAATTTAATCGCTAAAATAAGTATAACCTCAAAATTTAATCTACATTTTTGTTTATTTTTTGAAATTTTTCGTATTACAAATATTATCAGATAATAGATTATCAAAATGCTATTGGGCAGTATATTTATATAACAAAGATATTATTCAAATACATAAGATTGCTAAAAATAAAGCAATTTAGATGCAAAAAATCATATAATTCCATAACTAGAAATGTAGTTAAATAATATTTTAGCCAATAAAAAACCCCACCAAATAGGTGAGGTTTCTGTGGGCCCAGCTGGGCTTGAACCAGCGACCCCTTGATTATGAGTCAAGTGCTCTAACCAGCTGAGCTATGGGCCCTATTTAAAAACTATTTGCAAAACTATCAAAATTGTTCAATAATTTGCAATTTTACCGAATGAAAAAATACAAAACCATTATTTTTGATTTAGGAGCTGTTATCCTAAACATTAACTATGAAAATACAATAAATGAATTCACCAAATTAGGCATAAAAAATGCAGATACTTTTTACTCTAAAAAAGTACAAATAGAATTATTTAATAAAATTGAAACAGGTAAAATTAGTAATAATGAATTTCTGAAAGAATTACAGAAAGAAACTAAAAATGCAAATATCAAACAAGTAAAAATAGCATGGAATGCTATGCTGCTAGATTTACCAACAGAACGATTACATTTGATAAAAAAATTAAAATCTAATCATACAATTTTCCTACTTAGTAATACAAATTCTATACACATTAATGCGTTTAAAG
Organism: Cryomorphaceae bacterium BACL11 MAG-121001-bin54; assembly: GCA_905182255.1. Lineage (GTDB taxonomy): Bacteria > Bacteroidota > Bacteroidia > Flavobacteriales > BACL11 > UWMA-0277. Next base: position 408,296 of record CAJJAH010000001.1, read on the forward strand.
AACAGTTAGGAAATAAAAAATGGTTGGAATTTAGCGAATTATTTGACAAAATGTATTTATCTCACGAACTAGGTTTAAGGAAACCAGATGCTAAAATATTCGAGTATATTCTTAATGAACAGAAACTAAAAGCTGAAGATGTATTTTTCATTGATGATTCTCCACAACACATAGCCAGCGCAAAAAAATTAGGAATATCTTGTCATCATTTATTAGATAGTGAGGATGTTATATCTCTATTTCCTGACATAACTCTATAAGCACACCATTGGTGTCTTTAGGATGTAAGAAGCAGATCAACTTATTGTCAGCTCCTTTTTTTGGCTGGTCATTTAAAGTTCTAATACCTTCAGATTTTAGGCGTCTCATTTCAACTTTTATATCTGCAACATCAAAAGCAATATGATGCATTCCCTCTCTATTATTATCTAGATATTTTGCAATAGAACTACTCAGATCGGTTGCTGCTACTAATTCAATTTTGCTCTCCCCTACTTGAAAAAAAGAAGTAATTACGGATTCTGATTCTACGGGCTCAGATTTGTAACTTTCTTTACCAAATATTTTAACAAATACTTTATTTGAAGCCTTAATATCCTTGACAGCAATACCGATATGTTCTATTTTTTTCACTCTAATAGCCCCAAAAACCTGTGTGCCTTTGAGAGGAAAGAGCTCCAATTCTAAAAGAGATACCTAACTCATGAGTACCATAGCTATATTGTGTAATTTCATCAGAAAATGAATGATCATAAGAGTATGATATATGCATATTGTTTGCAGCAAATCCAAAAGAAAAAATAGCTGTACCATTATTTCTGAATGCTAATCCTGCCCAATTATTTTCTAAAAATATAATTCTTGTTGTAATATCAATTAGGCCTTTTTGATATTGTATTTTTCTAATTAGAAAAGAGGGTTCCAGTTCCCAATCATTATTTATCACATTAAATTTATAAGCCCCCATTCCATAATAATTTCTATATTCTGAGTTAGAATATGGAGATCCTGTAATTTCATTGTTAAAAGATGATTGAAACATGTTTGATATAGAAAATCCAACATAAAATTCTTTACCATAAACATATGTTCCAGATGAAGCGTCTGCTAAAGTTTTATCATAGGATTTTGTGGAGAAAGCAGGGTCAAATCCTGGGGGAATATCATCTCTATTAAACTCTATATTATGATACATTAGTTTAGCTCCTAAGCCAAAAGATAATTTTACATCATTGTAATTAAGCGGCACATGGTAAGCATAGTTTAAATGTAAATTAGCTTGTAAAGCAGGAGTAGCTTTATCAAACATAAAGTAACCTCCCATAGCAGAACGACCATTGTGATTTAAAGTCCCGTGATAAGATATATTTGTGCTTAATGGAGCTCCTTCAAAACCTAACCATTGTTGTCTAGTTTGTAATGTTAAAGGATTATATGATTTACTACCAGAAATAGCTGGATTAATAAACATATCATTTACATAATATTGAGTAAATAATGGTTCTTGCTGTGCAAATACATTCACAACAAAAAATGTTCCTATTATAAAAAATATTTTTTTCATTACCTTACAATTGTTAATACTCCTTTAAACACCTCATCTTCATTCTCTAAATCAATTACATAATAATATGTTCCTGAAGGCAATGGTTGACCATTCAAATCTTCACCTCCAAAAGCTACATCTTCTGCATTAATATAATTTCTTCTTCTAAAAACTTGTCTTCCATTTCTGTCATACACCAAGACTAAAGCCTGCGGATAAAGCTGTATGTTTTCTATTTCCCAAAATTCATGAATATCATCATCATTAGGTGAAAATACTTTATAAACTGTAATACAAATTGCCGGGTTCGATTTGACTTCAATAGTGTCATGCGTGATACAACCCAATGCATCAGTAATTTTTACATAATATTCTCCTGGAAATAAGTTTTCAATACTTGAAAAAGAATCGTGCTCAATAATAATAGTGCTGTCAATAGACCACTGAAACAAAAAAGGTGGTGTACCTTCTTGTACAAACACTCTAGCCTCCCCTCCATAATCATCTTTACAAATAACCCCAACTGAAGACATGAAGGGATTCATACTTAGAACATTGTTAATCAGAATATTTTGAGGATATTTGGGAGTACAACCATTCTTATCAGTTATACCTAAGGAATAATTCCCAGTTGGTAAGTCAAATATTGAGTCATTTGTACCTACTATTATAGAAGAACTGTTTACAAGCTCATATGTGTATAACTCTCCACCATTAAAAGGAGTCCCGCCTGTTACACTAATAACCAAATCAACCGTATCATCTTTTGAGCAGAGCCCCTCTAATAAAAAAGTAGCTTCAATATCATTTGTTTCATTTACAGTAAATGTATCTGACATTTGACAAATTAATGCTGACGTAAAATCTCCTGGAATACTATATTCTGATATTGTTAATATATAGTCTCCAGCATAAAGTGAATTAATAGGAATTGATGTTGCTGAAAAACCAGCAGGACCACTCCAATTAAATGATGCATTTACGTTAGGAACAATTAAATCTACTCCACCTATATTGTCATCAAAACAAAGAATATTTGCAATATTAACTGATGAGGTATCATAACCACATTGAGATTGAGCCGTGAAACTAAAAAGTAAGGCAACTATAAATACTATTTTTTTTAATGTCTTCATGCTGTTTTTTAAGATGGACAAATATAAAAAAAAATGCTTGTTATTTCTAACAAGCATTTTTCAGAGGTATCGAGCAGATTCGAACTGCTGTAGATGCTTTTGCAGAGCATAGCCTAGCCACTCGGCCACGATACCATTTCGAGTAGTGCAAATTTAATTATTTTTAAACTATCAGCACACTAATTAAACAAATTATTTTCCATTAAAATCGGACATAGTACGACCTATACCCATACTAGTAAATGCTTGAATCATTTTTACTGCTAAGTCTGTACGATCATCCATAGTAATATAATTCTGATCAGTAAAATTACCCAAGACATATTCAGCCTGTTTTCCTCTGGAAAAATCATCACCAACACCAAAACGCAACCTTGGATAAATACTTGTTGCCAACTGACTTTGGATATCTTTCAATCCGTTATGACCTCCATCAGAACCTTTTTTTCGCATACGAACAATGCCAAAAGGCAATGAAATATCGTCCGTAACTACTAAAATATTTTCAATATCTACCTTAGTTTGTTGCATCCAGTACTTTACGGCCTTCCCTGAAAGGTTCATAAAGGTATTTGGTTTAACCAAAACCAAAGTGCGCCCCTTAAATTTTATCTGAGCAACATCAGCTAACCTTTCGGTAGAAAAAGAAATGTTGGATAAGCCCGCAAGCTTATCCAACATTTTAAATCCTATATTGTGCCTTGTATTTTCATACTCAGCACCAGGGTTACCTAATCCAATGATTAAGTATTTCATGATTTATTCAGCAGCTGGCGCTTCAGCACCTTCAGCAGAAGCATCTCCCTCAGCAACTTCTTCAACTTCTTCAACTTCTTCCTCAACAACAGCTCTTGCAGTTTTAACGCCGACTACAACTGAATTTCCTGGAGCAACTAACTCACATCCTTCAATAGTAATATCCTTAATATAAGTAAACATACCAATATTTAAGTGTTCAATGTTTAGCTCTATTGAATTAGGTAAATTAGCCACTAAACCTTTAGTGATAATTTTACTTCTTCTAAACATTAAGTTACCTCCATTCTTAACTCCTATTGAAGTGCCATTTAAGTTAACTGGAATAGAAACCGTTATTTCTTTGTTATCAAATACTTCTAAGAAATCAATGTGTAGTATTTTATCCGTTACTGGGTGAAATTGAATGTCTTGCATAATAGCTTTAGTAACAGTGCCATCAATGCTTAATTCAACTAAAAAAGTATCTGGAGTATACACAAGCTTTCTAAAGTCATTTTCATGAGCATAGAAAGTCACTTGCTTTTCTCCCCCGTAAAGTACACATGGTACATTACCCTGATTTCTTAACGCACGAGTGTTAGTTTTCCCAACATTCTGTCTTTCTTTTGCGTTAATTGCTAGTGTTTTCATCTTTATTTAAATTTGATTATTAATTCTTAATTTATTGGTTGCTTCTCCATTTATCAGAAATAGACTCATTTTTCACTACTGAAGTGATTGTTTGAGCAAAGAAATCAGCAACTGAAATTTCTCTTACTTTACTACTATTATGTGTTTTAGGAATTGTGTTTGTAACTACTAATTCCGCAATGTTTGAATTATCTAACCTTTCATAAGCTTTGCCCGATAAAATAGCATGTGTACAATATGCCCTTACACTTGTCGCTCCATTTTCTATCATTAAATCTGCAGCTTTAGTAAGTGTCCCACCAGTATCCACCATATCATCAATAATTACAACATCTTTACCTTTTACATCTCCTAATACTTTCATCTCACCAATAACATTGGCTTGCTTGCGCTCTTTGTAGCAGACAACAACTCCTGAATTTAAGATTTTAGCATATGCATTTGCTCTTTTACTACCCCCCATATCAGGTGAAGCAATAGTCAGATTAGGTAAATTAAGACTTGTAATATCTTCAATAAAAAGCTCTGAAGCATATAAATGATCAACAGGAACTTCAAAAAAACCTTGAATTTGATCAGCATGTAAATCCATAGTCATAATACGATCAACGCCTGCTGCAGTAAGTAAATTAGAAACTAGTTTAGCCCCTATCGGTACTCTTGGTTTTCCTTTTTTGTCCTGACGAGCATAACCAAAATAAGGCATTACTGCAATAATATTGGCTGCTGAAGCTCTTTTTGCAGCATCAATCATTAGCAATAACTCCATCAAATTATCAGATGGAGGGTGTGGTAGATTGAATCAAAAATACATCAGCACCTCTTACTGTTTCGTCAAATGAAGGCTCAAACTCACCATCAGAAAATTCAACTATTGAGGATTTATTTAACTCAACACCAAAGGCATTAGCGATTTTACTAGCTAAGTTCTTAGTATTATTTCCTGCAAAAAATTTAATTGGTCTTTCCATGGACATATCTTGTTAAAAAAGGGGTGCAAATATACACTTTAGGTCTTAAATAGGCTAATGATTTTATTTTTTAGTTAAAAGGTGAAAGATTTGAAGTAAACATCTATTTTTGCATTCCACTTGCCCAGGTGGCGGAATTGGTAGACGCGTTGGTCTCAAACACCAATGAGGTAACTCGTGCCGGTTCGAGCCCGGCTCTGGGTACTAAAGCAGAAACAATAAGTTTCTGCTTTTTTTATATACCTAAAAATACAAGTTTTTTGTATCTTGCACCTTTATTTACATCAACTAATGACCAGCACAAAACAAGAAAAATACGATAGGGCTTACCTAAGAATGGCAATAGAGTGGGCAAAGCTATCCCATTGTAAACGCAAACAAGTGGGTGCACTAATTGTAAAAAATAGAATGATAATTTCAGATGGCTACAACGGGGCTCCAACTGGCTTTGAAAATTGCTGTGAAGATGAAAATGAAAAAACTCACTGGTATGTACTACATGCTGAAGCAAATGCCATACTAAAAACCGCTAGTTCCACTCACAATTGTAGCGGAGCAACAGTATATCTAACTCTTTCCCCTTGTAGAGAATGTAGTAAACTTGTACATCAAGCTGGCATAAAACGCCTTGTATTCATTAATAAATATAAGGATACATCTGGAATTGACTTTTTAAAAGAAGCAGGTGTAGAAGTAGTAGAATTTGACAAGCAAAAATTATAATGAAAAAATTACAACCTCTTATTTATGCCCTGCTGATCTGCAGTGGAATACTTCTAGGTAATTTAGGAAACGATTCCCCTAAAGCAACCCAGGAGGGGAAAATAAATGCCATTCTTAATCTAATTGACAATCACTATGTAGATACGCTAAATACTAGCGATTTTGAAGATAAAACTATTAATGCTATTTTAAACGAGCTTGACCCCCACTCCGCTTACATTCCCGTGAAAAAATACCAAGCTGTAGAAGAGGATATGCAAGGGAGTTTTAGCGGGATAGGTGTTCAATTTAATATTATTGATGATACTATAGTAGTGGTTTCGGCTATTTCAGGAGGTCCATCAGAAAAACTTGGAATTCAATCGGGTGATAGAATTACATCTGTAGAAAAAGAAGATGTCGCTAGCACTGGTATAAAAAATGAAGGAGTAATAAAATTACTAAGAGGTAAAAAAGGGAGCATAGTAAATGTTAATATAAAAAGAAGAGGGCAATTAGAATTAATACCCTTTGCAATAACACGTGATGATATACCACTATATAGTGTAGATGTTGGAATAATACTAAAAGATCATATTGGTTATATAAAAATCAACCGATTTGCTGCTACCACTTATGAGGAAATGATGGAGAAAGTAAATTCCCTACAACAAGAGGGAATGCAGAAACTCATCCTTGATTTAAGAGGGAATCCAGGTGGATATCTACATATTGCCAACCAAATGTGTGATGAATTCCTAAAAGATGGAGAGCTAATCGTATTTACTGAAGGCAGAAATAGGCCAAAAGAAGAAACATTTGCCACTCGTAATGGACAGCTAGAAAACATAAAGGTAATAGTACTTATTGATGAAGGTTCCGCATCTGCATCCGAAATTGTATCGGGAGCCTTGCAAGATAACGATAGAGGAAAAATTATAGGGAGAAGATCGTTCGGAAAAGGCTTAGTACAGGAACAGATTCCACTTCAAGATGGATCGGTAATTCGTCTTACCACACAAAGATACTACACTCCATCTGGCAGATGCATTCAAAAAGATTATGGGAAGAATGAAAAGGATTACTACTTAGAACAATACGTACGAAAAGATACAATAGATAACTTTCCTGATAGTTTAATATACACAACAAAAAATGGAAGGACGGTATATGGTGGTGGTGGAATTACGCCAGATATAATTATAAAAAGAGATAGTACAGCAAACTATTTGCAAATAAATAGAATGATTAGTAAGGGCTGGTTAAATGAATTTTGCTTAGAGCAAAGCGAACAGTTGAAAAAGAAAAATATTAAATCCCATACCGAAATTAATAAAACTATTATTTACTCCCAATACAAAGAATTTGTAAACGAAAAAGATAAAAACTTTAAGCTGAAACTAGGTAATACTGAATTAAAGTATTTCAGTAACCTATTAAAAGCAACTACCTGCCGCAACCTATGGGATAATGATATTTATTACTCTGTGCTAAGTTCGGAAGATGAATACATACAAAGAGCAATAAATGAATTTTAAATCTGCTAAATTTTATAAACTAATTGTAATTTTGAATACTTTATATAATAAAAAAGAAAAATGAATATTACAGTAATAGGATCTGGATATGTTGGACTAGTATCAGGAACTTGTTTTTCCGAGATGGGAAATAAAGTTACTTGTGTAGATATTGATCCAATAAAAATAGAAAAATTAAATAAAGGAATAATTCCTATTTTTGAACCTGGTCTGGACCAAATGGTTTTAAAAAATGTAAAGAATAAAAATTTATTTTTTACAACAGAATTAGATAAAGCTTTAAAGGATTCTGAAATTGCTTTTATAGCAGTAGGAACCCCTATGGGAGCTGATGGATCTGCAGATTTACAATATGTATTGGCAGTAGCAAAATCTATTGGCCAAAGCATGCAAAAAAGATTAGTTATTGTAGATAAATCTACAGTACCTATTGGAACTGCAGATAAGGTAAAAGCAACCATTCAAAAAGAATTAGATGTACGTAATTCAGACTTAAAATTCGATGTAGTTTCTAACCCTGAGTTTTTAAAAGAAGGCGCAGCGATAGATGATTTTATGAAACCAGATAGAGTTGTTATTGGTTCAGATTCAGAATATGCTATTGAATTAATGAAGCAATTATATTCTCCCTTCTTTAGAACACATGATCGTTTTATTACGATGGATATTCGTTCTGCTGAAATGACAAAATATGCAGCAAATGCAATGTTGGCAACTAAGATTTCGTTTATGAATGAAATTGCTAATATTTGCGAGAAAGTGGGTGCTGATGCAAATAAAGTGCGTATTGGTATTGGTTCAGACAAAAGAATAGGATATAGTTTTATATATCCAGGTGCTGGTTATGGTGGGTCTTGTTTTCCAAAAGATGTAAAAGCACTTACCAAAATTGCTAAAGAAAATGGGTATGAGTCCAAATTAATCACCGCAGTTGAAAAAGTTAATGATGCACAAAAATTAGTCATCGCTCAAAAGATAGTCAAACGATTTGGAGAAGATTTAACAGGCTATACTTTTGGTGTTTGGGGATTGGCATTTAAACCCGGAACAGATGACATGCGAGAAGCTCCAGCAATTTATGTAATCAAAGAATTAATAAAGCGCGGTGCTATGATAAAAGCATATGACCCAAAGGCTATGAATGAGGCTAAAGAGCATTACCTAAATGGGATTCAAAATATTGAGTATGTAGATTCTAAATATGAAGTTTTAAAAAACTCAAGTGCTTTAGTTCTATTAACTGAGTGGAAAGAATTTAGATCTCCAGATTTTGAAGAACTAAAAAATAAATTAAAAAATCCAATTATTTTTGATGGGAGAAATCAGTACAATGCCTTTAATTTAGAATCAAAAGGATTTGAATATTTTCAAATAGGTAAATAAAGAATAGTGAAAAAGGA